>CBDDXH010000011.1:0-22744 GCA_965235125.1 Pelagilacustribacter hypolimneticus (SeqCode) | reverse complement strand
GGATGCAAAATTGGCTTAAAAGGATTTGGTTTTATACCTTTAAAAGATAAAAATTTAAGATTTCCGCATATTGGAAAAGTACTATTAAAAGATAATGCCGAACTTGGTGCTAATTGCACTATCGATAGAGGCTCTGTTGGAGATACTATTATTGGTAAAAATACTTTCTTAGACAATCAAGTTCATGTAGCGCATAATGTAAAAATTGGAGATAATTGTATTGTAGCAGGTCAAGTTGGTTTTGCTGGAAGCTCAATAATTGGAAACAATGTATCTTTAGGAGGGCAAGCAGGCATATCTGGTCACTTAAAAATTGGGAATAATGTTAAAATCGGAGGCGGAAGCGGTGTTGTTAAAGATATTCCAGACGGAATGGTTGTTATGGGATATCCTGCAATGCCATTGAAAGAATTTATAAAAAATTCAAAAAAATAATGATTGACACAATAGATAGAAAAAAAATTGAAAGTTTATTACCGCATAGAGCGCCTATGCTTTTAATCGACAAGTTGACTAAAATAGTTCATTTAAAATCTGCAACTGCAATAATGTATGTTAAAAAAAATGGTTTTTATGTTCAAGGTCATTTTCCAGGACAACCAATTATGCCTGGTGTTTTAATAATAGAAGCTTTTGGTCAGGCTGCAGCTGCTTTAACAGCATGCGGAATAGATCCTAAGGAATATGAAAATAAATTAGTTTTTTTAATGAGTGTAGATAAAGCCAGATTCAGAAATCCAATCATACCCGATTGTGAACTTCAATTAGAAATAGAAGCTATCAGATCACATGGCAGAGTTTGGAAGTATAAAGGCACAGCAAAAGTAGATGGAAAAAGAATGGCTGATGCTGAGTGGTCAGCAACTATAGTAGATAGAAAATGATTCATAGTTCCAGCATTATTTCAAAAAAAGCTAAAATAGGAAATAACGTAAAAATTGGACCGTTTTGTAACATTGGCGATTTAGTTCAATTGGATGAAGGAGTTGAATTAGTTTCAAATGTACATGTAGAAGGAAATACAAAGATTGGAAAAGATACGAAAATTTACCCTTTTGCTAGTATTGGAACTTCTCCGCAGGATCTTAAATATAAAAATGAGCCAAATAGATTAGTCATAGGAGAAAGAAATAGGATTAGAGAACATGTAACGATTAATCCAGGAACATCAGGTGGGGGAGGCGAAACTACAATTGGTAGCGATTGTCTATTTATGATTTCTTCTCACATTGCTCATGATTGTAAAGTTGGAAATAATGTAATTATAGCAAATAATGTCCCATTAGGCGGCCACGTAGTTATAGAAGATTCTGTTGTAATAGGAGGCAACTCAGCGGTTCAACAGTTTACTAGAATTGGAAGATTAGCCATGATCGGCGGCATGACAGGAGTATTAAAAGATGTCATCCCCTTTGGCTTATCAATTGGAAATAGAAATTATTTGCAAGGATTAAATTTAATAGGTCTTAGAAGAAAAAATTATGAAAACAATAAGATTATGGAACTTAGCAAGGCTTATGATGAAATATTTTCTTCTAAAAATCTTCATGAGAATTTAAGCAAAATAAATGGTGAATTTAAAGATAATGAACTTGTTGAGGAAGTAATTAACTTTATATCAAAAGACAAAAAAAGACCTATTTGTACACCATTAAATTTAGAATAAAATGATTGGATTAATATTTGGAGAAACAAATTTTCCAAAAGAAATCCTAAAAAAAATTAAAAAAAATAAAATAAAATACTTAATTATCGATTTAACAAAAAATAAAATTTTTAAAAAAAATAAAAATTTTAATTCTGTTTCAATCGGTCAAATAGGAAAAATTATAAATATTTTAAAAGTTAATAATTGTAAAAAAGTACTTTTTGCTGGCAAAGTAAAAAAACCCAATTTTTCAAAACTTAAACTAGATTTAAAAGGTATTTATTATATTCCAAGAATTATCAAGGCATCTAAAATTGGAGATGCTGCCATCCTAAATGAAGTAATTAATATTTTTAAAATAGAAAAAATTAAGACTATAAATTCTTTAACGTTTACGCCTGAGCTTAGTTTAGCAAAAGGCATTCATACAAAAATTAAGCCTAATAATGAAGATAAAATTGATATCAAAAAAGCAGTTTTAACTTTAAAAAAATTAAATAATTATAGTTTTAGCCAAGGAACAGTTGTTAGAAATAATAAAGTATTAGCAACCGAAGGAAATAGCGGCACTCAACAAATGTTAAGGAAAATAAAAAGAAAACAAAAAATACTAAAAGGAATTTTAGCAAAATTTCCAAAGAAAAAACAAGATTTGAGAATTGATTTACCAACTATTGGTTTAAAAACATTAATGCAATGTAAAAAAGTAGGATTGAAAGGAATAGTTTTAAAAAATAAAAAGAATATTTGTTTAGAGAAAAAACAACTTATTAATTTTGCTAATAAAAATAAAATGTTTATTTCAGCAGTATGAAAAAAATATTTATATTAACGGGTGAACCTTCTGGTGACAAACTTGCCTCAAAAGTTATATCTAAATTAAAACTAATTAATCCCGATATAGAATATTTGTCTGTTGGAGGTGAAAATCTTAAATTTTTAGGCATACAATCAATTTATGATCTAAGAGAGATTACTTATCTTGGATTTACTAAAGTACTACTGAATATATTTAAAATTAATAATAAAATTAATGAAACTGTGAAGGCTATTCTGAAATTTAAGCCTGATATCCTTTTTACCGTTGATAGTCCTGATTTTACTTTAAGAGTAGCTGAGAAAGTAAAAAATATAGATTCCACTATTAAAACCGTTCATTATATTGCACCTCAAGTCTGGGTCTGGAGAGAAGGTAGAGTTAAAAAAATTAAAAAATTTATTGATCATATTTTGTTACTTTTTAACTTTGAGAAACCTTACTTTGAAAAAGAACAGGTCAGTTGTGAATTTGTAGGTCACCCTTTATTAGAAGATAAACCTGATGATAAAATTGATATCAATCAATTTGTTGGAAAAAATAAAAGTTTGATATCTATTTTTGCTGGAAGCCGTATTTCAGAAATTGATATCTTAATGCCAATTCTTCTAAACTTTATAAAATTAATGAAAGACAAGTATAATGACATTACTTACGTGTTCCATTCAACAAGAGAATATAAAGACTTAATTCAATCTTATATAAAAAATAGTGAAGTGAGTAATTGTGAAGTAATAAGTGATGATAAGCTTAAAGCTCATTTACTTAAAAAATCAATTTTTGCTGTTGCTAAATCAGGAACAGTTTCTCTTGAAATATGTCATGCCAAAATTCCATCAATCATTCTTTATAAAATGAGTTTTATAAATTTTTTAATTGTTAAAATGTTAGTTCAAATTAATTATGCTAATCTAATTAATATTGCAGCTAAAGAAGAAATTATTCCAGAGCTATTGCAATCAAATTGCAATTCAAAAAATATTTTTAATTTAGTAAGTAATTTTTTAGAAACACCCTCAAAAATGCAGGAACAAGTAAAAAAAACTGAATTGATATTAAGTCAATTCAAGACAGAAAAATCTTCCTCTGAATTAGCTAGTAAAGCTCTAAGTAGACTCTTATAGTCACTCACAATAAGATAAAAAAAATTATTTAATCCCAATCAAAAAAAAGAACATTATGTTTAATGGCTAATGCAATTGTTTTAATTGCAGGACTCATTTTTTATAATCAATTAGCGGTTAGTTTAAAAATACCTATGTAGTCAACAACTACCGAAGAAGACGAAAAAAACAGAAGTAATATTTGATCATAAGTGGTAGCGCTCTGTTGTCAGGTTACTGGTCCTAGAATATTTTTTTTTGAAAGTGTTTTATTAGCGGAATGTAATGATGTGGTTGTCTCATTGACATCATAAACTTATCTCTTACAACATTAGTAGGATAATTTGTGTCTAAATTAGAAGTATCTATCTTTAAATGAGTCATGTCTTTATCATCGTGAATTAAACTTTCTTCTCTTGGAAATTTAAAAGGATCTGGTCCAAAAATTCCACTTTTACCAAAATAATTATTTTTTTTATCGGAAATATTCGCAAATAAAAAGTATATGTTATTTTCACCACCCCTTATTCTGAAGTGATTCCAATGATTTGGGTCCGTACCCGTTGGAATAGGATAATTCTGCCTAATATTACTTCCTTTATGTCCGTGAGTGAAAATTCCTTTTTGAGCCGAAGAGCATAAAACCAAATCACACCCATATAAGCCTAAGCACCTTGCTGATTCTGGAAAAATAGCATCATAACCTATCATTAAACCAATTCTTCCAATTTTGGTGTCATAATATTTCCATTCATTACCCTCGCTAGCCCACTTTTTGTCTTCACTATTTAAATGAATTTTTCTATAAATTCCAAGAATTCCTTCAGGACCAAAAAGTATAGAAGAATTATAAAATTCTTTTCCTTCTTTTTCTGCAAATCCACAGCAAATATAAATATTATTTTCATTTGCATAATTTGCCAACTGTAAGATTATAGAATTATTTTTACTAATTGCTGATTTATTTTTATTTAAGTGGCCAGTTAAAGCTAATTCAGGAAAAACTATCAATTCACTTGAACTATCTTTAGCCATTTTTAAATGTTTAAAAATTTCTTTTAAGTTTTGATTTATATTATTCGTTGTATTCATTTGTACTATAGAAACTATGGACTCTTTACCTTTGGGCAAAGGATCCATTCCATACAAACCAAAAAAATCAAGCGGATTCCACAAATAAGGATTTGTTGGTAAATTTAAATACATTTCAGGCCTTCTATCATCAAATATTTTTTCGTTTAAAACTTCTCTTTTTCTAGACCATGAAATATCAATATCCGCATAAGCTATCCCGTCACCTTTATCGATTACTGAAGCTATAGATCCATCAGGATTAATTACACAACTTCCGCCACTAAATTGAACAGTTCTTTCTAATCCCCATCGATTTCCCTCTATTAAATAACAGCCATTTTCGAAAGCTCTACTAATCCAATATGGTCCAGGCGTCCTTTCACTAAGCCAGTTACTTATATGAACTATGATGTCTGCTTTTTGTAGAGCAACGATTCTAGCAGTTTCGATAAAGTGTATGTCCATACAAATCAAAATACCTATTTTTCCAATTTCTGTATCAAAGACTAAATGGTCTTGCCCTGGTGCAGACCATTTAGGTTCTGCAATATAAGAATGGCTTTTACGATGTTTACCAACTATTCCGTTAGGTCCAATAAGTACTGCTGAATTATAATATAGTAGAGTTTCACCATCTACTTCAGGTAGTCCAACTACAATAAAACAATTAAATTTTTTTGCAATTTCGTAAAATTTTTCTGTAGTAGGTCCAGGAATTGATTCAACTAAAGAACTAATTTCTTTTCTGTTCAAAAAACAGTATCCAGTTGTTCCCATCTCTGGCGTTACGATAAGTTTTGCACCATTTTTTGCCGCTTCTTCACAGAGGTTTAGCAGAGAATGGATATTATGATCTTTTTTAAATTGAGAAGGTTCGTATTGAACTGCAGCAACTTTATATTTTTCTTTTAAAGTTCTTGTCATAATTGTTATTTTTTTTAATTATATAGTTAAAAAAATCTTGAGTTTTTTTAAGACAAAAAAAGTATTAAGACAATATCTTTAATCCACTTAATAATGTATTCTTATTTAATACAACTTAAAAGTGTATTTATTTGATATTTTAATAATATTTTTATAATTTACTCATAATAAATATTTTAATCAAAATGTTTTGATAAGAGCTTTTTAAGGTATAGTTTTAATATTAATAATAACAATAAGGAAAATAATATGAAAAAAATACTTACAGTTATACTGTCAGTTTTTTTGTTTTTTTCTAGCAATACTTGGGCGGCTGAAAAAATTAAGCTTGGTATTTTAGAAGATGAAACTGGAAATTTTGCCATAGCGGTGGTTCCAAAAATACACGCTTATGAATTAGCAGTTAAAGAAATAAATGCTAAGGGAGGCGTGCTTGGTAGACAGCTTGAAATAGTGAGATACGATACACAATCTGATAACACTCGATTTCAAGAATTTGCAAACAGATTGATTCAAAAAGATAAAGTAGATGTTGTTTTTGGAGCATTTTCAAGCGCATCAAGAGAGGCCATTAGACCAATAATGGATAAAAACAAAATGCTTTATTTCTATAATAATCAGTACGAAGGTGGTGTGTGTGATAAGAATGTATTTGTAACTGGCGCGGTACCTGAACAACAATTCAGTACATTAGTTCCATGGATGATGGAGAAGTATGGAAAAAAAGTTTATACAATCGCTGCTGATTATAACTTTGGACAAATATCTGCAGAATGGGTTAGACAAATTGTAAAAGAAGCTGGTGGAACGCTAGTTGGTGAAGAATTTATTCCACTTGACGTTTCTCAATACAGTCAAACTATTCAAAAGATACAAAAAGCCAAACCAGATGTTTTAATGACTTTATTAGTTGGAGCTAAACAAGCTTCATTCTATGAACAACAAGCGGCAGCAGGTTTAGGTATTCCAATGGCAACTTCAATTAACGTTGGTCAGGCATATGAGCATAGAAGATTTGCTCCTCCTGCACTAGAGAATATGTATGTTACAGTCAATTATATTGAAGAAGTGCATGAAGTAATCAAAGAAGGTCCATATCATGAAAAAAGTAAAGACTTTATTAAAAGATTTAAAGCCGTATATCCTAATGAGCCATACGTAAATATGGAAGCTGCAAATGCATATAATGCGATTAATATATATGCAAAAGCAGTTGCAAAAGCCGGAACAACTGATAAGCCAAAAGTAATTGCTGCGTTAGAATCTGGCATTTCATTTGATGGCCCATCAGGCGTTGTAACTATTGATCCAAAAAGTCACCATGGAAGTCATACAATTTTCTTGGTTGAAGTTGGAAAAGGTCACAAAGTGTCTATACCAAAAGTTTGGGAAAATATTCAACCTTATTGGTTAGGTCAGGCTGGTTGTAATTTAGCTGTAAAAGACGATTACTCTCAGTACACTCCTAGTAAGCCACCAAAAAAATAAATAAAATATTAAACTTAGCGATATAAAAATATCGCTAAGTTTACCTAAATAAAATAAATTAGATTTATGATAATGCTTTTTAATATCGTCTATCAATTTGGAGATGTTCTCGCATTTTTATTATTATCTGCAATAGGCTTAGCAGTTATTTTTGGGATGATGAAAATTATAAATTTAGCACACGGAGAATTTATAACTGTTGGTGCATATGGAACTGTAGTTTCGGGAAAAGTTTTCCATTTACCATTACCAGTTGCTATGGCCTTTGGAGTTTTGGTTACTATAATTTTTGGTTTAATATTAGAAAAGTTTATAATTCGACATTTATATGGAAGACCATTAGACTCAGTTGTTGCTACTTGGGGTATAAGCTTAATAGTATCACAATCTTTCCTTGTTATTTTCGGACCTTCGTACGAAGGCTTACAAACCCCAATGGGAAACTTTAGGCTAGGTGAATTTTCTTATTCAGAGTACCGGGTATTTTTAATTTTATTTTCTTTATCGCTTTTAGCATCACTATATTTACTTTTTATGAAAACCCATTTTGGAGCTTTAGCTAGAGCTACAATCGAAAGACCGGATATAGCGTCCACTATGGGAGTTAATGTGAGCAATGTTTACTCAGTTACATTTGCAATTGGAGCAGGTTTAGCAGGAATAACAGGAGCACTTTATGCACCTACCATGACAATCGTTCCAAGCATAGGTCAAGCTTTTATTGTTACAGCTTTTATTACAGTTGTTACAGCAGGCGCCGCTCCTTTTATTGGCCTTGTTCCTGCTGCTGCATTTTTAAGTACGGTACAAACATCTGTAACATTCTTTTACAAAGCTACAATTGGATTGATCGCAATATTATTTGCAGTAATTTTAATTATAAGGTTTTTACCAAAAGGTTTCAGTGGATTAATATCTAAGTCTAAATAAAATTATAATGAACTTAAAAAAAAATAAACTACCAATAATCACATTTTTAATATTAGGTTTATTACCTCTTTTTTTGGATACTTATGTTTTATACAACATGTCTTATTTTATGTGTTGGACTTTTCTTTCTCTTGGTC
The DNA here is from genome assembly GCA_965235125.1 of Pelagilacustribacter hypolimneticus (SeqCode). GTDB lineage: Bacteria > Pseudomonadota > Alphaproteobacteria > Pelagibacterales > Pelagibacteraceae > Pelagilacustribacter > Pelagilacustribacter hypolimneticus. The sequence continues at coordinate 14,623 of CBDDXH010000011.1, read as the reverse complement.
TGGCGGTTATATGGGGCATGGGAGGAATTTTGAGTTTTGGGCAAACAGCTTTTTTTGGTTTAGCAGGTTATTCTTTTGGAGTAATTAGTATTAATTTTATTGGAGTGGCAGGCGTTGGTATTTGGTCAGTATTTCTTGCTTTAGCGATAACTGCACTTTTTGGTTTTATAGTAGGCTACTTCTTATTCTACGGAGGAATATATGACGTATTCATAGGTATCGTTACTCTCGCAATTACATTAGTTTTTGAGACGTTTATGCAACAAACTGCAGGACCAGAATACGCAATTGGTGAGGCGAGGCTTAACGGATTTAATGGAATGCAGGGAATGCCAACTATCGGATTTCAAAATATAAAATTTGGATTAGTTCAAGATGTTACACAATATTATTTTATTTTAATTTTAGCAGCAGTTACTTTAATAGCTCTTTATAAATTTAAAAATTCTAAATTAGGATTAATTTTTCTAGCTTCTAAAGAGGACAGAGATAGAGTTTCAAGCCTAGGTCATAACGTTCAATTTGTTCAGTTAATTGGATTTGTAATAGCTTCTGTATTAGCCGGCATAAGTGGAATTCTTTATACTAATTGGGGAGGATATATAACACCATCATCAATGGGTTTAATTTCTTCCGCTTTACCAGTTGTATGGGTTGCGGCAAGTGGAAAAAAAGATTTTTTTTCTGTTTTTATTGGATGTATCTTTTTTATATGGCTTTCGCAAATACTGGCAATAAATGGAGCTCAATTTGCAATTATTTTTATGGGTCTTGTTTTAGTAATAGTCATAAGATTTTTTCCAGATGGATTGATTTTAATGTTGAAAAAAAAAATATTGGAGAGAATTAAATGGCTATAATCTTAGAAACTAAATCTTTGACAAAAAAATTTGGAGGATTCACAGCATTAGATGATGTTTCTCTTACAGTAGATAAGGGAGAAATAAGATTTATTATAGGACCTAACGGTGCTGGAAAAAGCACTTTATTTAAATTAGTAATTGGTTACCATTCCCCAAACAATGGAGTAATTTTATATAAAAATCAAAATATTGAAAAATTAAAACTTCATGAAAGGATTAATTTAGGCATAGGAGTAAAGTTTCAAGCTCCATCAGTTTTTTCAGAACTGACTGTTCTAGAAAATTTATCATTAGCAAACAATAGAGAAAAGTCTTTTGAGATTGATAAATTATTAAGTGAATTTTTTTTAGAGGAAGAAAAAAACAATTTTGCAGGTGATCTTTCACATGGCAAAAAGCAGTGGTTAGACATTGCTCTTTCAACTTTATCTATGCCAGATCTTGTTTTTTTAGACGAACCTACAGCTGGTTTATCATTTGAAGAAACCGAAATTACAGGTAAAATAATAAAAAAACTGAATAAACAGGGTATGACTTTTATAATTGTGGGACATGATATGGATTTTGTAAAGCAAATAGCTACTAAAGTTTCTGTTTTACATCTAGGAAAAATGTTTATCGAAGGTAGTGTATCAGAAGTCTTATCAGATAAAGGGGTTAATAATATTTACTTAGGAGCAAGTTAATGGGTGATGGTAATAACAATTTGTTGGAATTAAAAAATATTTCATCTGGATATGGCTCCACAACAATCATTAATAATTTTTCATTTAGTATAAAAAGTGGTGAAATATTATGTATTACCGGAAGTAATGGAATGGGAAAAACAACCTTAATGAAAACTATAATGGGTTTATTAGAGGCAAGAACGGGGATAATAAGCCTTAAAGGGAGAGACATAACTAGCGCAAATCCTTCAGTTCGTTCTACACTAGGAATTGGATATGTACCTCAAGGCAGAGATATTTTCAATTCTTTAACGGTAGAACAAAATATTATGCTTCCACTATATGCAAGAAAAAAAATTCGTCAAAGCAATAAAGATAATTTAGAAAATATTTATAAAGTTTTTCCAATATTAAAAGAGAAAAGAAATGAAAATGGAGCATCATTAAGCGGCGGTCAACAGCAACAACTTGCAATAGCAAGAGCCCTAGTATTTAATCCTGAAATTATTATTCTTGATGAACCATCGGAAGGTATACAACCGTCTATTGTTAGTTTTATTGGAAATGTATTAAAAGATTTATCAAAAAAATTTAGTACAGCTATTATAGTTGTAGAACAAAATATTTCCCTCATTAGTCAATTGCATTCAAATTGTATAGTTGTAGATAAGGGAAATAATTCAAAAAAATTGGAAGCCTCACAAATAGATACTTTGGAAAAAGCTAGAAATTTGTTAAGTTTGCACACACATTAAAATATGAAAGGAGATAGATGGACTGGTTAAAAAGCTCAATAATGATGGCAAAGGGTGTTGGAAAAAATAGTAAAGGGCAAACACATTACTTAACTGAAAAAATACAAGGAAATTACCATTATACTATGGGACCATACTCAAAACCTGTAATGTACATTAAACCTGGTGACACGGTTGTGGTTGAGACTAGAGATGCTTTTGAAGGCAAAATTCAAAAAGAAACTGATAAGCCTAGTGAAAAATTGGTGATGCCTTTTTTAAATCCACAAAATGGACCAATAATGATCGAAGGCGCAGAGAAAGGCGATGCAGTAGCTGTCTACATAGAAAAAATGATCCCAAGAGGACAAAATCCTTTAGGAACTTGCTGCATGATACAAGAATTTGGTGCATTAACCGGCACTGCGTATACTGCTACTCTAAACGATCCTCTGCCAGAAATCGTAAGAAAAATTAATTTAGACGAAAAAAATGTATATTGGTCAGATCGAATAACTTTACCTTACAAACCTCATATCGGTACTTTAAGTTGTTCACCTGAAATTGACTCAATCAATTCACTAACACCCGATAATCATGGAGGGAACATGGATCTTCCAGATATGGGTCCCGGAAGCATTACCTATTTACCAGTAAGAAGCCCAGGAGGAAGGTTGTTCATTGGAGATGCCCATGCATGTCAAGGCGATGGCGAGGTTTGCGGTGTAGCAGTTGAGTATCCTACTACGACGACAATTAAAGTAGATCTAATCAAGAATTACAATATTGAATGGCCAAGGCTTGAAACGAAGGATATGTTAATGGCAATTGGTAGTACTAGACCATTAGAAGACGCAACCAGAATAGCATATCGTGAACTGGTTCGATGGTTAGCTAAAGATTATAATTTTAATACTTGGGATATTTATATGATTTTAAGTCAAGTAGGTAAAGTTAGATTGGGTAACTTTGTTGATCCAAAATATACAGTTGGAGCTGGAATAGAAAAACACTATCTAAAGTAAATTTTAAAATTACTTAGAAAATGTATTCTAAAAAAATTTTTAAAGAGATAAACACTTTTTCGAGCTTGCTAGCTTTTGCTAGAAAAAAAAATTTTTTAATTAAACCTTTACCAATTAATGTTTTTAAAAATATTAATATAGCAAATCAAATTAAAAATTTTGCAGAAGCAAAGCTCGAATGGCATCCAATAGGGTTTAAAATTGGTGCAACAAACAAACAGATAATGAAGATTTTGAAAGCTAGCAAACCTTTTTACTCATTCCTTTTTAAGGAGCAAACTTTTGATAGTAAAAAAAAAGTCAAATTGGCCCCTAATACTTTAGGCATTGAATTAGAAGTTGCTTACAAAATAAGTAAAACAATATTCAAAACAAGAATTAATAAAAAAAAACAATTAAAGAAATTTATTAATGGTATAGCACCAGCATTTGAATTAGTTGGATACAGACAAAAAATAAAAAAAACAAATTTTGTTGGACAGGCAATAGTTGATTTTGGCTTAAATATTTCTTTTATAAAATCTAAAATATACAAAATAAAAAATATTTTGAATTTTCAGTCAAAAACTAAAATCACAAACCTTTGTAATAAAAAAGTTTATTTAGGACATACAAAAAATATTCTGGGAAATCCAATAAATTCATTATTTTGGTTAATAAAAGAATTACAAAATAGAGAAATTTTTTTAAACAGTGATTTTTGGGTTACGACAGGTTCAACTACAGCTATAGTTCCTGTACAAAAAAATGAAAAATTTATTGGTGAAATTTCACCAATCGGAAAAGTGCAAGTTAGTTTTTAAATAAAAATATATATATTGTTGTAATTCAAATAAATTTATCAACAAAAATAGACCAGTTTGTTCAAGAACAAGTTTAGAAAAAATAAAATTTATTAATTAAATTTTATTTAGTCTTTTAATCACCTCTGCTTTATCTAATGACAGAATGACATGGTAGAGCCCCGGACCAAATCTTGATCCTACTAACCCTATTCTCAAGGGCTGACCTACGCCTTTAAAATCAGTTTTATGTTTTTCAATTAATGATTTTATAACAGTCTCTAGATTTTCTTTACTTGGTGAAGATAGTTTTTCAAATTCAGTAATAAAGTCTTTAATTATTAATTTAGACCGAGTATCTAGTAATTTTTGATCTTCATCCGCAATCTTAATGTTATCATCAATGATATATTGAGCATTATTAAAAATATCTTCTAACGTTTTAGCTTTATTTTTTAAAAAACTAATACTTTTAATAAGAATAGAATCTTTTGAGGCAGCAAAAGGTTTTTTATATTTTGTCACGTATTCTTTCAATTGTTTGAATAAATCATTTTCATCAATAGTTTTGATGTAATTTTCGTTCATCGAAAGGATCCTGGCCATATCTAATTTAGAAGGCGATTTTCCAACTCCGCTTAAATCAAATAAATCAATACTTTCTTGTTTGGTGAAAATTTCCTTATCTTTATAAGACCAGCCTAGTCTAAGCAGGTAATTTCTAAGTGCATCAGGCATAATTCCTATTTTTACATAATCATTAATAGTGGATGCATTATCTCTTTTTGATAATTTTTTACCTTGATCACTGTGAATTAAAGGTATGTGTGCAAAATGTGGTACTTGCCACCCCATAGCTTCATAAATCTGTTTTTGTTTAAATGAATTAATCATGTGATCATCGCCTCTAATCACATGGGTTATTTTCATTTCATGATCATCAACAGTCGCTGATAATTGATACGTTGGTGTTCTATCTTTTCTTAAAATTACAAAGTCTTCAATAGTTGAGTTTGAAATATTTCGATCACCTTGAACTAAATCTTTGATTAAAGTTGAGCTTGATATTTTACTTTTAAATCTAATAACAGCTGTACCATCTTTTTTTTCTTTAAGATCTCTACATTTTCTATTGTAAACAAAAGGTAAATTCTTTTTTTTTGCCAAAGTTTTTTGATCTTCAAGCTCTTGTTCAGTACAATAACAGTGGTAAGCAAAACCTTTTTTAACTAATTCATCTGCTACAGCAACATGTTTTTCAATATTCTTAGATTGTATATAAGGTTCTCCATCGTGTTCAACACCTAGCCAGGCTAACGATGAAATGATTTGATCTTTAAATTCATCTTTAGATCTTTCTTTATCTGTATCTTCTATTCTTAAAAAATATTTACCTTTATTTTTTTTAGCTAATAGCCAATTGAATAAAGCTGTTCTAACGCCACCAATATGAAGAGGCCCAGTAGGAGAGGGCGCAAACCTACAAACGAAACTCATTTAATATAATTAGACTATTTTAGTGGAAGTTTCTATACAAAGAGATCAGTTTACCTTGAATTTTTATTCTGTTTGCAGCATATATTTTAGTACCATGGTTTTTATTTGCTGCCTCAAGTGCAATGGTATTTCCTTTTTTTCTAATTCTTTTTAGTGTGGCCTCTTGATCGTCAATAAGCACAACTGCAATCTGACCACTTTCAACATTTGTTGTTTTTTTAACGATAATTGTATCACCATCATTAATTCCTGCTTCAATCATGGAGTCACCTTTAACTTTAAGTCCAAAATGCTCTCCATTATTTTGCAAATCTTCTGGTAAAGTAACTCTATCAACTTCTTGTTGAATGGCTTCGATGGGAGTGCCTGCAGCTATACTTCCTAATATTGAAACTTTACTTGCTATACTTTGAGATTTATCCAAACCTCCTTTGATGACACTTGGTGTAAATGTATTAAAGATATCATTAGCACTAGCATTCTCTGGAAGCTTAATAACTTCTAATGCTCTTGCTTTATGAGCCAATCTTTTAACAAATCCTCTTTCTTCTAATGCCGATATTAATCTGTGTATTCCTGATTTCGACTTTAGGTTGAGTGAATCTTTCATCTCTTCATATGAAGGAGAAATTCCAGTCGATCTAATCTTCTTGTTTATATAAAGAAGTAAATTTCTTTGTTTTTTTGTTAGCATAAGAACAAACCTCGTACATTAATGTTCTATAAAAGTTCTTTTTTAAGATCAATGGTTAATTAGCCTTCATTTTAAAGGGTAATTGATAGTATCTCTTTGATTAGTTTGCTTGGTTCACTGCTTGCGAGAATTGATTCACCGATCAAGAAGTTTTTTATACCCGTATTGTCATAAATGTATTGTGCGTCTTTGCGATTTTTTATTCCACTTTCAGAAACTAATGGACCTTTGTGTGATAATAATTTTTTTTGAATTCTAACAGAATTATCTAAAGAAACATTTAAAGATTTAAGATCTCTATTATTAATACCTATGATAGCCTCATTATATTTTAGAGCTATTTCAGCTTCTTTTTCATTGTGAACTTCCACAATAACACTTAACTTATTTTTTAAAGCTTCCTCGTAAATCTCATCAGCTTGTATTTTAGATAAAGCAGATAATATGATTAAAATACAATCACAGCCAAAGCTTTTAGAATATGACACTTGATAAGGATCTATAAAAAAATCTTTAGCAAGAACTGGTAATTTGAATTTTTTTTTAATTTTACTAATAAAATTTAAACTACCAAGAAAAAACCTTTCCTCTGTTAGAACTGATAAACAAGTAGCATTATTATCAGAGTATAATTTAGCAATTGTTAAGTGATTAAAATCTTTAACAATAACTCCCGCAGAAGGACTCGCTTTTTTAATTTCAGCAATTAAAGAAACTTTATTTTTTTTTTGATTGTTAATAATAGCCTTTTTAAAATCTAAGAAATTATTAATAGATTTAATCTTATTTTCAATTGAAGTCATTGAAACTTTTTTTTTTATAGCTTTAAGATCTTCTTTTTTTTGTATAATAATTTTTTCTAAAATATTTTTCATTAAATAGACTGAATTTTTCGCAAATGCTTATAAACTTTACCAGATTTTAAGTGTTGTTTACTAAAGTCAAAAGCTTTTTTAAAATTTTTTTCTTTATCTGAGATAATTAAGCCCGCAGCAGCATTCAAAGCAACTGAGTCAGAGAATTCATTAAGTTCCCCTTTAAATATATCTATAACTTTTTGAGCATTATATTCTGCATTTTTACCCTTTAAATTTTCTTTGTTTTTATAAGTAATATTTAAATCAGTAGGATTAATTAAATAACTTTTAATTTTTCCATTATTAAGTTCTACAATTTTTGTTTTTGCAAAAGGCGAGATTTCATCCATACCATCTTCACTATGAACAATAAATGCATTTTCAACATTATTTTCTTTCAAAGCTAATGCAAATGGCATCATCCATTTTTCATTAAAAACTCCAACAACTTGTTTTTTAACTTGTGCAGGATTACTTAAAGGACCAATTAAATTAAAAATAGTTTTTTTAGCTATTTTTTTTCTAGCACCAGCAACATGTTTCATTGCCTGATGGTAATTAGGCGCAAACAAAAAAGCAAAATTAACTTTTTCAATGGATTGCTCAGCTTCGTTTGGTTTTAAATTAATATTAATTTTTAGAGCTTCTAGAACATCAGCTGATCCACAGTTTGAGGAAACTGCTTTATTTCCATGTTTAGCAACTTTAATACCGATACTTGCTAAAACAATAGCCGCAGCAGTTGAAATATTTAAAGAATTTTGTCCATCACCACCTGTACCGCAAGTATCAACTGTTCCGCTTGGAGCTTTAACTAATGTAGCTTTTGATCTCATCACGAAAATACCACCAGCTAACTCATCTTTAGTTTCACCTTTACTGGAAAGGGCATTTAAAATCTTGATAATGTTATCTTCATTATATTTTCCTTCCATTATATTTGAAAAAAGGTTTTTACTTTCTTCAAATGAAAGGCTTTCATTAGATTCTAGTTTTTGAATAAAATCTTTCATTAATCTTAACGGTTTATAAAATTTCTAATTAATTGCATACCAACTTTTGTATTAATGCTCTCAGGGTGAAATTGTACACCGTGTACCTCATAATGATTATGCATAACTCCCATTATAATTTTATCTTTTGTCTCAGCTGTAATTGACAAACAATCAGGCAAAGTTTTCTTATCTACGATTAAACTGTGATACCTAGTAGCCTCAAATGGTGATTTAAAATTTTTAAATATTCCAACTTTTTTAAAATAAATTTTACTCATTTTTCCATGCATTAAAGTTTTAGCTCTAATAATTTTACCACCAAACGCTTGACCAATTATTTGATGGCCCAAACAAACTCCAAAAATAGGTAAATCTTTGTGGAGCTCTTTTACAATTTTAAGACAGTTTCCTGCTTGAAATGGGTTACCAGGACCTGGCGAGATAAAAATTTTATTATAATTTCTTTTAATAATTTCTTTAGATGTAATTTTATCGTTTCTAACTACGTCTACTTTACATTTAAGTTTTGAAATGCAGTGATACAGATTGTAAGTAAAGCTATCGTAATTATCTATAAGTAAAATTTTCATTTAATCAACCGCACTCATTAAGGCTTTAGCTTTGTTTACTGTTTCTTGATATTCTTTTTCAGGAATACTATCTGCAACAATTCCTGCACCTGATTGAACATAAAACTTATCATTTTTTATTAAGGCAGTTCTTAAAGCAATGCAGGTATCAAACTCCTTATTAGATGTGAAATAACCTATTCCACCTGCATAAAGTTTACGTTTATTTTTTTCAAGTTCGTCAATAATTTCCATAGCTCTAATTTTAGGAGCTCCACTAACCGTTCCAGCTGGAAATCCGGACAATAAAGTCTCAAATAATGAGTTCTTACGATCAAATTCACCAACAACATTAGATACAATGTGCATGACATGAGAATATTTTTCTATCGTAAAGCTTTCAGTTACTTTAACAGTATTAATTTTTGATACTTTACCAACATCATTCCTGCCAAGATCAAGCAACATTAAATGTTCAGCTAATTCTTTTTTGTCTTTCAAAAGATCTTTAGCATATCTTGTGTCTTGCTCTTTTGTCGAACCTCTAGGTCTTGTTCCTGCAATTGGTCTTATTGTTATTTGATTATTTCGTAATCTAACCAAAATTTCAGGACTGCTACCAATTATTTTAAAATCCTCAAAATTAAAATAAAACATGAATGGTGAAGGGTTTGATAGCCTTAGATGGTTATAGATTTCAAGCGGCATTTTATTAATTTTTCTCTCAAATCTTTGACTTAAAACCACTTGAAAAATATCTCCTTTAGCAATGTATTCTTTAGCTTTTTTTACATAATTTATAAATTGATCTTTTGAGATATTGCTTTTGATTGTGTTTTTATTTTTTTCGTACGTAAATTTTATTGGTAATTTTATATTGCTAAAATCTTCGTAAGTTTCAAAGCTTTTTTGAATAGATTGATATTTTTCAAAATAATTTTGAATTTTTGCTTCAGCATAAATATTTTCGATAAAAAATATTTTTTTTTTTAAATTGTCGTAAATAATTAAATTTCTCGGCCTAAAAATTCTAACATCTGGAATTTTAAGATCATCTATGCACTTATCTGGGATTTTTTCTATATATCTAATAATGTCATAAGAAAAATAACCAACAAGCATGGCAGCCATTTTAGGAATTCCATTTGGTACTTTAGTATTAAATTTATGAATTAAATTATTTAAAAAATTTAAAGGTTTTTCATTTATAATTTTCTTTTTCCCTTCGAATCTTTCAATAATAATATTTTTATTAATATCCCATAATTTATCAGGATTTTTTCCTATTATAGTATATCTTCCCCTAGTTGTTCCTTTCTCAACAGACTCAAAAATAAAACTATTTTTTTCAACTAATAAAAAACTAAATATATTTTCAACTTCTTTGTAATCTTTGCAATTTCTAACAACATAGACTAATTGGTCTTTTTTTGATTTATGATTTTTTTTAAAGGAACTAAAACTAATATTTAGTTTCATTAAAGAGTATTTTTAACACGACTTAATACATTTTGATTTATTTTTACATCGTATTTATTATTAACAGTTTTATCAAAATCACTATAAATTTGATTAGCTAAATTTAATCTAGCTTTACTTTTATACTCTTCGTAATTTTTGTTATTTTTATCAAAAAGTAATTTTTCAGTTTTTTCAGCTAAAATGATATAATTTTTAGTTAACTGGCTGTCTGTAATTAATTCAAGATCACCGTCATTCATTTTAAAAATTTCTTTTATCATTCCAGAGTTAAATATACTTTCATTTTTAATGTCTTTAATGGTTATTTTTACTATTTCGACTTTGTTATCTTTACTAAATTTTTCAAATTCATCTAAATTAAATTTTCCCTCTGACATTTCCTTTACAATTTTAGTATTGCTTTCAACGATATGTTTTAATTTTAATTGTGAAGTAATGGCTTCTTTAATTTCTTTATCCTCTAAACTTCTTGAAATTTTTTCAACGTTTAATATTTCACTTAAGTAATATTTATTATTAAGATTTATTAATTCGGGTTTATTTACAGTTTTGACATTAAATATTTTAGCAAATAGTTCTTTATCAATATTTGATAACTCTTTACCTGATTTATCTTTTTGAAGTCTATTAACGTTTTCGATTAATTTTACTGAAAGATTATATTCTTTAATAAAATCATTTATTTTAACACCATCCAAGATAGCATTTTCAATTTCATCAATCTTTTTAAAATAAGCTTCGTTATATTCTTTTTGTCCAGTAAGATTATTTGGTAAAAGCTCAACATAATTTATTTTTTTTAAATCCTGAGTAAAAAGGCTTTTATTTGATTCATAAGTTTTTTTAATTTCTTCTTCAGAAATAGAATAATTTTTATACAAATTATCTAATCGTAAGTATTTAATCGTTTTTATTTGATTTTCACTTACATATTCTTTTTCTATTAAAAATTCAGGTAAATTAATTCCTTCGGATAAAAAAGTTAATAATTTTCTTTTCTTTTCTTGTTCGGCAATATTTTGTTCAAATGTAGCTGCGCTCAATCTGCTTTCGAGTAAAAATTTTTCATATTCTGTTCTTGAAAATTTATTGTCTTTTTTAAATATTTTATCGTTTATAATAATTTCTTTAAGTGATTGATTATTTAAATTTATTCCCTGATCAGCAATTTCAAGTGCAATAATTTTTTTCCCTATATACTCTGTTAAAATTTTATCTAATAAATCACTTTTAGCTAAATTATTTCTTTGCTGCTCATTAAGATTTAGCCTGTTAACGTACTCAACAAAACTTTGAACCGAAAATTTTTCAGAGCCAATTGTAACTAAAATATTCTGATTTCCAGTTCTAAAGACATCTCCCATACCCCAAAATACAAAAGGTAAAATAATTATGGCTATTAAGACTTTAGCTAAAAAAGATAAAGTTACTTTTCTTATTGATGTAAGCATTGTTTTAATTTAATAGTGCGCTTTATATTTAACACACCTATAGATCAAAACATTAAATATGGCAAATAACATGAGATATTTTATTGGTAATTGGAAAATGTTTGGTGTTCCAAAATCTATCAGTATTCTTGATAAAATAAATAAATTTGTTAAAACTGATAAAAAATTTAATAAAAAATATAAAGTTGTCATTGCTCCACCTTATACTCTAGTTCAAAGTTACGCTAAATTTTTTCAAAATAAACAAATTTCTATTGGTGCTCAAAATTGTTATCATAAGGATAATTTTGGGGCAAACACAGGTGCCATCAGTCCTTTGATGATAAAGAGCATCGGAGCTGAATATGTTATTGTAGGTCATTCCGATAATCGTTCAGAAGGTGATACGGATGTAATGTTAAAAAGTAAGGTTGAAAATTCTTTAAACAACAAATTAAAAGTAGTTTTCTGTATAGGCGAAAATAAAGCTCACAAAGTAAGTAATAAAACGTTTGAAATACTAGAAACTCAAATTAAAAATGCTTTAGATGTGAGATTTAATTTTAAAGATATCATTGTTGCTTACGAGCCTATTTGGTCAATTGGTACTGGCCAAATCCCGGAACCTAATGATTTACTTAAAACAACTATATTTATAAAAAAAGTATTAAATAATATTTGCAAAAAAAAAACATCAACTGTTGTTTTATACGGCGGATCTGTTGACGGTAAAAATATAAGTCAATTTAAAAAACTAGATGAGATAGATGGGTTTTTAATTGGCGGCGCATCAAAATCTGATGAAAATTTTATTGATATAATAAAGAATTACTATAGATAGACATCATGGAAAGCATTTTACTTACAATAAATATTATTTTGGCTGTATTGTTAGTTGTTGTAATTTTACTTCAAAGATCAGAAGGAGGAGCACTAGGCCTGGGAGTTTCACAAGATAATTTCACATCCTCAAGATCTGCAGGAGACTTTCTTACTAAGTTCACATCAATACTAGCTGTTTTTTTCATTATAACCAGTATCGCTTTAGTATCGATATCACGCGTAGAGATAAAAGAAATACAATCAGTAATCGACCTAGAAAAACAAAAAGAAGAAAATAAAAACCTCCCACAGATTCCCGCAAGTCAAAAATAAACTTTGTTTTTAAAATAAAAGTCGTTATACTATTCTTCCATGGCGCGATATATATTCGTAACCGGCGGCGTGGTTTCATCCCTAGGCAAAGGTTTAACATCGGCATCTCTTGCTTCATTGCTTCAATTACGTGGGTACAAAGTTAGAATTAGAAAATTAGACCCATATTTGAATGTTGATCCAGGAACAATGAATCCCTTTGAACACGGAGAAGTATTTGTAACCGATGATGGCGCAGAAACAGATTTAGACCTTGGACACTATGAAAGATTTACTGATAACCCATCTACCAAAGAAGATAATATTACCACGGGTCAAATTTACAAAGATATTATTGATAAAGAGAGAAGAGGAGAATACTTAGGTAGCACAGTTCAAATAATTCCTCACGTTACAAATCATATAAAAAAATTTATTTCTAACAAAATTTCTAATGAAGATTTTGTAATTTGCGAGATAGGAGGCACAGTTGGTGACATTGAAAGTCTCCCATTTTTAGAAGCGATTAGACAATTTTCAAATGAAGACGGAAAAAATAAAAGCTTATTTATTCATCTTACATTAGTCCCATATATAAGCGCATCTGGAGAACTTAAAACAAAACCCACTCAACATTCTGTTAAAGAATTAAGAAGTATAGGTATACAACCTGATATTATTATTTGTAGATCAGAAAAAAATATTCCCAAAGAAGAAAAAAGAAAAATTTCTTTATTTTGTAATGTTGAACCAGAACACGTTATCCAATCTGTAGATGTTAAATCTATTTACGAAGTTCCTATTAAATATGACGAAGAAAAATTAGATAAAAAAATTCTTAATATTTTTGGACTTAAAGAAAAAAATAAAGCTAACTTAAAAATATGGAAAGATATTGTTTCAAAAATAAATTCAAAAAGAAAAAAAATTGCTATTGCTATTGTTGGCAAATATGTAGATCTTAAAGATGCCTATAAATCTTTAGACGAAGCTTTGATCCACGGATCATTAAGCAATGATGTGGATCTCAATCCAGAATGGATTGACTCTACTAAAATAAATAAAAATAATGTAAATAAAATTTTAAAAAATTATAGCGCCATACTTATACCGGGCGGTTTTGGATCAAGAGGAACTGAAGGCAAAATAGAAGCTATAGCTTATGCAAGAAAATATAAAGTTCCTTTCTTTGGAATTTGTTTTGGTATGCAAATGGCAATCATTGAGTCAGCAAGAAATATATTGGGTATTAAAAATGCCACTTCTAGTGAATTTGGCAATAGTGGAACACATGTAGTAGGATTAATGAGTGAGTGGGCTAAAGGAAAAACTATTTTAAAGGGAAGTGAAAAAAATTTAGGTGGAACTATGAGATTAGGTTCGTATAAAGCTAAATTAAAAAAAAATTCTTTGATAAGTAGAATATACAAATCAACCACCATTAATGAAAGACATAGACACAGATATGAAGTTGATAAAAATTTAAAATCTAGATTAGAAAAAAAAGGGTTTATTTTTTCAGGACTTTCACCAGACGGATTGTTGCCAGAGACTATCGAGTTCGAAAATCACCCATGGTTTATTGGTGTACAATTTCATCCTGAATTTAAATCTAGACCTTTTGCACCACATCCACTATTCTCATCTTTTATTAAAGCTGCAAAAAATAACTCAGAAAAAAATAATGACCAACCATAAAGTAAAATGTGCTAATTTTGAAATAGCAAATAATCAGCCCTTTACCTTAATTGCTGGACCATGCCAACTTGAAAGCGAGCAACATGCTTTAGAGGTTTCTCATGAATTAAAAAAAATTACTTCAGATTTAAAAATTAATTTAATTTATAAAACTTCTTTTGATAAAGCTAACAGGACAAGTTTAAAAGGTAAAAG
>CBDDXH010000010.1:0-23312 GCA_965235125.1 Pelagilacustribacter hypolimneticus (SeqCode) | reverse complement strand
TCTCTCATAATAATAAAGATTCCCGCTCCTATTATTAAAATATTTCCTAAATAGTTTTTTAATGTAGGAATGTCTCCAAATACTAAATAGCCAATAATGGCTGCTGCAAATATTTGAATATAATGTGTTGGAGCAAATAAAGAAGAAGGTAAATTTTTTGCAGCATAAAAAGTACAAATTAAACCAAGCCCCCATATCATTCCACTGCAAATATTTAATAAAAGATCTTTTGAATTTATAAAAGTAAAATTGTTAAAAACAAAAAATAAAGAAAAAATAATCATATAAAATTTTCCATATAATAAAAATGAATAAACACTTTCTTCTTGGCTGTATTTTCTAACAATCAACCAACTTGATGATGCCAATATAGGAGGAAGAAAAGCTAAAAAAATATATTTATTCATAGTTTCATTGAAAGGATCCAAGGAAATCACTACACCGAGAAAACCTACAATGATCGCAGAATATCTTCGCCAACCAACTTTTTCATTTAAAAATAAATTTGCTCCAATAGTTAGAATTAATGGTGCAGTAAACGCAATGCTGTAAATAACAACGAGAGGTAAATATTCTAGACTTGTTATAAAACAAATCAAAGCAAGAAACATAAAACCTGATCTAAAAAAATGTACTTTTAAATTTGCATTTTTTAATTTACTCCAACCTTTTTTGTAATATGTAAATATAATTATGGGTAATAAAGCTGAAAAAGTATTTATAAATATAATTTGTGAAACATGATAAGAAGCGGTAAGTTTTTTATTTAAAGTATCAAAAAAAACATATAATATGTATCCTAATAAAGCTAAAACAAAATCTTTAAAATAACTTCTCTCTTTGAAAAGATTCATTAAATAAGACTAATCAAATCTCTTTTATTATTTTTAAATGTAGGAATTTTATATTTAAAAGTATATTTTTTAGGAACACACTTGGTAATCTTTTTGTGCCAAATTGCCAACCATTCTTTATAACTAATTACAGAAATATTCTTTTTATTTTTACTTCTGACATAAAAACTTGGCAATAAATCACGGCCAGATGGCTGACCAGCTTTATGATATCTTAAATCCATACTTATTCTAAAATTATTAGAATTATTTGGTAAAGAACAATGAACAGTATGTTTACCGAGTAAAACGATATCACCGATATTTGCTTCAAGCGCAGTTGTAGATAGTTTATCTAATAATTCGCTATTTTTAATTTGAGCTTGACCTTTATTACCTACTTCATGATTAAATAAACCTTTTTTGTGCAGGCCTGAGACAGATAACATGCATCCATTTTTAGTATTGGTATTTGTAAAAGGAATCCAACATGTAATTAAATCTGTATATTTTTGACCTTGCCTAGACAAAACTCCAGCATCTTGATGCCAAGGTGTTCTTCCACTTAATCCATCATGAACGGTGTTCTTGCTTAAAAACTTTTCAGGTTGTTTAATTCTAGAATTTTGGACTGGGTTAGCTAAAATTTCTGGTCCAATTATTTTTTCAATAACATCTAAAATTTTATTATTTTTGATTAAATTCCAAACTGATTGAGAGGCAAAGTATTCAGAATCTTTTTTGATTTTTTCTTTTGGTGGTCTGATATTAAAATATTGGTCAAAATCATCGATGTTAAGTTTTGATAAAAAAGTATATTTTTTCCAAAAATTAAATTTGAAAACTTTAGGTTTATTTCTTTTTGGAACGAATTTATCTATTAACCTATTCATTATAAATTCCATATCATTAAGGATTGGCTTTAAATCAAAATTAAAATCTAAAACATTTCTAACAACTAGAAAGCCTTGTTTTTCAAATTGAGACTTAAGGTTCAGTGGCATAAAACTAATTTACGTTAACCAATGTTAAATTCAATAATATTTATAGGGCTTAAATAAATGTTTATTAAAATACACCCTCTTTTACTTTAATAATTTTATAAAGCATGTCGTTTAAAGGGGTTGGAACTCCGTGCTTTTTTCCTATTTTAGATACTGAACCGTTTATAAAATCAATTTCACTTTTTCTTTTATATTGAATATCAAAAGCCATTGATGATTTATTGGTTTGATTGGAGTCAACAATTTTATGAAACATTTCTAAACATTCGTCTTCTGACACTTCGACACCATCTGCTTGGGCAACTTTTCTTGTCTCTAAAATAATCTGTTTTCCAAGTTCTCTGGCTAATTTACTTTCTTTATTAGTTATATATAGTTCTGTGTGATGCATATCAAAAATTGCTGACAAGGGGCCTACTGCAGTTAAAGCAAATAATTTCATCCATTTTTTTTTCTTAACATTGTCAGATGCAATTGTTTCTAATCCATGCGCTGTAAAGGTTTCGGCTAAATCTTTTACTCTATCACTCATTCCACCTTCGTATTCACCGATCCATGAAGGTAATGATGCATGATTTTTAATATTGCCAGGACCTAAAATATTTGAAGCTTGTGTTGTAGTTCCACCTAAAACTTTATCTTTGCCAGCAATTTTTTGCATTATAGCTTCGTGACCAATACCGTTTTGAAAAGACATTAAAACAGTTTTGTCTCCAATTATATTTTTAGCATTTAATAAAGCTTGCTCTAAAGCTGTTGCTTTACACATGATAATAATTACATCGACTGTACCTAAGGATTTTGGATCTATAGTTGCTTTGATTTTTATGAATCTATCACCACCTTGACCATCCATTTTTAATCCATTTTTATTAATAGCATCAACATGATCTTTCCAAACATCAATTAAAACTACATTTAAACCTTTTTCGGCTAATAGACCTCCAAACAAACAACCCATCGCTCCTGCGCCAAGCACAGCTACTTTTACATTTTTGTTAATCATATTTTTTTTCTATGGAGTTTTAATTAACTTACTTTGACAATGGTTTCAACTTTTTTCATTTTAAAATAAATACAAAAGTAGTAGTTCTGAATATAAAAATTATGAATAAAAAAATTAAAATTTCAATTATCGGTTTGGGTTTAATGGGTATGCAGCACCTTAAAGCAATGCAAAATTCAAAAAAGGCAAAGTTGCACTCAATCGTCGATGTAAATAAAAAATTAAAAATTCATGCTAAGAAATTTAACATTCCTTTCTATAATAATTCAAAAGAACTGTTAACAAATCGACCGGATGCAGTTATCATCGCAACTCCTAGTCAATTTCATAAACACAATGCGTTATTCTTTTTAAAATTAAAAATACCTATATTGTTGGAAAAACCTATTTCAGATAATATTTTTTCTGCAAAAAAAATTATAAATAGCTCAAAAAAAAATAAGACCCCTCTTCTTATTGGTTATCATAGAAGGCACAATTCAATAATAACATCTGTTAAAAAAAAAATTGACAAAGGTCAATTTGGCAGAATTGTTTCAGTAAATATCATATGCTGGCTTTATAAACATAAAGAATATTTTAAAAAAAAATGGAGAATACAAAAAGGTGGCGGGCCTTTAGGAATAAATCTAGTTCACGATCTCGATCTGCTTTGCTATTTACTTGGTCCAGTAAAATATGTTCAAGCCATGACTTCGAATTTATTTAGAAAACATAAAGTTGAAGATACAGCGATTGTCAATCTTGTTCTTAAATCCGGAGCTTTATGTAATTTAAATATATCAGATACCATTGTCTCACCTTGGAGTTACGAATTAACCGCAGGGGAAAACCCTGCCTACCCAATTACCAATCAATCCGCATATTATATTGGAGGAACAAAAGGATCTATTCAGTTTCCTAATATAAAATATTGGTACAACAAAGGTGAAGGAAGTTGGTGGAAAAAAATTTTTTATAAAAAAGAAAATATGAAATTAAGTACAAATACATTGGTTAATCAAATTGAACATTTGTGTGATGTGGTCTCAAAAAAAAGCAAACCTATTGTAAGTGGTGATGATGGTTTAATGTCGCTTAAAATCTTTGAAGCAATAAAACGAAGTGCAAAAAATGGAAAGAAAATTAAAATTTAATTATTGACAATGTAAGTATTTCAAATAAATAGAATTAAATTTCATGAAATTAACAATTGAAAAAGCTAATTTTAAAAAAGTTTCTCTAGATAATATAGGTGAAGCTTTACAAAAAGGTCTATCTAAAAACTTTAGGAAAGTAAGTGTTTCTGTTGTTGATTGTCCAAATTTAAAAAAGTGGGATTGTCCTGCTGAAGGAATGTCTGGTAACCAAAAAATAACAGATGTTGGCGGAGAACCCTACATGCATGATAAAAGATATATCGGAGCAGAATTTGATTTTAAAGAAATTGGAAAACAAATCGGTTCAGAACATTCATATGCTTTTGGTGCTGGCTCTGGTGCAATGTCTTGTCTTGATGGCCATTGTGGAGAGCTTGTTATAAACGATAATTTTATGACCAAAGAATCTAAATCTATAATTGCTATGGTTGGAAAAAAAAAAGAATGTATATCTAAAGAATATAGTGCAACTAAACATGGTGGCCTTGGTAACGTTTTTTATACAGATGGAAAAAAAAGTAAAGTTATTAAAATTCTTATTCATGGAAGAATTGGCGAGCAAGGTTCGTTAACTCAATCAATTAGAGCTTCTTTAATCGAAAATTTAAAAATTAAAAATAAAAGTGAACATATTGGAATGGCTGGTGTGTTCAGAGTTTTAAAAGGAAAAATAAAAGGCCACGTTCAACCAGATTATGCTGATATTAAGCATGAATATTATGACTCAAAACAAATGAAATGTGTAAAAGACTTTCTTCAGTTTTATCAACCGATGGGATCAGAACTTCAGTGTTATAGTGTCTTTTGGACTGGCGATCCAACAGGTGGAAATTTAAATCTAAGAGAATCTGGTGAACATACTCATTTTCATTCCTATAAAAATAGACAAGAAGCTGGTCACTACCACTGCGATGTAACACCTGATGAAATTGAATATGAATGCTATTTTAATACTGCAAACGAAATTTATAGAATAAATAATATTTATAAAGAACTAGCTGGTAAATAATCAAAATCGTTACATCAAATCATTTCATTAGATAAGATTAAATAATTAAAAAATATAAAATTTTTTAAAAATGGATAATTAAGCTTAAAAATACTAAGTTATTTTATATGTTCTGGTATAATAGAAAATGATAATTGACTTTTAGAACATGAAGTTTGTTAATAAAACAAAATGGAAATAGCAACAAAAATTGCCCCAATCGCACTAGCTCTTATTATGTTAGGACTTGGATTAGGTCTAACTTTAAAAGATTTTTCTAGAGTGGTAAAAAATCCAAAAGATTTCGTTGTTGGATTTATTTTTCAAGTTATTTTACTTCCCATCGTTGCTTTTATTTTAATAAAAATATTAAATACTCCTTTAGAAATGGCCATGGGAGTTATGATTTTAGCTGCAGCGCCAGGAGGTGTAACATCTAACGTGCTGACTAAATTTGCAAATGGTGATGTTGGGCTTCAATCTCATTAACAGCAATAATTAGTTTGTTAAGTATTTTTTCTGTTCCATTCGTAATACTTAAGTCTGCAGAACTTCTAAATTTTTCAAATTTTAATAATAACATATCGATGATTGAAATTTCTTTGAAGATGTTCATGGTTGTGACATTTCCAGTTATATTAGGAATGATCATTAGAAAATTAGCAACAGAATTTATTGAAAAAAATACCTTATTAATTCAAAGATTATCTGTAATTTGTTTTGCTATAGTTTTTTTGGCAATTTACATCGAAGAGTGGGATATGATTTTAAATTTTATTGTTCAAGCTGGAAAAATTTCATTAATACTTAATATTACTATGATGTTCGCTGGATATTATTTTGCTAAATATTTTGTCTCTGGAATAGAACAAAGAAAATGTATTTCTCTAGAATGTGGACTTCAAAATGGAACACTTGCAATATTTGTGGCAACACAAATGTTTGATGGAATCACTTTCATGATTCCAACTGCTGCTTACTCTTTAATAATGTTTATTACCTCTATAATGTTTGTTTTTATTGTCAAAAAAACTATCTAGAATCTGATAATTAAACTTTAGATTCTTTTAAATATATAACTCTCTTAATGATGGTGAAGTGTTATTTTAATAAAAAAGTGATATTATAACTTTACAATCTTCAATTTATGGAAAAAAAAGCTAAAATTATTGCTACTCTAGGTCCAGCTATATTTTCAGAAAACAAATTAAAAACACTTGTTAAATCTGGTGTAGATGCTTTTAGAATTAATTTTAGTCATAATACATCGGGCATACAAAAAATAGTTTCAATTATAAGAAATATAGAAAAAAAACTAAATAAAAGATTATCAATTATTGCGGATTTACAGGGGGTAAAATTAAGAATTGGAAAAATAAATACTGATTTTATAAATATAAAACATAATCAAAAATTTAAATTCGATACAAATAAACTTATCGGTGATCAAAATAGAGTTTGCTTTCCTTATCCTTTAATTTTAAAAAAATTAAAAATAGGTAATAAAATATTATTAGACGATGGAAAATTTTCTTTTAAAATCATAAAAAAAATAAAAAATGGTATATTAACCATCTGCCAGAGTACGAGCTGTATCATTAGAAGTAATAAGAGCGTACACCTTCAAAAATTTTTTATGCCTTTTAATAATCTAACTCGAAAAGATAAGGCTGACATTAAAATAGCAAAAAAACTTAACTGCAATTGGATTGCTTTATCTTATATTCAAAATACTAAATTAATCGCTGAAGCTAGAAAATTAATAAATAAAGATATGGGTATCATTTCTAAAATCGAAAACAAAACTGCTCTTAAAAATATTGATGAAATTATTAAAGCTTCCGATGCTGTCATGGTAGCTAGAGGAGATCTTGCTATAGATATTGGTCATAGTGATGTTCCGCAAAAGCAACTAGAAATAATAAAAAAATGCTCTCAATTTGCAAGACCAGTAATCGTTGCAACTCAAATGTTAGAAAGTATGATTGAAAATAATAACCCTACACGAGCTGAGGTTAATGATATAGCCACAGCTATTTTCCAAGGAGCAGATGTAGTTATGCTTTCAGCTGAAACAGCAATTGGAAAATACCCTGCTGAAACGGTTAGAGCAATGAACAAAACTATTATTTCAACGGAAAAATATAAGAAAGAACATATTGAAGACTTTAAAAATAAAGTCGATATCAAAAAAGACCCGATAAAATCAATTGTGCTATCAGTTAAAGATCTTGCTTATAATCCAAATGTAAAAGCTATTATTGCCTTTTCAAATTCTGGTAGTACGGCAAAACTTGTTTCTACAATGAGGCCATCAGTAAAAATAATAACAATTTCTCCAAACATAAATATTTGTCGACAAACAAGTTTATTGTGGGGTGTCCAGTCAATAAATAGTAAAGATGCTAAAAACTGGTCAGAAATGATGAATATTTCAAAACTGCTTATCAAAAAAGATAAATCAATAAAAAAAAATGACTTAGTTATTATTACTGCAGGTTTGCCATTTGGTCATGCCAATATGACTAATATGATTAGATTATATAAAGTTGGAACTTAAATTCAACCTAAGATTGTTGGCTAAACTTTTATCCGTAAAGTAATACTATATCAAAATTTTGGGCTCTGTAGTTAAATTTAAGCATAAATAAAAAAAATAAAGGGAGACAAAATGAAAAAAACTAACTCATTAATTGTTTCAATAATACTTGCTCTTTACTCTTTTTCATCATTTGCCGCTGGCGATGCTGAAAATATTAAAAAGTTAAGTAGTTTTAAAAAAGTAGGTGCTGAACGAGGTGTTATAATCGAACAAAATACTAAGTTTGCTGAGAATGTAAAAAAAAACATTCTTCCAAAAATTAAATTACCTGCAGGTTTTAAAATTGAGCTTTTTGCTTTAGCGCCTGATGCTAGAAATATGGCGGTAAGCAAAAATATAGGTGCAGTTTATATTGGAACAAGAAAAACTAAAGTATGGATGGCTTTAGACAGAGATATGGATAATATCGCCGATACAGTAGAAGAATTTAGCCCTAGCGTTAAATTCGATATACCTAATGGACCTTGCTACAGTGATGATGGCCATTTATACATTGCAGAAAGAAACAGAGTATTATGGTTTCCAGCTGCTGAGTATTTCATGGAAAGCCCAGACACTGTTGCTATACCAATTATAAATCAAGGCGAGTTAATCCCGACAGATGAAGAATCTTATAACCACACTGCTAGAGTTTGTGCGATCAACAAAAAAGATAACAAACTTTATGTAAGCATGGGTCAACCTTTCAATGTTGCCGGACCTGATAAATATCCTCTTTATGATCAAGTTGGAATTGGTGGAATGATTAAATTTAATCGTTTCCCAGGCAAACTTGAAAGAGAAGTTGTTGCTATTGGAATAAGAAATTCCGTAGGACATGCTTTCAATCCTAAAGATGGTTCGTTGTGGTTTACTGACAACCAAGTTGACGGTATGGGAGATGAAACCCCTCCAGGTGAGCTGAATAAAGCTTGTAGCTTAAGTGCTAAAACTTGGTATGGACATCCTTACTATGGTGGCGGAAATGTAAGAACCGATGACTATAAAGATAAAACAATTCCAAAAGAATATGCAGATAATTATTGCAAGCCTCAAGTAGAAATGATTGCACATGCTGCTGACTTAGGAATGTCGTTCTATACTGGAAAAATGTTTCCTGCAAAATATAAGAACGCAATCTTTAGTGCGCAACATGGTTCTTGGAATGCTGTTAAGCCTAGAGGTGCTCGAGTTATGGTTACTTATTTAGACGATAAAGGTAACGCAGGGAAAACTGAGCCCTTCGCAGATGGATGGATGACTGAAGATGGTGTTTACTTAGGTAGACCTGTTGACGTTCAAACTTATATCGATGGATCTTTGCTTGTATCAGATGATCAAGCAGGTGTTATTTATCGTATAACTTATAGTGCTCCTAAAGCTGCTGGTTTAGTTGAAGATACAACACTAAAAACAGTTAAATAAATAATTTAAATGGACCAGGTTTAACCCTGGTCCATTTATTAAGAAATTTTAGGAAAATGAAAAAATTACTTCTAACATTAGTAGTATTGTTAATTGTCAATATTCACGCTCACTCTAATACGGATAATCAAAAAGTATGTTCTGGTATCGGTGGATGGACTAAAGATGGTGAATTCAAAATAACTAGCAGCACTTGTATTACTGAAAAAGAATATCAAGCAATGCTTAATTCAAAAGAGTATCTCTGCAATTATTACCAAAAATCAATATGGAAAGAATCAGAGAGAGAGTATGGAAAACAAGAATACAACTGGGCTGCGGGAAGTTTAGAAAAAATTAAATCTTTAAAAGAAGAAGGAAAATCATTGTGCGATTCAGGGAAGCTCAAAGAAGGTGAATCTAAATTAAAAGAAGCTATAAATATAATAAATCATACAAAATATAAGTAATGAAAAAAGTTATATTAATAATTATAACTTTATTTACTTTTAGCCTTTCTGCAGAAGAACTTTCAAAACAATTACAAGATGGAAAGTTAAAAGTACAAAAAATATGTGCAACATGTCATGGATTAAATGGTCAAGCAACAGGAGCTGGAAACTCAGCTATTATACCAAATATAACCGCGCAAAATAAAAATTATTTATTAGCAAGACTTAAAGCTTATAAATCAGGAGAAATTAAACACCCTCAAATGAGTGTGGTTGCAAGTATGCTTTCAGAACAAGATATCGAAAATGTATCAGAGTGGTATTCAAGAGTTAAAATTTCAATTACTGATCCAGAAAAAGAACTAGCAAAACCTAAATAAAATTATATAATTTAAATTAGACTCGCAATTTGAATTGCTGTCTCACACATACGATTAGAAAAACCCCATTCATTATCGTACCAAGATAAAACTCTACTAAATTTATTTTTAATAACTTGTGTTTGTGTAACATCAAAAATTGAGCTATGCGGGTTATGATTAAAGTCTTTAGAAACTAAAGGTTTGTTATTTATGCCTAAAATTCCTTTAAGCTCCTTAGTGTTTGATGCAGCAATCATTGCATTATTAATATCATCTACGGTTACTTCTTTATTAGTCACAACAGTAAAATCTATTAAAGATACATTTGGCGTGGGAACTCTTATGGCTGTTCCATCTAATTTACCTTTAAGACTTGGCAAAACTAAACTCATTGCTTTTGCTGCACCTGTTGAAGTTGGGATCATTGAATCACCTGAAGCTCTAGCTCTTCTTAGATCTTTATGAAGCGTATCTAATAATTTTTGGTCACCGGTATAGCTATGAATGGTTGTCATATAACCATATTCAATACCAAAATTTTTTTCTAAAATCATTGCTACTGGAGCAAGACAATTAGTAGTGCAAGATCCATTAGAAATAATATTATGTTCTTTTTTTAATTCTTTGCTATTAACACCTTGAACAATAGTAAAATCAACATCTGTTGCCGGAGCTGAAATAACAACTTTTTTTGCCCCAGCTTTAATATGTTTTTCTGCAGAGCTTTTATCTAAAAATAAACCAGTACATTCTAAAACAACATCGACTCCTAGTTTGCCCCACGGTAGATTTGCGGGATCTCTTTCGGCAAATACTTTAATATTTTGATTTAATATTTTAAAACCATCTTTAGAAGTTTCAACATCATAAGGCAATGTTCCATGAGTGCTGTCGTATTTAATTAAGTGAGCATTCGCTTCGATTGAGCCTAAATCATTAATTCCTAAAACTTGGATTTTTTCTTTATAATTTTCAAATAATGCTCTTAGAATAAGTCTGCCAATTCTACCAAAGCCGTTAATGCCAATTTTAGTCATGATTTTTAAACGTATCTAAAGACTATTACAGCGTAAATCAATGAAATAACTGTAGCTATCCATAAAATCATACTAGTTAGTCCAAGCCAAGCTAAATGAATGAACGCGCTTCCTAACAATGAAATAAAAAGTCTATCTCCTCTCGTGGTGTCTAATCCTAAAATTCCTCTACGTGGTGCGCCACCCGGATCTTTTTTTTCCCAGAAATACATTGCGGTTATACATAATGCTATAAATAAAAAAAAGGTTGCAGTTTCCCAAGTCCAGGCCATCCAAGTAATAAAGGCAAAATCAAAAAAACCTTTTTCATGAGCCTCAGCAACTGTCTCCCACGATGAAGCGTGTAAATTATTAAATATCATACTCTTCCCATCGCAAATCCTTTAGCAATATAGTTTCTTACAAAATAAATTACTACTGCTCCTGGAATAATTGTTAAGCTTCCTGCTGCTGCTAATAAACCAAGTTCATATCCTGCCGCACTAGCGGTTCTTGTCATGGTTGCTGCAATTGGTTTAGCAATAGTAGCTGTTAATGATTTTGCAAGTAAAAGTTCAACCCAAGAAAACATAAAACAAAAAAACATCGTAATGCCGATTCCAGCTGCAATTGTTGGAATAAATATTTTAAAGAAAAATCTCCAAAATGAATAGCCATCTACATAAGCTGTTTCATCGAGTTCTTTAGGTACAGCTGACATAAATCCCTCTAAAATCCATACTGCTAAAGGAATATTAAAGAGACAATGAGATAAAGCTACTGCTATTTGTGTGTCAAATAAATTTACAGATGAATAAAATTGAAAGAATGGTAAAGCGAATACTGCAGGCGGAGCCATACGGTTAGTAAGTAGCCAGAAAAATAAATGTTTATCTCCTAAAAATTTATATCTTGAAAAAGCATACGCTGCTGGTAGCGCTGCCGCGACTGAAATTATAGTATTAAAAACACTATAAGAAATAGAATTTACATAACCCATGTACCACGTACTATCTGTGAAGATAACTTTATAATTATCTAAGGTAAAATCTTTAGGCCACAATGAATATGTATTGATGATTTCAGTTGTTGTTTTAAAAGACATATTAAGCAACCAATAAATAGGAAACATTAAAAATAAAATATAGATAGTTGGAACTAACCACTTAATTTTTTTCATGATTTTGCCTCCTCTTTTGTCATTAAACTATAAAATATCCAACATAGTAGAAGTACAATTAAAAAATAAATAAGTGACATAGCTGCTGCTGGACCTAAATCAAATTGGCCTAACGCCATCTTAACTAGATCAAGAGATAAAAAATTTGTTGCATTACCTGGTCCGCCACCAGTTAAAACAAAGGGCTCAGTGTAAATCATAAAGCTGTCCATAAATCTGAGAAGAATAGCCAGGGTTAAAACTTTTTTCATTTTTGGAATTTCAATATATCTAAAAATGTCCCATCTGCTTGCTCCATCAATTTCTGCTGCTTGATAATAGGCTGGTTGGATTGAATTTAAGCCTGCATAAGACAATAAGACCACTAAAGAAGTCCAATGCCAAACGTCCATTAAAATTACTGTAAACCAAGCATCACCTGATTGTTGTGTAAAATTGTAATCAAAACCCAAAGCATTTAATGAATTACCCAAAAAACCAATATCTGGTAATGCAAAAATGTTCCACATAGAGCCAACTACATTCCAAGGTATTAATAGCGGCATAGACATTAAAACTAAACAAACTGGAACACCCCAACCCTTTTTTGGCATTGCTAATGCAATTCCAATTCCTAAAGGTAATTGTATGAAAAGAATTATAAAGGTGAATAGAAATTGTCTTCCTAACGAAGCATGGAATCTTTCAGAATGTAAAATCTGTTTAAACCATCTTGTTCCTTCCCAGGCAAAAACATTACTACCGAAAGTCTCTTGAAATGAATAATTAACTACAGTCATCAATGGCACGATCGCATTAAATGCAACAAGCAAAAATACCGGAATAACAAAAAACCAGGCTCTTTGATTAAATGTTTTATTCATTATTCAATAATCCAATCATCTCCGTAAGCATATGTATATTTTTGATTAAAAGTTATAAAAGCACTGTCGTTTGGAATTTTGTCTTGTGCATTAGATAAAATTTTTATTTTTCCATCTTTTGATTCTACATCGACTATTTTATGTCTACCTATATTATTAATTTTTAAAATTTTCACTGGGATACCTTCTTTAGAAAAACCAATAAACTCAGGTCTAATGCCAATTTGTGTTTTTTTGAAACTAGATTGATTTGCTTTTAAATTAGTAACCACTCTTTGACCTGATAAATTAATTTCACCATTGATAATTTTACAAGAAATTAAATTCATACCAGGAGAACCTATAAAGTGACCTACAAAAGTGTGCTTTGGTTTTTCAAAAAGTTCGATTGGTGTACCTGCTTGAACAATTTGTCCTTCATACATAACAACCACTTGATCGGCAAAAGTTAGAGCTTCAGTTTGATCGTGCGTTACATAGATCATTGTTCTTTTAATTTTTTGGTTGAGTTCTTTTAATTTAGATTTTAAAACCCATTTTAAGTGTGGATCGATTACTGTTAGCGGTTCGTCGAACATAATTACGTTTACATCTGATCTAACTAAACCACGACCTAATGAAATTTTCTGTTTACCATCAGCTGTTAAACCAGCTGCTTTGTTTTTTAACGTATCAGTTAACTCTAACATTTCTGCAATCTCTCTGACCCTTGAATCTATTTTACTTTCAGACAAACCTCTATTTCGCAAAGGGAAAGCTAAATTATCGTATACGGTCATGGTATCGTAAATCACAGGAAACTGAAAAATTTGTGCTATATCTCTTTGTACTGGATTTAGTTGTGTAACATTTTTATTATTAAATAAAACTTCACCTTTAGTTGGAGTTAATAATCCTGAAATAAGATTTAATAATGTTGTTTTTCCACAGCCTGAAGGTCCTAATAATGCGTAAGCTCCTCCATCGCTCCAATCGATATTAATATTTGTAAGTACAAAATCAGAATCTTTATCTGGTTTTTGTAAATAGCTATGACTTAAATTTTTAAGGGTAACTTTAGCCATTTTTTACCAGCATGTTATTTTGATCAAAAAACAAACATTCGTCTACATTCATGTAAAGTTTAATTTCTTCACCAACATTAATTTTATGTGACCCGCTGGATAGTGAAACCCAGGTAGATTTTCCATTTTTAAAATGTATGACACTATCAGATCCGCTTAATTCAGAAATTAAAGTTTTGCCTTTAATTTCAACTGTATCTCCTCCATTTTTTTTAACTGTAATATTATGGGGTCTGATAGCAATTTTATAATTACCATCTTTAATCTTAACTTTCGTTTTCCATTGAACACTACCATCTTTGAATGAACAAATATCTCCAACTTTCTTAATTTCAGAAATATTAATTGGGGGATCACTAAAGACTTCGGCTGAATTTAAATTTTGAGGATTATTATAAACCTCTAATGTTTTTCCATATTGAATAATTTCTCCTTTATATAATGTTGCAGTATTGCCCCCCATCATTAGTGCATCCGTTGGTTCCGTAGTAGCATAAACAACTATACAGTCTCTATTTTCAAATAATTTTGGCAATTCTTCTCTAAGTTCTTCTCTTAATTTAAAATCTAAATTTGCAAGCGGCTCATCTAATAAAATTAAGTCTGAGTCTTTAACTAATGCTCTTGCTAATGCTGTTCGTTGTTGCTGACCACCTGATAGTTCATCAGGTTTTTTATTTAACATAGAAGATAATTTTAATAATTCTGCAACTTTTCCAACTCGATTTTTAATTTCATTAATATCTACTCCTATAATTTTTAAAGGTGATGCTATATTTTCAAAAACTGTAAAATTTGGGTAATTAATAAACTGTTGATAGACCATAGAAACATTTCTTTCCTGAACTTTTATGCCTGTTACATTTTTTTCATTAAACCAAATTTCACCACTTGATGGTTTAATTAAACCAGCCATAATCTGCATAAGTGTGGTTTTGCCAGCTAGTGTAGAACCTAATAAAATATTTATAGTTTTTTTTTCAAATTTAAGATTGGTTGGATAAATATAAGTTTGTGATCCAACTTTCATTTCAACTTTTTTAAGTTCTATACTCATTGTGTTTTTAGCATTTGGTTTCAAAAAAAAAGGGGGCAAGTAACTGCCCCCTTTTAGATTTAGATTAACAAGAAATTAGCCCCAAGCTTTTTCGTATGGAACAGTTTTTCCTGCAGGTTTCTCATCTCTTTTTTCTTTTGGTGCACCAGGTTGTTTTAACCAATAATCAGCTTCTTTTACTGGGTTAAGTCTAGGTCCACATCCACCGTAAGCTTTTGATTCTTTATCAGCAGCTTCCATTCGAGACATAACTAAGTCCATCTCTGCTGCAAGACGATCCATAGTCTGCTGTGCAGTAAATGTACCAGAGTTAACTTCTCCAATGTGTTGCCACCATAATTGAGCAAGCTTCGGATAGTCAGGAACGTTAATACCTGTTGGTGACCAAACGTTTCTGTTAGGTGATCTGTAGAATTCGATAAGTCCAC
Source organism: Pelagilacustribacter hypolimneticus (SeqCode) (assembly GCA_965235125.1). Lineage (GTDB taxonomy): Bacteria > Pseudomonadota > Alphaproteobacteria > Pelagibacterales > Pelagibacteraceae > Pelagilacustribacter > Pelagilacustribacter hypolimneticus. The sequence continues at coordinate 7,935 of CBDDXH010000010.1, read as the reverse complement.
CTAGTTCAGGCATTCTCTTAGTGAAAGACTCGTGGTTAACATCGCTATTTCTAATGATTGTTAAACCTACGTGAGCTTTTTTAAGAGATACAGTTTTTGAAACTGTAAACTGAGCGTACAACCATGCAGCTTTTCTTCTATCAACTGGAGTAGACTTAAATAAAGTCCATGATCCAACATCTTGATATCCAAGCTTCATGCCTTCTTCCCAATATGGTCCTTTTGGTGATGGACCCATTCTCCATAGCGGCATACCGTTAGCATCAACTACTTTGTTGTTTGGATTTTTTCCAACTAAAGAAGCAGTAAACGCTGTGTACCAGAAAATTTGCTGAGCAACGTTTCCAGAAGATAGTGATGGTAGAGACTGATAAAAGTCCATAGCTGCAGCGCCCGGAGGTGCGTAAGCTCTTAACCATTCATCCCATTTTCTAATTGCATATACAGCAGCAGGACCGTTAGTCGCTCCACCTCTTGTTACTGAAGCTCCAACTGGGTTACAAGTACCTTTTTCCATTCTTATACCCCACTCATCCACTGGTATTCCATTAGGTAAACCTTTATCGCCTGCGCCAGCCATTGATAACCACGCATCAGTCATTCTCCAACCTAAGTCAGGAGCTCTTTTGCCGTAGTCCATGTGGCCATATATTTTAACACCGTTGATTTCTTTAACATCGTTAGTAAAGAAAGCTGCGATATCTTCATAAGCAGACCAGTTAAGAGGTACACCTAAATCATATTTATATTTGGCTTTAAATTTTTCTTTTATTTCAGGTTTATCAAACCAATCTTTTCTAAACCAATAAAGGTTAGCAAATTGTTGATCTGGTAACTGATAAAGTTTTCCATCTGGACCAGTTGTAAATTGTAGTCCGATGAAATCTTTAAGATCTAAAGTTGGTAAAGTAACATCTTTACCTTCTCCAGCCATCCAATCAGTTAAGTTAACAGCTTTTTGCATACGCGCGTGCGTACCAATCAAGTCTGAGTCATTAACATATGCATCATAAATGCTAACATCAGTTTGCATTTGTGTTTGCACAGCCATAACCACGTCACCTTCTCCGATTATTTGGTGTGTAACTTTAATACCTGTTACTTGCTCAAATGCTTTTGTAAGCACTTTAGACTCATATTCGTGAGTTGGTATTCCTTCAGACACAACTTTGATCGACATTCCTTTGAATGGCGTCGCAGCTTTTTGGAACCATTGCAGTTCTTCAATTCTCTGTGCTTCAGAGATAGTTGATAAACTAAATTCACCTTTTGCTAAGTCTGTAATCGCATCTGCTAAAGCAGAAGAAATTACTAGTGAGTATGTAACAAGAGCTACTAATAATGTTCTAAGTTTAATAAACATATTTTTCCCTCTTTTTGTTGTTGATTATTAATTGCACTGATTAAATAACAAAAAAAAACATGTGTAAAGTTATTTTTGATCATAAATATATAAAATTAAAAAAATAAATTTATTTATTGATAAAAAATATACACATAAATAATAAAATATTATCCCAACTCCTAAAATATTATGAAACTATAGTTTTTTAAACAACCTTAGGTTGTGTTAATGTTTTATTTATAGCTTTTGTCCAGCCTTGAACAAGATTTTTTCTTAATTTTGAACTGAGAGCAGGATTAAAATTTTTATCCAAATGCCAATTTTTTGAAATATCTTTTAAAGATTTATAAACTCCAATTTGCAGTCCGGCCATAAACGCAGCGCCTAGCGCCGTTGTTTCTTGAACTTTTGGTCTTAATACTTTTATATTAATTACATTAGATAAAAATTGTGAAAACCAATTGTTCATTACCATGCCCCCATCGACTTTAACAAACTTAGGTCTTAAACCATCGTGCTTCATTGCTTCAAACAAATCATAGGTTTGATAGGCAACAGATTCTATTGTTGCTCTGATAATTTCTTTTGGTCCTGTATCTCGTGTTAGCCCACTTAGTACCCCTCTTGCATTGGCATCCCAATAAGGTGCCCCCAAACCAGTAAAAGCTGGAACTAGATAAATTCCTTTATTATCTTTTAGGGATTTAATTATTTTTTCTGTTTCAGATGCTTTTTTAAAAAATTTTAATTTATCTCTTAACCACTGAACCCCTGCTCCAGCTATAAAAATTGAACCTTCCATAGCGTAAGTTGTTTTACCTTTAATACGATAAGCAATGGTCGTTAGTAATCTATTTTTTGAGTATATAATTTTATTACCAGTATTAAGTAAAACAAAAGCTCCTGTTCCATAAGTGCTCTTTAAAGAACCAGGTTCAAAACAACACTGCCCTATGGTTGCTGATTGCTGATCTCCAACAACGCCAGTTATAGAAATTGGTTTTCCAGATATTGAAGAATCGGTATAGCCATAATCGTCCGCACAATCTTTAACGATTGGTAAGATATGTTTTTCAATTTTCAAAAGTTTTAAAATAGTATCATCCCATTTATTTGAAACGATGTTGTAGATCATAGTTCTACTAGCGTTGGTGGCGTCTGTTGCGTGAACTTTTCCTCTTGTAAGCCTCCAAATTAAAAAGCTATCAATCGTTCCAAAAAGCAGTTGCTTTTTTTTCATCAATTTTTTAGCTAAAGGAACATTGTCTAAAATCCAATTAATTTTAGTTCCTGAAAAATAAGAATCAATTAATAGTCCTGTACGATTAAAAATGAGAGTTTCTTTATTTTGTTTTCTTAATTTTTTACAAAATTCTTCCTGTCTTCGATCTTGCCAAACAATAGCATTGTAAACAGCTTTACCAGTCTTCTTGTCCCACAAAATAGTTGTTTCTCTTTGATTGGTAATACCTATAGTTAAAATTAAACCTTTTAATTTTTTGGCTTTATTAATTACATCTTGTAAAGTTTGTTTTGTGGTTCTCCAGATCTCTTCGGGATCATGTTCTACCCAACCGCTTTTTGGAAAATATTGAGTAAATTCTTTTTTAGACACATAAACAGGTTTACCTTTTAGGTCAAAAAGTATTGTTCTGCTTGATGTTGTTCCTTGATCTATCGAGATGATAAATTTTTTCATGATTAATTAAAATATTGCCAATCTAATTGCAATTTTTTATCTTCTAATATTGCATTAATCATACCAAGCATTAAAGGTAACTTTTTTTTATCAAAATCTTCGTTTACTTTTTTTCCAATTTCAATAGCTAAATCAGCTCCTTCAACAGTTACTTTTGGCATTTTATTTTTTTTCGCTTCTGAAAAAGTCATTCCTTGACCAATATAAGAGCCCATTAAGCTATTTCTACCACCACCTGAACTTACATAAAGATCGCCTAAACCAGCTAAACCTTTTACTGTTTCTTTTTTGCCTTTTAAAAATTCAACAAAAATTTCCATTTCTTGAACAGATTGTTTAATTAAGGCAGAGGCAGTATTTAAATAATTTTTTTCTCTTACTTCCTCGGTAATATTACTACTACAAAGTCCTTTTGCTGCTCCAACGGCCATCGAAAATATATTTTTTATCGCAGCTGATACTTCAACGCCCTTAAGATCGTCAGAATATGTTGTGTGATAATAATAAGTATTTAATAAGCTTGCTATTTTTTTCGCAACAGAGATATCTCTGTTAGCAATTACCACACTACTATGAACTTTATTGGCTAAACCAGTTGCAAGACACGGTCCTCCAACTGCAGAAATGTTAACTTCTTTAATTCCTTTAACAGATAATAACCTTTCTAATTTATCAACTAATAATTCATAATTATTATTATGAATACTTAATCCTTTGGTTAGCATTAAAAGATTTGGAAGATTCTTGCCCTTATAAACTCGGCTAAGCTGATCAGCGACCCACTCGATACCTTTTGAGCTAATACCAAGCACAATTAAATCTACTTTAACAGTAAATATTGAATCAAATTTTTCAAATTTAATTAAATTTATTCCTTCTGGAATAAAAGTATTAAGTCCAGGATGAAGTCTTTTGTTTTTTAAAACTGAATCTATAAAATTATCTTCTAGATGTGTACCTATGATGTTAATATCGTGATTATTATCAAGACAAGGAAAAGCAAAGGCTGTTCCCATAGCACCTGCTCCTATTACTACAATTTTAGACATAAGTTTATTTCCAGGTAATGACTTTTTTGATAACTATGAAAAGAGATATTAACTCAATTTTTCCAAGAACCATAAATAAAATTAATGATAGCTTAGATGATGTTAATAAATTTGAAAAATCTATTTTATCTAAGCCGTAGAGGCTAGAGTTTACGGTGTTCGTAATAGTTAAAATAGAAAGTTTAAAAGAATTTTCAAAATTAATCCCACCAGCAGCAAGAATACTAGATAAAAAGAAAATACTTATAAAAAAACAAATAAAGATTAAAAAGGATGAATTTAAATTGTAAATATTAATTTTATTTTCTGTTTTAAATATTCTTTGATCCATAACAATATTTGGTGTGACAAGTTTAAAAATCTCAATAATTAAAGATTTAAAAAGAATATAAATACGAATAAATTTTATCCCTGCTGAGTTTGAGATTAAAGATCCGCCAATGATAGTTAATAATATAAATAAAAAATAAAAATTTTTTGGAGACTCATAAATAGCTATTCCAGAATTACTCACACTAGATAATACATTAATGAAAATGTCCAAAAAGTTTTTTTTACCAATTAAAAGAAAAAGAATTAAACTTATAAGAAATAAACCTTTAAAAATTATAAAATTCTCATAGTGTTTTTTTATATTTTTAAAATCTATAAAAATACTATAAAAAAAATAAATATTTAATATTGAAAACAGTAATGAAAGAGCAAGCACAACTTTTTGTAAATTAAATTTAATAATATCTGATAATTCATTTACTGGTAAAAAAGCTCCATTTGAACTGATGGTCATAGCTAGATTTAAACTATTAAAAAGTCTTATGCCTGAGAAACTATACAAAATAAATATTAAAGCGGTTAAAAAAGAATAAAGAAAAAAAACTTTAATAACAATTTTTTTTGTATCTTTAAAAAGATCTGTAACTTTGTCTGGATTGTAAGCTAGATAAGTTAACTTGTAATCGTTTTCAAAATTTGAAAAAATAAGTATTAAAAAAATTAAAAAAAATAATCCTCCAACCCAATGAGATGATGATCTCCAAAGAAGTAATGTAGGATCTAAAATTTTAACATTTGGAAAGATTGTAAACCCAGTTGTAGTGAGGCCTGAAATGGACTCAAAAAAAGAGTTAAGAAATGTTATTTGGTAATAACTTAAATAGTACGGAATAGAGATTAATATTGAAGCCAAAAAATAAATTATAAAAATTAAGATTAACTTTTCATAAAGATTAATATTTTTATCTGCATTTTTGCTAATTAAATAAAAGCAAAAAGAAAAAAATAGAGAGATAAATAAAGTTAATAAATATGAATTTAAATTTAAATAATATTTAAAATAAGATGAATAAAGAATATTTATAAATGATAGAATGGATATAGGCAAGCATGACAAGCTAAGGTAATAAGAAATGCCTCTATAATTCATTTCTATATTGAACTAATTCTAAATATATTTTCAACTTCTTTTAAAAGATCTCTTTTTGCTAAAAACACCACTAGGTCATCTTTTTCGTAAACAAAATCTGGTCTTGGTATAGTTACTTTTCCAGCTCTTAAAACAGCTCCAATTCTAATATGTTCTGGCAAATTAGAATTTTTTATAGACTTATTAAGTAATTCAGATTTTTCTAAAATTTCTGCTTCAATAAATTCATACTCACCGTCTAAAAGGGAATATACTGTTTGGATTGTCCCTTTGTGTACGTGCTCCATTATTTTAGAAACTGTAGTCATTCTTGGGTCAACAAGATCGTCTATATTTAATGATTTCTGAAGTAAACTGTAATTAGACTTGTTAACTATTGCGATCGTTCGTTTACCAGAGCCATATTTTTCTGCTAAAACACAAGCCATAATATTATTTTCATCATCATTAGTAAGAGCCAAAACAGTTTCAATTTCTTCAATATTTGCTTCTTTTAATATTTCCTCATCAAGAGCATCACCACAAATCACAATTGAAGAAGAAAGCTCAGTTGCAAGAAATTCTGCTCTTTCTTTATTTTTTTCTATAATTTTTATTCTAACTTCCTCATAGCCACTTTCTAGCAATTTAGCTAAGTTAAAACCTATGTTCCCACCTCCAATAAGAAGTATTTTTTTTGCAATTTTTTCTTCGTGACCAAAAACTTTTAATATTTGTATGATTTGATCTGCGCTCACAACAACGTAAGCTTTATCTCCCTCTAATAATTGATCATTTTTTTTTAAGAAAACAAATTTATTATCTCTTACCGCTCCTACAATATTAGCTTTAAAATCTGGAAATTTTTCAGTTAAGTTCTTTAAAGACAAGTTAATAATTGGACAATTTTTTTCAACTGCTATTTCTAAAACTTTTATTTTCCCATCTGCAAAAGGAATACTATCTAATGCTCCAGGGGCCTCTAATTTTCTAAAAAGAGATTTGGCCACTTCTATTTCAGGTGAAATAATTACATCTATTGGCAAATTAGGTTTATTATAAAGTTTGCTCCATTTGCCCTCTAAAAGTTCTGCTGATCTTATTCTTGCAATTTTTTTATTTATATTAAATAAACTATGAGCTAACTGACAAATAATCATATTTGTTTCATCATTTCTTGTTACGGCTATAATCATATCGGTATTAGCAGCGCCGGCATTTTCAAGAACCGAAGGAAATGTTGCTCTGCCAACTATCCCTCGAACATCTTGCATATTATTAATATTTTTAATATCGTCTGAAGATTGATCAATAACAGTCACGGAATGACCTTGTGCAGATAATTGTTTGCTGATTGAAAAACCGACTTTACCGGCTCCACATATAATGATATTCATTTTTTAATTGAGATCTTTTATACCTAAAGATTTTAATTTTCTATGAAGAGCTGATCTTTCCATCCCTATAAATTCAGCGGTTTTTGATATATTATTTTTATTTTTTTTTAATTGATTAATTAAATAATTAGTTTCAAATTTTTCTCTAGCTTCTTTAAGAGAGTAAGACAAAGAATTACTAAAGACATCACTATCTTTTAAAGATTCTGGGTTTTCTTTTAATGTATCAATCAGTATTGTGTTTGTGTCTTTTTTATTCTCATGTATAGAAAGTATTGTTACTCTCTCGATTAAATTTCTAAGTTCTCTAACATTGCCAGGCCAATTATAACTGAAGAACAAATCATTATTCTCATCTATATCGGCTTCTTTTACGCCATTAGCTTCAGCTACTTTATTTTTGAAATATTTTATTAATAACGGAATATCTTCTGTTCTAGATTGTAGTGGAGGTAAGTTAATAGGAACTACGTTTAACCTATGATAGAGATCTTCTCTAAACTTTCCTTCTTCAATCAATTTTTTTAAATCTTTTGAAGTAGTCGAAATAATACGAATATTTAAAATAATATCTTTTGTGCCTTTTATTCTTTTAATTTTTTGATCAATCAAAATTTTAAGAATATTTGATTGTAGTTCGAATGGAATTTCTGAAACTTCATCTAAAAGTAAAGTACCGTTATTAGCTTTTTCTAAAATACCATATTCAATGTTACCATTTTCATATTCTTCACCAAAAAGTTGGTTTTCATATTTTTTTTCATTCAATAAACCTGCATTGAAAACGACAAATGGCTTTTCTGACCTTGGAGAATTTTTATGAATTTTTCTTGCTACAAGCTTTTTTCCAGTCCCAATTTGGCCTGTTATCAATACCCTACTTTCAACAGTACCTAACTTTTCAATGTTTTTTTTTATTTTTAAAATTTCAACGCTATTTCCAATAAGATCAAAAGAATCAAATAATTTATTTTCAGCTTTATCTTTTTCTTTTTTTATATTGATAAGTTCTATTGCTCTTTTAACATAATTTAATAATTTTT
>CBDDXH010000009.1:0-24730 GCA_965235125.1 Pelagilacustribacter hypolimneticus (SeqCode) | reverse complement strand
TTTTCATTCTTAAGATTTAATTAATAACAGTAACTTATCTATAAATATAGTCTCTAGTAGAAGGAACTGTGTCTAATTCTTTTGATAGTTGAATTTGATAAACTACTTGATCTCCATATTTAAAAGCCGACTCACATGAGGTAAGATAGAATTCGTACATTCTAAAAAATTTTTCATCAAACATTTTTAAAACTTTTGCTTTATTTTGAATAAATCTTTCTTTCCAATGTCTTAACGTTTGTGCATAATGAATTTTTAAAACTTCAAGATCAGATATAATTAATCCAGATTTTTCAATAGGTCCTGCAATTTCACTAAGGCTGGGTGTATAGCCTCCTGGAAAAATATATTTGGTAATCCAAGGCTGCGGATCTCTGGGCGCATCCACACTGCCTATAGTGTGCAAAAGTGCTACGCCTTCATTGTTTAGTATATTTGCGATTTTTTTAAAAAATAAATTATAAAATTTTCTACCCACATGCTCGAACATACCAACAGAAACTATCCTGTCATATTTCTCCTTAATTTCTCTATAATCCATTAACTTTATTTCTACTTGGTTGGTTAAATTAAGCTCTTTAACTTTATTAATCGCAAATTTATGCTGATTCTCAGAAAGAGTTATTCCAGTTACATGACACTTATGTTGTTTAGCTATTTCAATAGTTAAATAGCCCCATCCACAACCGATATCTAAAACTTTTTGGTTCGTTCTAATATCTAATTTTTTAACTATATGATTTATTTTATTAATTTGAGCTTGCTCTAAAGTGTCTTTTTCACTTTTAAAATAACCGCAGGAATATTGTTTGAGAGGATCTAAAAATAAAAAATATAAATCATCTGAAACATCATAATGATGCGCAATATTTACTTTAGATTTTTTTATAAAATTAAAATTAGTTAAAAATCGATATGATCCTCGTAATGAATTTATTATTCGATTGAATTTATTTATTTTAGTTCTACCAATATTTTCTATAGCTAAGTTTAAAAATTCAGATAGTGTTCCTTTGACGAAATATAAAGTTCCTTCCGTATAAGCCTCACCAAAATATAAATCAGGATATAAATATAATTTATAGTGTAAAGACTTATCTTTTAATTTTATTTCAATTGGATCATTTTTATCTGGTTGACCAATTATATATTTTTGACCATCGGCATTTTCTAATAGAAAGCCACCTTTTTTAAAAAGTTTATTTAAAAATCGAGCTAATAGCATTTTTAAGCTGCAATATTTTTTGAGGTTATAAAATCTAATTTTTTTAATTGATTTAACAGTTCTTCATTGGACTTAGAATCAAGCAAAGTTAGAGGAGGTAAAATATTTTGATATTTTTTATTATCAATTGACAAAAATGAATGAAGTGCAGGAATAAGTTGGTATTGATCAAATATCTTTCTAACTTTAATAAGTTTTTCATTCATAATTTGTTGTTTTTTATTTTCAAAATCATCAAAAACTTTTCTTGCTAAAGAATGGGTGACGTTAGTTACAGCTGATATGCATCCGCTACAACCAAGTTCTAATCCTTTTAATAATTTTTCTTCTGAACCAGGAAACATTTTGAAATTAGGAATTTTTAAATTCTCAAAAAGATTGTAACTTGAGTCCTTGCAGCCAATAATTTGTTTCGGAAAAGCTTTTACTAGATTTGTTACAGCATCAGCACTAAACAAATATCCACTTAGCTTTTCAAAATTATAAAGAATTATTTTAACTTTAGGAACTTGGGCAATAATTTCTGCATAAAAATTATAAATTCCTTTGTCGGTATTACCTTTATAATAGGCAGGAGGCATAATTAGAAAGGTTTGATAACCAAACTCAATGCAATAACGAATGAGGTCTAAATTATCTTTTAAAGAATTAACTCCTGTTCCAAAGTAAAACTGATCTTTAAACTTGCTGGTTGCTGATTTGGATATGAGATCTTTTTTTTCTGAAATAGATATTAATTGACTCTGCCCCGTGGACCCAAAAAAAAATACGCCATGTAATCCCTTTTTAATAGCTGACTCTGCATGATTAATGGTTGCGTTTATATCTAGTGATTTATCATTGTTAAGTAAGCTTAGACTTGCAGCATAAACTCCATTTTTAATCATAGTTTTAACAATTTTTTTTACTAGGTTATATTAATACAAATTAACAAATATGAAAGTTCTAGTTGTTCAACAAAGAATGGGGATCGGAGATATGGTTATTTTCCTTCCTTATATCCACGCCTTATCCAAAAAATTTCAATCTAAAGTTTCTCTATTAGTCAAAAAAAACTCAAAAGCAGAAGATCTATACGCAGATGATGGGCACGTTGGAGAAATAATTAATTTAGATATAAATAAAAATAATTCTGGAAGACACAATGGTTGGATGGGTTTTTTAAAACTAATTAAAGAAATTAAAGAGAAAAAATTTGATAAAGTTTTTATTTTTAATGGCTCGATAAGATTTTTGTTTCTTGCAAAATTAGCTGGGATAAAATCTATTAACCAATACCCATTATTTATTAAAAAAGATAATATTGTACAAACAGCTAAAAGATTTACTGAACAATTTGTAGAAAAAGTCTCTACCCAGCCTTTTTTGTATCTTGATCAAAAAAAAATAGAAAAAGCTAAAACCAAATATGAATTTAATAATGATTTTAAACATATTTGTCTTGGTTTTTCAGCAAGCGGTCCAAGTAAACGATGGCCTATAGAAAAATATATTAAGCTTGCAGAAAATCTAAATAAAAATAAACCATGTAAATTCTATTTGGCAGGTGGCCAAAATGATGAAGAATTATTTAAGAAATTTTTAAGTTCATCAATAGCAAATAATTGTATTTCTTTTAAAGATCTATCTATTTCAGAGACCTTACCAATTATAAAAAATAGTGACATGTACATTGGAAATGATACTGGCTGGCTTCATATTGCTTCTGCTTTAAATAAAAAATGTGTTGCGTTATTCATGGATAGCCCAGTTCAAGCATATGGAAAATATTCCAAAAATATTTCTGTCATTGTTCCCGAGGGAGAGACAGAGGAAACAACAACCCACAATACTTATGGGAAGGATAGAATAAGTTTTGAAAAAGTTTTAGATAAATCTCTAGAACTTTTAAATTAATTAAAATCTTCTTTTAAAATCCTGTCTCTAGCTTCATTCACTAATTGACTTAGTCTTTCTGTGTTCACGTCTCTGTTCATGTCGGGGTGAATTTTTTTTTGTAATTTAGTTGAAGATTTTATCACCTCATCTTTTGTACAACCTTTTTTTAAACCTAAAATTTTATATGACTCATCTATTGTGATACTGCTATTTACTCGTGTGCCAGTACTAGAACCAGGACCATAGGAAAATCTTCCAGTGCTTCTAAGATATTGAATAAGTCGCCACAACTGAAATATTTGAAAAGTTGTAAGACCTTTAATTTTTAAGAAATTTAAAAAAATTAAAATTAATGGAAGTGAAAATAAAAACCTGCCTGCGTAAGCTAAAAAAATTGCTAGGGCTAAAGATAAAATTAAAATAAATTTTCTTACTCTTTGTGCTATAGCTTTGCTGCTAGTTTTAACAAACCAAGTTAATAAAAAGTAAACAAGGACAAATATGATAGTTCCAACTAAAAACAAATTCATATAATAATTTTTTCTTTAATGAATATACCAAAATTACGTAAACAACCGACTATAAAATCATGTCACGGTATAAGCTGGGAAGATGATTTTTCTTGGGTGCATCAAGAAAATATTCTTGAGGTTTTAAAAGATGGATCAAAACTTCTTCCTGAGGTAAAAAAATACTTAGATGAAGAAAATGATTATACTCAAAAACAATTAGAAGATACTAAGCCATTACAAAAGAAACTTTTTGAAGAGATTAAATCAAGAATAAAATTAGATGATGAAAGTTTACCTTATAAAGATAAAAATTATGAATATTGGACTAAAGTCACAAAAGAAGGAAATTATTCAAAAAAATTAAGGAAAAAAATTGGATACAATAAAGTTGAAACGTTTTGGGATGGAGATGTTGAGGCAAGTGGGAAGAAATTTTTTAGCACAGGTGATATTGCAGTCTCAAACAATGATGAATTACTAGCCTATTCAATAGATGACAAAGGAAGTGAGTATTTTACAATCTACATAAGAAGAATATCTGATAATAAAATTATAGAAGAGCCTATACCTGATACCGCGGGTGGAATTACATGGTCTTATGATGATCAATATTTTTTTTATTCCAAATTAGATAAACTCCATAGACCAAGACAAATCTTTAGACACAAGCTCGGCACAAGTATTAAAGAAGATATATTAATTTTTGAAGAAAAAGATGATCGTTTCACTTGTGGTATTAGTACAAGTTCTGACGAAAATTTTTATTTCATTTCAACTTCGGAACATACAACATCTGAAATTTATTATTTCAATAAAGATGAAAAAAAACCTGAACCAAAACTTGTTCTAAAAAGAAGAGAAGGGATTGAATATTCTCTTGATAGTTGGGGAGGATATTTTTGGATGCACACTAACCAAGATGCAAAAGACTTTAAAATTTTAAGATGCAAAAATGATGATCTTAACCATTGGGATGAATATATACCAGCAAAGGAGGAAGTTTTAATTGGTGGTTTTATTTTGCTAAATAATTGGATGGTTAGATCTGAAAGAGTTGATGCTCTCCCAAAATTATTTGTTAGAAATTTAAAAACAAACAAAGAAGAAGAATTAAAAATATCTGATGAAGAAATTATAAATCCGGGTATGAGTTTAGGGCAAAAAGATAAAAATACAGATATTGTAAGAATTAGCTATGAATCACCTAAAACACCAAATAGAACTTACGAATATAATTTAGCAACCAAAGAAAAAAAACTTCTTAAAGAATTAGAAATTCCATCTGGCTATCAGCGAGATGATTATGTTGTAAAACGGATAAATTGTTTAGCTCATGATGGAAGAAAAATTCCTATAACTATTACTCACCACAAAAATACAAAATTAGATGGATCAGCTAATCTTTTTTTATACGGCTACGGAAGTTATGGCCATACCATTTCTCCAAGCTTCTCTACTACTCGATTAAGTTTAATTAATAGAGATATTATTTGGGCGACTGCACATATTAGAGGCGGTATGGAGCGAGGTATGAAGTATTGGGAAGAAGGAAAAATGCTCAATAAGAAAAATACTTTTAAAGATTATATCTCATGTGCAAAATTTTTAATTGAAAGAAAATATACCGGTACGGGTAAAATTATTGGCTACGGAGGGAGTGCTGGTGGATTGTTGATGGGAGCTGTCGTTAACGAGGCTCCTGAATTATTTTTAGGAATGATAATGGCTGTTCCTTTTGTAGACAGTTTGACAACAAACTTGGATCACTCGCTGCCATTAACTGCAGGTGAATTTAATGAATTTGGTAACGCAAAAGAAAATATTGAACATTTTAAATATATTAAATCTTACTCTCCTTATCACAATATAAAAAAAATGGATTACCCGCATATTCTTATTACAACAAGCTTGTCGGATAATAGAGTTTTGTTTGATGAACCAACTAAGTTTACGGCTAAACTAAGAGACATGAAAACAGATAATAATTTATTACTTTTTAAATGTGAAATGGATGCTGGCCATGGTGGTAAATCTGGAAGAGACGCAGCAATAGAAGAAGTAGCTTTTGATTATGCTTTTGCTTTAAAAATCACAGAAAAATTAAACTCCTAAAATCTCAACCACAAAGTTATCCTTAGTACTTAGTAACTTAAATCTGCTATAAATATTATATTAGAATAATATAAGTTAAAATCTTCGTGTAAAATTTGAATTATAAATTTAGTTAAAATTCATGGTAAATATGAATTATATTTTAGAAGAATGAAAAAATTTTTTTATATTTTTTTTTTAAATTTAATAATTTTTATTTTTAGTAAAGTTTATGCTGAAACAATTCTAGTTGAAAGTATTAACTTAGACAATAAAACTCCAACAGAAACAAACTATTTTAAAGGAACACAATCTAAAGTATTACTTATTTCTTTACCTGGGGGAGATGGAATGAGTACTCAAACAGGCTTTGGTGCTGCAGGTAGAAATCATTGGCATAACAAAATATTTATAGATTTAACTGACGCCAATAAGTCTATGGGTATTTTTGATTTTGTTTTAGTGTCAAGTCCATACCATCTTGGTTATGGACCAACGAGTCAGGGATCACTTCTTAGAGCTAGTAGTGACCACATGCAAAGAATTGAAAATGTAATTTTATTTTATAAAAATAAAACAAAATTACCAATTATTTTAATGGGACATAGCAGAGGAGGATTAAGTGTGATGGAGTTTGTAAATTATGTCATAAAAAATAATAAAAACGAACTTTTACAAGGTATAATTATGAGCGGGGCTAATGAGGGTGGCAATATGTGGCTAAAAAATTTGAATATTCCAACTTTTTTTTTACACCATAAAAACGATACTTGTAATATCACTCCATTTTCTGAAGCTGAACGCGCGCACAAAAGATTATCTAAAAAAAATGAATCTTCAACTGTGCTTATGGTCATTGAAGGAGGACAAAATACTGGAGACGGTTGTAATGATAATTTCCATATGTTTAGGGGTGCTGATGAAGAAGTTAGAACAAAACTTCAATTAGAATTTAATAAAATCAATTTTAAATAAGTTAACCTTACTTAAGCAGATTATATCTCCACAAGTATTTTAAATTTACTATCCTGAAGCTATTTATTTTTTAAAAACTTTTTGGAACATTTTTTATTAAATATTATCCCAAAAATATTTAGCTAAATTAATTCCAGTTAAATGATAATACGTTGCCAGTCCAGTGGGACTTGTAACATTTATATCTCCGATTAATTGACCGTGCACAAAGTCAATTCCAGCAAAATAAATATTATTTTTTTTTAATAGAACTGCTGTTTCATTACTAATTTTAATCTCTTTGTTCGTAAGCTTATTAATTTTAGCAATAGCTCCTTTGCTTATATTAGATAAAATGCTTCCTTGTTTTGGCACTCTTGAAATCGATCCTTTAATTTTGCCATTTATGATAAACACTCTTCGGTCGCCATTAGAAATTTGAGGTAGGAATTTTTGAAAAATTACGTGATTATGTTTATTTAAATATTTATTAATAATTTTACTATTAAAACTTTTTAGTAAAATCACTTCATTTCCGCTATAGCCATTAATAGGTTTTATAATTACTTTTTTATATTTTCTAAAAAATTTTTTAATTTCATTTATATTTTCACTTATCAGAGTTGGAGGCATATATTTTATCATTTGCATAGAAAAAAGTTTTTCAGGCACTTCTCTAATGGCTTTTGGATGATTTATGATTTTAACTTTTTTAGCTATTTGCTCCAAAATAAAAGTAGTATTAATATACTGCTGGTTAAATGGAGGTTCATTTCTTATCAATAAGACCTTTGCTTTGGATAGATTAAGATTTAATTTTTTAGTAATTTTATAAAATTTTTTTGCATTTTCGTAAAAAGTTAATTGAGAACATGCTGCGATAATTTTTCCATCTAAAAAACTTAAGCTATGTGGCTCGTAATAATATATTTGATAACCTCTTTTTTGTGCCTCTAAGGCTAAAAACAAAGTTGTATCGGTTTCTATGTTTATTTTTTTTAAACTAGAGCCCTGAATAGCTAAAATCTTCTTTAACATTATCTAAAAAATCTAAGTTCCCTTGTTTATTAAATTGCTCCAATAGTAACTGAGCTCTATTAGTTTTTCTATTAATGATATCCTCTAAATGCTTAAGATATATCGTTTCGTCTTTACCATTTGAATTTAACTCATTTCTTTTAGTCAAGCCTGATTTTGCTATGTCTAAAAATATCTTTCCCCATTGATGCAGTTTTTTTCCTCTTAATTCGGTATCTAGTGCTTTTTTAGGAGATTGTAAATAAGCCTCCATAACTTCGTTTTTTTTCCAAGATTTAATAATATCAAAAGTTTCATCTAGCGCTCCGTAAATGAGTCCTGTAAAAAAAGCCGGCCCATTACATATGCAACCCCAGTCGCATGTGTCTAAAGATCTAACTTCTATAATTTGTTTTAATCTAACTTCAGTAAAAATAGTTGCTAGATGCGTTTCAAAATCTTTTATGGTCGCCTTTATTCCTTTAAGTGGTGAAAAATTCCCCTCCATAAAATCTTTAAAAGTTTGTCCATTGGGTTTGATATATTTTCCTTCGTGAATAACAAAAAGTAATGAATAATTTATGGCATGATCAAAATATTTTTCAAAATTTAAACTTTCAAAAGTAATTGGCATAATCCCACCCCGCGCAGTTTTTTGCCAAACTTTATTTCGATATGAAAGATAGCCCGTAAAATTTCTACTAGCAAAAGGTGAATTTGCAAAAAGCGCAATAGCTAGTGGTGCTAAATAATTTCCAACTTTAAATTTTTTTTCAAAGTCTTTTTCTGAAGTGTAATCATAATTAATTTGAATGCCTGACGTCTGGTACATCATTTCCAAACTCAACTCTCCACCTTTTGGCATCTCTTTGGTCATAATTCGATAACGCTCTTTAGGGTTTTGAGGGACTTTGTTTAAAGGGTTAAATGGATCAAATCCTATCGATGCTGTGCTGATATCTAAATCTTTTGATGCTTCTTTTACTTCATCAAAGTGTTTTGAACTTTCGCTGCAAACTAAATGAATATTTTTTAACGGAGCTCCTGAAAGCTCATATTGTAATCCTGGCTCAGTTGTTATTTGTTGCTTACTTCTTTTAAGTCCAATTATATTTTCTTTTTCATATGTTGGTTTCCAACCGAAAACTTCGAGATTTTTAAAAATTTTTTTAATTTGCTCATAGTTAACTCTTTTTTTTTCTTTTCCGAAAAACAAAAATTTTTCATGCTCAACACCGATAAGTAATTGATTTTCTTTTTTTATCCCTTTTATGAAATAGTCTATAAGTCGACTCTTAGATTCTAAGATTGACATACTTAAAAACAGTTTTTACTGCTAAAGCCTAATACTTTATTTTTTGGATCAATCTCAAATTTTCTTTCACACTTAATTTGTAATTTTTTACTTACATATACATAATTTCTATTTCCAGAATTTTCAAAATCAATTCTTTCGGGCTTTCCTAAAAAAGAAATTAATTCTTTCTCAGTTTTTCCTATCCATTTACCAAGCTCCTGCTCTTCTTTTTGAGTGGCTTT
The DNA here is from genome assembly GCA_965235125.1 of Pelagilacustribacter hypolimneticus (SeqCode). GTDB lineage: Bacteria > Pseudomonadota > Alphaproteobacteria > Pelagibacterales > Pelagibacteraceae > Pelagilacustribacter > Pelagilacustribacter hypolimneticus. The sequence continues at coordinate 15,514 of CBDDXH010000009.1, read as the reverse complement.
ATCTGCTTTTGTGCTTATGGTTTGACAACCGACTAAGCAGAATAAAAATAAACTTATAAATAAAAATTTACAATTTTTTATCATTTTCAACTAAATGTAGAATATCATGCAATGTTATGAACAGAAAGATGCTCTTTTACTTATACTATGAACTATTACAAAGGATTTTGGAATTAAATTACGATATTTAATGGCAACAAGGAGATTCTATATGTTTGACAAATATTTCGATTATAAAGGAAATAAAACGACGTATAAAACTGAAGTGATGGCCGGTGTTACAACTTTTTTAACAATGGCCTACATTATGTTTTTAAATCCTTTTATATTGTCTGGCGAATTCGCTGGGCCTGAAAAAGGTTTTTTTGATTTTGGTGCTGTATTTACAGCTACTATCTGCGCGACCGCACTAGCTTGTTTCGTCATGGGCTTTTACGGAAAAACTTGGCCAATAGGTCTTGCGCCAGGCATGGGGGTTAATGCTTTCGTAGCTTTTGGTGTTGTTGGAGGAATGGGTTACACGCCTCAACAAGCTTTGGGTGCTACATTAGTTGCTGGAATATTATTCTTAATAATATCATTAACACCTTTAAGAGCATGGTTATTAAATTCTATTCCTAGAAGTTTAAAACTGGGAATTGGAGCTGGAATAGGATTATTTTTAGCAATTATTGGGCTTGAAATTATGGGTGTGGCTGTTGATCACCCTGTAACTTTAGTTACGGTTGGTAATTTAAAAGATCCTTTAGTGCTTCTAGGTTGTTTTGCTTTCGTAACCATGATTGTTTTAGAAAAATTAAACATTAAAGGAAATATTATTATTGGAATAATAATATTTAGTATCATTGCGTGGGTAAGTGGATTAGCTAAATTTAATGGTATAGCAAGCGCTCCCCCATCTATGAGCTATCTTTTTGACTTTGATCTAAGTGCTGCTTTTACAGCCTCAATGTCTACAGTTATATTTACTTTATTGTTTGTAGATTTTTTTGATACAGCAGGTACTTTAACTTCTGTAGCAAACGTTGCTGGAAAAGTAGGCAGAGATGGCAAAATTGAAAATGTAGAAAAAGCAATGCTGTCTGATGCTGTTGCTACAGTTGGTGGTGCTTTAATGGGAACTACAACGGTTACAAGCTATGTTGAATCAGGTGCTGGTGTCAAAGTGGGTGGACGAACAGGTATGACTTCAATTGTTATTGGAGTTTTATTCTTAGCATGTTTGTTTTTATCTCCTCTTGCAACAAGCTTACCTAAACAAATTGATGGAGCTGCTTTACTATATGTTGCTATTTTATTTGTAAGAAATATTACAGATATTGAATGGGATGATATAGCTGAGTCAGGTCCTGCTGTACTAGCCATGATAGCTATGCCACTTACTTACAGTATTAGTAATGGAATTGCTCTAGCTTTTATTTCTTATGCGTTAATTAAAATTTTTACTGGAAAATTTGGTTCTACTTCATCTGCGATATGGATTATCGCTATTGCAGGAGCACTTAATTTTTATGTTTCTTAAAAATTAAATTATAAGGGCTGGTGAAAACTGGCCCTTATTTTTTATGTTTCTTCAACAAGTTTTCAATTCTTACTTCTTCATAATTTTCAAAAGGTTGAACAATCCAAGGATTATCTTTTAATCGCTCTGCACAAAAATCAGGTTCGAAAGTTGATGCTGCTTTTTTCCAAAGGACAGCAGTCTTTATAGACTCGATATTATCTTTAATTGGAGGATAATTTTTCAACCAGTCTATACTTTTATTTAGTGTAATGCCTGAGTCTGAAAGATCATCACATAGAAGCAACCTACCTCCCATATTTTGAACAGTTGAACTCATTTCTCTTGAAAAAACTAATTCTCCTTGTTGATCTTCAACGCCTGTTCCAGAGTAAGATTCTACAGCTAAATATGCACATTTAAGTTTAAAAATTCTGCTTAGAACGTCAATGATAGGTGCACCACCTCTCATTATACCAATAAGCATCGTTGGCTTAAAACCACTTTGATGAATTTTAACTGCTAATTTTTCAACTATTAGATTATATTCTTTCCAGTCTATGATGAGTCTCTTAGTCATAGAATTTATTAAATCTTTTTGGAGGTATTGTAAATGAGCAAAGGATATTGGATAGCGTTATATAAAAAAATTGAAAACATAAATAATCTTGGAGATTACGCCAAGAGCGCAACTGAAACGATTATCAAACATGGGGCAAACCATTGGTTCGAGGTGGAAAATATGAGGTACTTGAAGGTGACAACTTTCCTAGAACAGTTGTTTGGGAATTTCCAAGTTATAAAGCTGCGCAAGAATGTTATAATTCATCAGAATATCAGGCGGCCTGGGATTTAGCTAAACAAACAACTAGAAGAAACCTGCAGATTGTAGAAGGATTTAATATTGAATAGGTTCATTATCAATTGATCTCCATAAATACCATGTGGCTACAGAACAATAGGGTGTGAATTTCTTATAAAGCTTATTAACAAATAATTTTGGTGGAAAATATTTTTTTTTATAATTATTTGAGATTGCTCTTAGTAGACCAATATCTTGAACAGGCCAAATATTAGGTCTATTAAAAGTAAAAAGTAAAATCATCTCTGCTGACCATCTACCAATTTGTCTAAGCTCAGATAAATACTCTATCGCCTGCTCATCACTCATCTTTTTTAATAAGTTAGGATTAAAACTTTTATTTAAATATCTTTTAGCTAGATTTTTGATACCTTTAACTTTTTGTCTACTTAAGCCACATTGTTTAAGACTTTGGGCACTTAAAGTATTAATAGTCCTTGGATTTATTTGTCCTTTACATTTTTCTTTAAACTTTAAAAAAACCGAATTAGCTGCTGCCACACTGATTTGCTGCCCTATAATGCTTTTACATAAGGAAAAAAAAACATCATTTCGAGTAACCAAATGCCCTGTTTTATAATTTAAAATTAAGTTTTTTAAAACTTTATCTTTCTTTGATAGATAAACCTTAGCTTGGTTCCAATAAAGAGGTGGTTTTTTCATATTCTTAAATTAACAATCTCTTTCTTTAATTTTTTTTCTCTTATAAAAATTATTAAAGAACTCAAAACTAATAAGCTAGATCCTGCAAGCATTAATGGTTTTGGAACTTCTCCCCAAATGATTAATCCAAAAAAAATTGCAAAAACTAAACTTAAGTATTTAATAGGAGTAACTAAAGATGCCTCTGCTAACCTGTAACTTTGGGTTAAAAGCAAATTAGCTATACTCCCACAAAGCCCCATGATCACAAATAAAAATAAATCAAATTTTGTTGGCATTACCCAGCCATAAGGAATTGTAAAAAGACCCAACAGTGTGCAAAGAGCTGTAAAATAAAATGCTATTCTGTAATTTGGTTCAGTTTTAGATAGAGCTCTTACGCTAATAGCAACACCAGAAAAAAAAATGCAAAATAACAATGGAGATAAATAATAATAATTTAGCTCTTTGAACGCTGGCTTGACTATTAAAAGCATGCCAATAAATCCAATGAAAACTGCCGACCAACGTTTAATGCCAACCTTTTCGGATAAAAATATAATTGATGCTATAGTTACAAAAATAGGTCCACCAAAAGTTAAAGAAACTACATCTGCTAACGGTAAATTTCTTAGACCAAAAAAAATACAAATAAATCCTATAGTCCCTGAAATTGCTCTAAATGCATGAAGGCCTGGTCGTGATGTCTTATAAAAATCTGACCATCTATCTTTTGGGATAATTAATAATATTGGAATTAGTCCAAAAAAGAATCTTGCAAAAAAAACTTCCCCAAAAGGATAATAGTTAAGCCATTTGACACACAAATCCATAACCGCAAAACACATAACGCTCGCGACCATATATAAAACACCGATTTGATTTTTTGTAAGCAATTGAATATCCTTTGTCTTTTTTAACATATTAAAATCATTATGCAAAAATGTTACTTAGCACTCGGGTGCTTTTGGAAGCCTGAAGAATTATTCAGAAAAATACAAGGTGTTGTTGAAACTGAAGTTGGCTATGCTGGAGGTAAAAATAAAGAAGTAACTTACGAAGAAGTTTGTGTTGGTAATACAGGACATGCGGAAACAGTAAAATTAACTTATGATGAAAAGCTAATTTCATTCGAAAAAATATTAGAATATTTTTTTAATATTCACGACCCCACACAGAAAGATATGCAGTATCCCGACGTTGGAACTCAATATAGAAGTGAAATTTTTTATGAAAATGAAGTACAAAAAAAAATAGCTGAAAAATATAAAAAAATATTTGGCGAAAAGTTAAGTACAAAAATTGAAACAAATATATCTCAACTTAAAAATTATTGTAAAGCAGAAGAATATCATCAAAAATATATTATGAAGAAAGGTCGCTGATGACTTTAGTGACTACTGATTGGCTTGAAAAAAACCTAACTGGTGTAAAAATTCTTGATGCTAGCTGGCATATGCCAAGCAGTAACAGGCATGCTTATAATGAATTTTTAGAAGGTCATATTGAAGAAGCTCAATTTTTTGATTTAGATAAAAATTCAGATGAAAATTCATCTTTACCTCACATGTTGCCCAATAAAAAAAAATGGCAAAATATTATCTCAAATTTTGGAATTAAAAATGAAGATCAGATTATTGTTTATGATAACTCAGATGTTATAAGTTCTTGCAGATGTTGGTATATGTTTATTTATTTTGGACATAACCCGAATAAAATTTCAGTTTTAGATGGAGGTTTCAAAAAATGGAATATTGAAAATAAAAAAATTGTTAAAAAAATAACTTCATTTAAAAAATCTGATTATCACGTTGAAGAAAAAAATTTTATGGTTAAAAATAAAAATCAAATAAATGAAAATATAGACTCCCAAGTTTTTGATTTAATTGATGCTAGAGGAAAAAATAGATTTTTAGGTTTGGAGCCTGAACCAAGACCTGGGTTAAAAAGTGGAAATATTAAAAATTCTAAAAATATTCCTTTCGTAGACTGTATTAACAAAAAAGATCATACCTTTAAATCCAAAGAAGAAATTTTAAAAATTTTTCAGGGCGCAGGAGTGGCTGATGAAAAATATCAAATATTTACATGTGGGTCAGGTGTCACAGCTTGCGTTTTGGCTCTAGCTAATAAATTAATAAGTGATAAAAATCCCATCATATATGATGGTTCTTGGGCAGAATATGGGTCATAATAAATGGTAAAATCTCAAAAAAAATTAATAATATTTGTTTCTGCTTTTTTTATAATAATTTTTATTATAATTGCAGCAAGATATTTTGTTGGACAATATTTCCAAAAAAAATTCAGCGTACGACAAGATCCAGGAGTCTTTACTCAAATTGTTGAAAAATCTAATTTTTATGAAAGCATTGAAACTTTTGGAACAGCAATAGCATTAAATTCTAAAACTTACCGTGTTAAAAAAGATGAATTAGTTTCTGATCCCAACATTGACGGCAGATTTATTAAACAAAACGAAACTATAGTTGAACTAAAAAATGGTCAAAAAATAGTTGCAGATTTTAATGGAAATCTTGGCAAAAGAGAGATTGCTCAGGGTGTTTTAGGTACTGATAGTATAATTATTACACTAGATGATACCAGTAAAATAGTAATCGACATTAAAATTCCTGAAAATTATATTAGTATATTAAAAAATGGTTTAAATGCAGAAATAAACACTAGTGCTTTTACCAATATATTTAATGGAAAAATAACTTCTGTTAGTTCTAGAGTAGACCCTTCAACAAGATCAATACTCGCGCGCGTTACTGTCGAAAATAAAAACTCAGAAATTATTCCAGGTCAACTTTTGACTGTAAAAATTATTTATAATGAAAACAACGAGGTAGGTGTACCTGAAAGCGCTTTAACCATTCAAGGAACCACTGCTTTTGTTTATGTGGTTAAAAATAAAGAGGTGGTTGAAAAAAGAAATGTTGTCATAGGTAAACGAAATTTTGGAAAAGTTTCAATAAAACAAAATTTAGCTGTAGGTGAAGAAATCGTAACCGAAGGTGTGACAAAAGTAAGGGATAAAGGAAAAATTAAAATAATTGAGCCAGGTCAAAAAAATACAAATTACGAGAAGAAATAAACATGTTCCTAACAGATCTATCTATTAAAAGGCCAGTAGTAGCATCTGTTATGAGTTTAATTCTAGTTATCTTTGGGCTGGTTGTCTTTAAAGATATTCCTACTGATGAGCTGCCGGACATTCAGCCTCCTGTAGTCACTGTTCAAACAGACTACAAAGGTGCTTCGGCTGAAATTATAGATACACAAATAACTCAAAAACTTGAAGATTATATTGGTGGTACACCGGGACTTGAAAGTATCAGCTCAACAAGTGAAGATGAAAGAAGTTCAATCACACTTACTTTTGAGACAGGTTTTGATCTCGATGATGTTACAAACGATGTGAGAACTGCTGTATCCCGTGTATTAGATAATTTACCTGAAGGTGCAGATGCACCTCAAGTTTTTAAACAAAGCTCTGGAAATACTACCACCATGTGGCTTTCTTTTAGCTCAAAAAATATGAGTGATTTAGAGCTTACAGACTATGCTGATAGATATTTAACTGACATTTTTTCGACAATTCCAGGTGTAGGTAGAGTAACTTTAGGAGGTGAAAGAAATTTATCACTAAGAGTTTGGCTCGATCCAATTTCTTTAGCAGCTAGAGATTTGACAACTCAAGAAGTTGAAAATGTATTAAGGAAAGAAAATGTAGAGTTTCCAGCTGGAAGAATTGAAAGTAAAGATTTAGATTTAACTATAAAACTTGATAAAGCCTATAAAAATTTAGAGAATTATAAAAAACTTCCACTAAAAAGAGCAAACGACGGATCCATTATAACACTTGGCGATGTTGCTAGAGTTGAACTTGGAGCAGAAACAGCAAGAACTTTATTTAAAGGTAACGGTCAACAAGTAGTTGGAATAGGAATTTATCAACAATCAGATGCAAATACTATTGCAGTTGCAAAAAAAATTAAAGAAAAAATTAAAGAAATTACTCCTACTTTACCTGAGAGCACAGAGTTAAAAGTTTCTTACGATCGAAGTACTTATATATCAAGCGCAATTCAAGAAGTTTATAACACTTTAATTATTGCAATTATTTTAGTTACTATAATTATTTATCTTTTTCTCGGAAACATGAAAGCATTAATTATTCCTGTTATAGCTTTGCCAGTTTCACTAATATCTACATTTATACCTATTTATTTTTTTGATTTTTCAATAAATTTATTTACGTTAATGGCTTTAGTTTTAGCAATAGGTCTTGTGGTAGATGATGCTATTGTTATGTTAGAAAATATTGTTCGTAGAATTGATGAAGGTGAAACGCCTCTTGTGGCCGCATACAAAGGAGCAAAACAAGTGTCCTTTGCAATCATTGCAACCACTGTGGTTTTGGTTGCTGTTTTTACCCCATTAATTTTTGTTAAAGGAATAACAGGTGTCTTGTTCACTCAAACCGCGATTACTTTGGCTTCGGCAATAATAATATCAGCCTTTGTTGCTTTGACTTTAAGCCCAATGCTAGGAAGTAAATTTCTGCAAAAAAATATGAACAAGTCTAATATAGTGATTAGATTTGAGAATAAATTAAAAGATTTAACTAATTTTTATCAATCAACTTTAATAGTATGGATCAAGAAAAAAAAAGCAGTTGTGTTTTTCTTGATAGGAACAATTGTATTGTCGATATCACTCTTTATTTTTGTGCCTAAAGAATTAGTTGCACCAGAAGATAGGGGAGTTTTTTTTGTAATTATAAAAGCTCCCCAAGGATCTGGTTTTAATTATACATCTCAAAAAGCTGAAGAAATTGAAAAACTTTTATTGCCAGAAATTGGTAAAGGCGAGTATAAAAACTTAGTTCTTAGAGTTCCAGGTTTTGGAAGATCAGATAAACAAGTGAATAGTGGTTTTGTTATTGTTATTTTAGAAGATTGGAATAAAAGAAAAAGAGCTGGGGTTCAAATCTTAAGAGAGTCCTTTGGAAAAATTTCAACAATACCAGGAGTTTTAGCTTTCTCAGTTATGCCTCAAGCTTTAAGATCTGGAGGTATAGAAAACCCTGTTCAATTTGTGCTTTTAGGTAGTACTTATGAAAAATTAAAAGAGTGGAAAGAAATAATAAAAAATGAAGCAAGAAAAAATCCTGGCTTAAATACAATAGAAGATGATTTTGATTTAAATAAACCACAACTTAATGTTCGGATTGATCAAAAGAAAGCATCAGACTTAGGGGTTTCAACTGAAGATATTGGAAGAACAATAGAAACTATTTTTGGCTCTAAGACAGTTACGAGATTTTCTAGCGATGGAAAAGAATATTCTATTATTCTTCAGGGTGATATTAAGGACAGACAAGAGCCTTCAAGTATTAGTAAATTATTTGTAAGATCTAAAAATAATGGAAAACTAGTTTCAATTTCCAATTTAGTTACATTTAATGAATCTGGAGAAGCTCCGTTCTTAAGTAGATATAATAGACAAAAAGCAGTTACTATTTCTGCTCGTCTGACAGACGACTACACTTTAGATGAAGCTTTAAAATTTTTAATTAAAGTCGTAGAAGAAAATACTCCCGAAGCAAGAATAGCTTTTAAAGGTGAAAGTGAAGAATATAAAAAAACTAATAATGAACTTTATATTGTTTTTCTATTAGCTTTAATTACAGCGTATTTAGCAATGTGTGCTCAATTTGAAAGTTGGAAACACCCATTTACAATAATGTTAACAGTACCACTTGCAATACTAGGAGGGATTTTAGGACTTCTTGTTGTGGGTTCATCTTTAAATATTTATAGTCAAATTTCATTAATCATTCTAATAGGCCTTGCTGCTAAAAATGGAATCTTAATTGTTGAGTTTGCAAACCAACTAAGATCTGAAGGAAAAAAAATTGAAGAGGCAATCATTAATGCTTCGATCATTAGGTTTCGACCAATTTTAATGACAAGTCTATCTACAATTATTGGGGTTTTGCCTTTAGTTTTTGGCAGTGGCCCTGGTGCTGCGAGCAGATTGACCGTTGGAATAACAATATTAGGTGGAATGCTTTTTTCTACTGTGTTTACACTTTATGTTATTCCTACTGTTTATTTAATAATAGGTAAAAATACTCAAAATATTGACGCAATAGAAGTTGAATTAAATAAGCAACTTAAAAAATAATATATTTATTTTTATCTAAATTTTTTTGGCACATAGTTAATTGTTTCCTGTAATCATTAGCTTGTTCTTTAACTGATGTAGCGTAGATAATTGCTTTTTTGTCTTCCTTGTAATTTTTATAATCACCCCAACCTTTATAATAAGCCAAGTATTGTCTATAAGCGTCATTTTTTGGAATTTTAAGAAGTTGTGAGGTCTTATTTATATACCAACCTATAAAATCTACAGAATCTTTGAAGCTTTCTCTTGTTACAAGTTTATTATCCATCTCTTTCTTATACTGCTCCCATGTCGCGTCTATCGCTTGTGAATAACCAAATGAGCTAGATGGCCTTTTAAATGGTATCACTTTAAATAATTTTTCTCTAGGTGGCTTCGCTAACCAATTAAAATCACTCTCTTGCTTTACAAAAGCCAACTGTAAATGAATAGGGGCTCCCCACTTTTCATAGGTAGCCTTAGTATGTTTATACCAAAGATATCTGTCTTCAAAGATATCGCAACTATTTTTAGTATTTTTAGGTATAGAGGAACAGGCTGATGCAATAAAAAAAATTAATAAATAAAGTTTAAATTTTTGAAAGTGAATCACTTATTAATTTATATAAGAATTTAATTAAGCTTTCTCCACTTTTCTGGGTCTAAAAAGTATCCCGACCATAACCCTAATTTATTTTTTTCAGCATATTGCTCGTCCTCGATATAATCTTTGGAATACTTTCTGTAGGCAATAGCATGACCATTTCTGACCATCCATTTGTTGAGATTCAATTGATCAATATAACAAGTTCCTAAAAATCTACCGTATCGATCTTTATTTTTTTCAGTTTTACAAATAACAGGATTATTTGATACTTCTTTTATTAAAGCATTCATTGACTCTAGTCCGCAATCATAAAAATTTCCAGATTTAGCACACAGTTGCTTTTTTTCTGGAGCATCAATTCCATTTAGCCTTATTTTATTTTGGGCAATGTGCAAGGTATCACCATCTATAATATTAGCTAATCCTTTGATTTCATTAGCTGCTAAAACTGTATTAAATAGAAATAGAAAAAATAAATTAAGAAAAATCTTTTTTTGCACGAGCTAAACAACTTTGTGTTTCTTTTTCTAACTCTGAAGGATCTAAAGATAAATTATTGTCTTTAAAATCTTTAGTTATTTTTCTAATGATATCTTGATCGCCCGGTTCTTCAAAATCTGCTTTAATGAGTTCTTTTATATAAATACTTGTTTCACTCTCATTTTTCCCAATTTTTTTAGCCACCCATTCTGCAAGATATTTATTTCTTCTTACGGTAACTTTAAATTGTAACTCCTGGTCGTGTGCAAATTTATTTTCAAATGATTTTTCTCTATCGTTAAATTTATTCATATCTCTTTTTAATATATTTTTTTACTATTGCAAATATTAAAAAACCTAAAATAAAACCACTCATATTTCCTATCAAATCATAATATTCAAAAGCTCTATTAGGAACTATTAAATGTGAAATTTCTAAAAAAAAAGAAATTAAAAAAATAGTATAAAGATTTGTAAATAAATTTTTAACCCTAGTGCTTATGATTAAAGCTAGTGTTGTTATCCAAAAAAAATAAATTAGATGATTAATTGAGGTTCCTATTGGATTAGATATTAAATATAATTCCTGCCTTAAATCACCATATAATAAAAATCCTATTAAACTTCCTGGAAATAAATAAAAAATAAATAATGTGATAAATGAAAAATAATATAAAAAACTTAGTAGTTTAAATAAAGTATTATTCATTCTAAAGTGAATATAGTACATAAGATTTGAATTAACTATTATGACTAAATTAATACTCACAAGGCATGGACAGAGTGTTTGGAATGCAGAAGATAGATTTACAGGCTGGGTTGATGTTGATCTTTCAAGTAAAGGGATTGAAGAAGCTGAAAAATCAGGTCAAATTATTAAAGATTTAAATATTAAAATAAATATTTCATATACATCTTATTTAAAAAGAGCCACCAAAACTCTAACTACTATTCTTAAAAAAAATGGAATGGAGATAAAATTTAATACTGCTTGGGAACTCAACGAGAGACATTACGGTTCTTTAACTGGTTTAAATAAAGAAGAAACAAAAAAAAAAATCGGTGAAGATCAATTTAAAAAATATAGAAGATCATGGGATGTCGCGCCTCCACCATTGGAAAATAATAGCGAATACCTGTCTTTATTTAGTCCGCTAAATAACAAAATACCTATAGGTATGATACCTTTTACAGAGTCACTAAAAGATACTTTTAACAGAGTTATACCTTTTTATGAAAATAAAATAAAAAAAAATCTTTTAGAAAGTAAAAATGTTTTAATTTCTGCTCATGGAAATTCTCTAAGAGCATTATGTAAATATTTATTTAATATATCAGATACAAAAATTAATGAATTAGAAATACCAACTGGAAACCCTTTGGTTATTGAATTTGATAAAAATTTGAAAATTGTAAATATTAATTATTTAGACAAGACACGAGAGAAAATAATTATTACTAATCAATAAATTTTAACTTCTCCAACTTTTTAAAAACTTTAATATTGTTTACATGGAAAAAGGTTTGATTACTTTCCTGACCAAGTAATGCTTTTTTTTTTATGAGTTGATCCCAAACTAAATTCATTGAAAAAATTTTCTTATTAATATTCTTAAAATTAGATCTATTAATAATTTGTGCTCCTGTAAAAATATAATTATTATTTTTTTCTCTAGTAATTATTTGATGATTAGTAAAATTGAAATCTCCTTTTAAAGATTTATCGTAACTTTTTTTCTTATTAACTAATAATAATACAGATTTTTTGCTAGTAAAATAAAAATTCTCGAGTATTTTTAATTCTTCATAGTAATTTTTACTCCAAATAGTATCGGGGTTTAAAACAAAAAAAGGTTCATCTTTAAATTTTTTTGTTGCATTAAAAATTCCTCCACCAGTATCAAGTAATTCTTTCTCTCTAATTAAATCTATGGCAACTTCATAATTTTTATTTTTTATAAATTTTTCAATTTGATTTGATAAATGATAAATATTTAATACTATTTCTTTAACTCCTATTCTTATTAATAATTCAATAGATCTTTCTAAAAAGTTTTTTGGACCAATTTTTATTAATGGCTTTGGTGTTGTTTCGGTTAGCGGTAACATTCGTTTTCCAAAACCAGCTGCAAGTATAATTGCTCTTGTAATCTGCATTAAAATTTAACCTTCTTTCTTTTTTTTTTTGGCACCGCTTCAGCCAAAAGATTTTTTAAATTATTAAATATTGAATTTTTAAGCCTTAACTCTATTAACTTCCAAGTATAGGGTAAAAATTTAAGATAATTAGATTTATTGTCTCTTTTATAAAGCCTTACAAAAATACCTAATATCTTTAGATTTCTTTGAACAGATAAAATATCGAAATCATTTTTAGCTAAATTTTTTTCACTTAATGTAATTTTTTTTGTTTTATTAAGATAATAACTAAAAAGCTTAGACTTTAAATGTATTGGCAAAACTATCCTTACATCGTCAATAAGCGAAGCAACATCATAAAGCAAATTGCCTCTAATGATATCTTGAGAGTCTATAATTCCTATATTGCTTTTATTAATCATAATATTTGAAACATGAAAATCTCTGTGCACGTAGCAACGATTTTGAAAATAAAGTTTTTTATATAAATTATTTAATTCCGCTCTTATATTTTTTTTAAATTTTATAAATTCTTTTGGCTTTGAATTGTTTTTTAAATACCAGTGAAAAAATAAATCGGATTCTCTATGTAATACAGGTAAGTTGTATTTTCCGATTTTGATTTTATAATTTTTTAATTTAATATGATTTTTTAATTTTATATTTTGTAATTTAAAAATTATTTTAAAAAGATTTTTATAATCATTAAATTTATTTTTTTTATTTTTAATATAATCAAAAAATGAATGAGTACCTAAATCTTCTATTTCCATCATGCCATTTTTAAAATATTCTTTTGATAACTTTGGAGCTTTAATTTTATTATTTATTAAAAATTTGTTTACAGCTGCATAGACTATTAAATTTTTAAATTTATCTTTATTAGCTTTTACTAAAATAGTTGATCTAATATTTTTTTGAATTCTATAAAATTCACGAAATGAAGCATCATTTGAAATTTTTTTTAATTTAACTTGCATCAAAATCTTTCCATCTTCCAAATCCTTTGAATTTAATATTCCTATAATCTTTAATATTGTTGTAGGTTAAATAAATTTCTAACCTGTTTTCTGGTTTATTTTTTATAATTTTGGCCCATTCTATGATTTTTATACTATTTATTTCTTGACCGAAAATATCTAATTGCTGCACTTCTTTGTCTGATTTTAACCTGTAAAGATCGTAATGCATGATTTTGAATGGGTTGATTTCATATTCATAAACGAGGTTAAAAGTTGGGCTCAAAACTTCAGTCTCACTTTGCTTATTTTTTTTTTGGATATTATTTATTATCGCTCTTGTTAATGTTGTTTTACCCACACCAATTTCACCAAATAACAACAAGCAATCTTGCTTTTTTATTTTTTTTATAATTTTAAGAGAAATTTCATTTAATTGATCTAAAAATTTTATGATCATTGGCTACTGATCAGTAGCGATAAGTATCAGGTTTAAATGGACCTGTAGTTTTAACACTTATGTAATCTGCCTGCTCTTTGTTTAGCTTAGTTAATTTAGCTCCAACTTTTTCTAAATGAAGCATCGCTACTTTTTCATCTAAATGTTTAGGTAGTACATAAACTTTATTTTCATATTTTGCAGAATTATTCCATAATTCAATTTGAGCAATAACTTGATTAGAAAAAGAGGCACTCATGACAAAACTTGGGTGTCCAGTAGCACAACCTAAATTTACTAATCTTCCTTCGGCTAATAAAATTATTCTTTTATTATTTGGTAGAGTTATTTCATGAACCTGAGGTTTAATTTCATCCCATTTATAGTTTCTTAAAGCCTCAACTTGTATTTCGTTATCAAAATGACCAATATTACAGAGTATAGCTCTGTCTTTCATTGTTCTCATATGATCTGCCGTGATAATATCTTTATTTCCAGTTGCTGTTACAACAATATCTGCTTCCTTAATTGCTTCATCCATAAGAACAACTTCATAACCTTCCATCGCTGCTTGAAGTGCACAAATTGGATCTACCTCAGTAACCATCACTCTTGCCCCACTTTGCCTAAGTGATGCAGCACTTCCTTTTCCAACGTCGCCAAATCCAGCTACGATAGCAACTTTTCCCGACATCATAACATCTGTTGCTCTTTTAATGCCGTCCACCAAACTTTCTCTACAGCCATATAAATTATCAAACTTAGATTTTGTAACCGAATCGTTAACATTTATAGCTGGGATCAATAATGTTTTATTAGCTTCCATTTTCTTTAAAGCTAATACGCCTGTTGTAGTTTCTTCAGAAACGCCTTTAATATTTTTTAATAAATTTTTATATTCTTTATGCATTAAACATGTTAGATCTCCACCGTCATCTAAAATCAAATTTGGCTTCCAATCTTTTTTTCCCTCAATTGTTTGTTTTATACACCACCAATATTCTTTTTCAGTTTCACCTTTCCAAGCAAAAACTGGAATGCCGGCTTTAGCTATTGCTGCAGCAGCATGATCTTGTGTTGAAAATATATTACATGAAGACCATCTTACTTCTGCTCCCAACTCAATTAAAGTTTCAATTAAAACTGCAGTTTGAATAGTCATGTGCAAACAACCCAGTATTTTTGCACCTTTTAGAGGAAATTTATTTTTATATTCTTTTCTAAATGCCATTAAGCCTGGCATCTCTGTTTCTGCTAAAGAAATTTCTTTTCTTCCAAAATCAGCTAGATTTATATCTTTTACTTTAAAATCGTTCATAGTCTATGCGGGTCTTTTAACAAGATAATTTATTCTTAGCAAGCAACAATCCTAGCTATACTTTGGAAGTGTTACTTCAATTTGTGCACCTTTAACGTCTGATCTATTTAGTGCTTTAATTTTTCCTTTATGAAGTTCTATTATATTTTTTACTATATTAAGTCCTAATCCTGAATGCTTGCCAAAATTTTTAGGTCTATTGCTATAAAATCTTTTAAATATATTTTCTATATTTTTTTCTTTAAACCCTGGACCTTGATCTTTAAAAACAATTAAAAAATTATTTTCAATTTCATCAATTTCAATTAAAATTTTGCTATTTGCTTGGCTAAAAGAAATAGAATTATCTAAAAGATTAGCAATAACTTGCTCTATCCTGTTTTCAATGCC
>CBDDXH010000008.1:0-26768 GCA_965235125.1 Pelagilacustribacter hypolimneticus (SeqCode) | reverse complement strand
ATAGGTATGATTATAGCAAAGATATATAACGTTTTCGTTGCGACATTTTTAGTTTTTTCATCTTTGATATAGTCTTCAAAAATCTCACTGATTGTTAGGCTAAAAAAAGAAAAAGCAGTAATAATGAATAAAGAATACAAAACTTTTGAAGAAGTTTTAGAAAAAAAACTAATTATTTCAACATATTCAACATCGTAAATTGATACCAAATTAATTATAAACCAAATCATTAATGGAATTAAAAAACCTGAACTAAACTTTATCAATAACCATTTTTTTGTAGAATTGTGCATGCTAAATAAGACTTCTTCCAAATAAATATATTAAAATTGTTAAAACTAAGGAGCCAATAATAGTTAGGACTCCTGTAATTTTAGAAATTTTTAAATCGAAACCATATCCTAAATCCCAAGCTAAATGTCTAATTTCATTCAATATATGAAAACTGAAAGACCAACTAAGACTTATAATCATAAATTTACCAAAAAAAGACTGAAAGAAATTTTTTATAATTTCATAATTTTGCTCGCCAAATAATAGTGAACTAGTCCATAAACAAATTAAAGTTATAGCAATGGCATTAACAACACCAACAATTCTATGAGTTATAGAAAGCAATGATGTAATTTTCCACCCATAAATTTGGATATGGGGTGATAAAGGATTTTTTTCGTACATCTTATTTAATATACTTTTTAATTAAAGCTTGAGCAATTTGAACTGTGTTTAATGCGGCACCTTTTAATAAATTATCTGAAACAATCCATAAATTTATAGCTTTTTTATTTGAATTATCTTTTCTAATTCTAGAAATATAAGTTAGATAACTTCCTTCTGCCTCAAATGGAGTCATGTACCCACCATTTTTTTGTATATCAATTACTTTACAACCGGGGGCTTTTTTTAATAATTGATAAACTTTTTGTAAACTATAGTTTTTTTTAAATTCAATATTTACTGACTCTGAATGTGATGTTCTTACTGGAACTCTCACACATGTAGCTGTCATTTTTATGTCTCGATCTAAAATTTTTTTTGTTTCATTCTCTATTTTCCATTCTTCTTTTGTATATCCATCTTTTGTAAACTTATCGATGTGAGGAATGAGATTAAAAGCTATTTGTTTTGTAAAATTTTTAGATTTTATTTTTTTACCTTTTAAAAAAGTTTTTGTTTGACTAAATAATTCATCCATAGGTGCTTTACCTGCCCCGGATACAGCTTGGTATGTTGAAACTACAACTCTTTTAATTTTAAATTCATCGTGCAATGGTTTTAGTGCTAGAACTAACTGAACCGTTGAACAATTTGGATTTGCAATAATATTTCTTTTTTTATAATTTTTTAAAGCTTTTTCATTAACTTCAGGCACAACTAAAGCAATATCTTTATCCATCCTAAAGTGTTTTGAATTATCAATAACAATAGTTTTTTTAGCTGCAATGGGAGCCCATTTTTCTGCAATAACACTACCAGCAGCAAAGATAGTTATCTTTGCTTTTGCAAAATTATATCTTTCTAAAGCTTCAACTTTAATTTTTTTATTTTTGAAAGAAATTATTTTTCCTGCACTTTTTTTTGAAGCGACTAAAAAAAGATTATCAATCTTAATTTTCGACTTCTCAAGGATATCAATGGTTTTACGGCCTACATTGCCTGTTGCACCAACTATTGCAAAATTCATAAAAATTATTTCTATTTAAGCTTGCTTATAATAGCATCACCCATCGCTGATGTGGCTACTTCTTTTTTGCCAGGAGACATAATATCTTTCGTTCTAAGTCCATCATCCAATACTTTTTGAACTGCTAAATCTATTAAATCAGCCTCAGCATCAAGATCTAAAGAATATCTCAAAGCCATCGATAAACTCAAAATACTTGCAATTGGATTTGCTATATTTTGTCCAGCAATATCAGGTGCAGATCCGTGAATGGGTTCGTACATTGCTCTCATTTTTCCATTTTTATCTTTAGCTCCTAATGAAGCCGAAGGTAGTAAACCTAAAGATCCTGTTAACATCGCAGCCTCATCAGATAAAATATCACCAAATAAATTATCAGTTACAATAACGTCAAACTGCTTAGGATCTTTTAAAAGTTGCATAGCGCAATTATCTGCTAACATATGATTGAGCTCTATTTTTTTAAATTCTTTATCTCTTAGTGCTTGTACTTCTTCTTTCCAAAGAAGTCCTGCTTCCATTACATTTGATTTTTCACAAGATGTTACTTTGTTTTTTCTTTTTTTTGCTAATTCAAAAGCAACTCTTGCTACTCTATGAATTTCACTAGTTGTGTAGGAATGTGTATTTATACCTTTTCGCTCACCATTTTCGATAGGCATTATTCCTCTCGGTTCTCCAAAATAAATACCGCCTGTAAGTTCTCTTACAATCATAATATCTAAACCTGATATAATTTCTGGCTTTAAAGTTGATGCATCAATCAATTGTTTAAAACATATTGCTGGTCTTAAATTAGCAAATAATTTTAGCTCTTTTCTAAGTTTCAAAAGTGCTCGCTCAGGTTTTTTAGCAAATTCTAAATTATCCCACTTAGGTCCACCAACTGCTCCTAAGATAACTGCCTCACTCTCTAATGCATTATAAAAAACTTCATCTGTAATGGGATTTTTATGTTTATCATAAGAAGCACCACCGATTAATCCTTCATCTATCACAAAGTCTAAAGATTTATTTTTATTTAGCCACTCTAAAGTTTTTCTTACTTCGCCTATAACTTCAGGTCCAATACCATCTCCAGGTAATAATAATATTTTTCTTTTTTTAACTTTAATCATTATTTGTCAGCCAAGGTTTTGAGTTTTTAATTTTTGTTTCATAGCTTTCAATGCTTACTGATTTTTTTAAAGATAATGCAATATCATCTAATCCTTCTAGTAAACATTTTTTTTTAAATGAATCTAAATCAAATTTAACAACTTTATTGCCATATAAAATTTCTTGGGACTCAAGTTTAATTTCAATATCTTGCTCTCTTTTGGAGTAATCTGCTAATTCTTGAATATTTTTTTCATCTAACGTAATTGGAAGAATTCCATTTTTAAAACAATTATTGTAAAAAATATCTGCAAAACTAGGAGCTATTACACATTTAATGCCAAAATCTAATAAAGCCCAAGGTGCATGCTCACGAGAGGAACCACACCCAAAATTTTTTCCAGCTAAAAGTATTTTAGACTCATTGAAAGGTTTTTTATTTAAAATAAAATCTTTGATTGGATTATCTTTCTCATCATATCTCATCTCATAAAATAAATTTTTTCCAAGACCAGTTCTTTTAATTGTTTTTAAAAACTGTTTTGGAATAATCATATCGGTATCGATATTTAAAATAGGCATATGAGCAGGTATGCTTTTTAAAGTATTAAATTTTTCCATATTATTGAAACTTTCTTACATCGGTCAGACAACCCTCAATAGCTGCAGCTGCTGCCATAGCTGGACTAACTAAATGAGTTCTTCCACCTCGGCCTTGTCGTCCTTCAAAATTTCTATTTGAAGTTGATGCACATCTTTCTTTAGGATTTAATTTATCTGCATTCATTGCTAAACACATAGAACAGCCTGGTTCTCTCCAGTCAAAACCTGCTTCGATAAATATTCTATCTAAACCTTCTTGTTCGGCTTGAGCTTTAACTAATCCAGAGCCAGGTACCACCATAGCACTTACCGTTTTTGCAACTTTTTTTCCCTTAACAATTTTTGCTGCATTTCTTAAGTCTTCGATTCTACCGTTTGTACAACTGCCGATAAAAACTTTATCTATTTTTATATCGCTAATTTTAATATTAGGTTTAAGACCCATGTATTCCAATGATCTATACATAGCGACTTTTCTTTCATTATCTTTTTCGTTTTCAGGATCAGGCACATTGCCTGTTACAGACACCACGTCTTGTGGCGAAGTTCCCCAAGTAACTAAGGGTTCTATTTCGCTACCGTTAATATTTACTTCTTTTTCAAATGTGGCATCTTTATCTGAATATAGTGTTTTCCAAAACGCTAATGCTTTATCCCATTTATCGTTTTTTGGTGATTTTGGTTTTCCTTTCAAATAATCAAAAGTTTTTTGATCTGGCGCAATTAAACCTGCTCTTGCTCCAGCTTCAATAGTCATGTTACAGACAGTCATTCTTTCTTCTACACTTAAGTTTCTGATCACCTCACCTGCAAATTCTATAACATATCCTGTTCCGCCTGCTGTACCGATTGTACCTATAATTTTTAAAATCACATCTTTTGCAGTAACTCCTATAGGTAATTTACCACTTACGTTTACTCTTAAATTTTTAGATTTTTTTTGTATTAGAGTTTGCGTTGATAAAACATGTTCAACCTCAGATGTTCCAATACCAAAAGCAAGGGCTCCAAAAGCTCCGTGTGTTGCAGTGTGGCTGTCACCACAAACAATCACTGTGCCTGGTTGAGTAAAACCTTGTTCGGGCCCAATAATATGAACAATTCCTTGTCTCTTGTCATTCATATCAAATAGTTCTATTGAAAATTCCTTACAATTGTCTCTTAATGTATCAACTTGAATCCTAGATTCCTCGTCAGCTATTCCTTTAGATCGATCTGAAGTTGGAACATTATGGTCGGCCACCGCTAAAGTTAAATCTGGTCGTCTAACTTTTCTTTTATTTAATCTTAATCCTTCAAAGGCTTGCGGGCTGGTGACTTCATGAATTAAATGACGATCAACATATAAAAGTTCAGTGCCATCGCTTTGCTGATGCACCATATGATCTTCCCAGATCTTGTCGTATAATGTTTTCGACATTAAAAAAATAAATTATTTTTTTTCTTTTCTCTCAGCTTTAGCTTTTGCTGGTGTTGCTTTCTTAGATTCTTTAGCAACATCTTCTAATTTTACTTCTGTTGATTGAGTATTTTCAACTGGTTTTGCAACTATATCTATTCCAATTTTTCTTTTAATTTTTTCAGCTATTCTTGCAGATTTACCAGTTCTGTCTCTTAAATAGTAAAGTTTAGCTCTACGTACTTTGCCTAGTCTAATTACTTTAATAGAGTCAACTATAGGACTGTAAAGCGCAAAAGTTCTTTCAACACCTTCGCCAAATGAAATTTTTCTCACTGTAAATGAAGAATTAATATCTCTATTTTTTTTAGCAATACAAACGCCTTCAAAATATTGAATACGCTCTTTTTTTCCTTCAATAATTTTCACCCCTACATTAATTGTATCTCCAGGGCTAAAATCTGTAATTTTTTTAGTTGCAAGGATCTTTGTAACCAATGCTTTATTTATATCTTGAATATTTTTCATTTTTTAAACTTATTAATGTATTTTTGCCATAAATCTGGTCTTAGGCGACGTGTTATAGCCTCAGATTGAGCTAAACGCCATCCCTTTATTTTAGCATGATCACCAGACAAAAGCACATCTGGCGGTGTTTTTTTTCCCCATTTTTGAGGTTTTGTATACTGCGGATATTCTAACAAATATTTTTCAAAACTTTCTTCTTGAGTGGAAAATTTATTACCTAAAACGCCTGGTAATAAGCGAATAATAGCA
Source organism: Pelagilacustribacter hypolimneticus (SeqCode) (assembly GCA_965235125.1). Classification (GTDB taxonomy): domain Bacteria; phylum Pseudomonadota; class Alphaproteobacteria; order Pelagibacterales; family Pelagibacteraceae; genus Pelagilacustribacter; species Pelagilacustribacter hypolimneticus. Next base: position 21,207 of record CBDDXH010000008.1, on the reverse strand, counting down.
TCAAGAAAAACAAAAGATGCAGTCTCACCACCAGATAAAACATAATCTCCTAAGCTTATTTCTTCAATATTTCTTGTCTCTAGAATTCTTTGATCAATACCTTCGAAATGCCCGCAAATAATATTTAAATTTTTTAATTTACTAAAATTTTTGGCTAAGCTTTGATTGAATTTTTTACCTTTAGGCGAAAGATAAATAATTTTTTCTTTCTTCTTTTTTTTTATATTTTTATCTAAAGCATCAGCAATAACATCTGCTCTCATTAACATGCCACTTCCGCCTCCGTATGGAGTGTCATCTACTGTTTTGTGTTTGTCTTTAGAATAATCTCTAATATTAATTATTTCTAAGGACCATATTTTTTTATTTCTCGCTTTTTTATACAGTCCAATATCTAACGGGCCAGGAAATAATTCCGGGTAAATAGAGAAGATTCTAATATTTAACATTTAGATTCTTTTTGATTTATTCTTTTTTTGGTTCTTCTTTTGCTATTTCTGCTTTTGGAGCTTCTGTTTTAGGAGCTTCTGTTTTAGGTGCTTCTGTTTTAGCTGCACCTGGTTTAGTTCCTTGTGTTTTAGCTGCATCTGCTTTTGGAGCATCTTTTTCTTCTTTCTTTCTATCTTTTTTAGGTACAGCTTTTAAAGGATTATTCCCTGGTTTGGGCATTGGCATAATTTTAGCTTCACCTAAAATTCGTGACACTCTTGCAGTTGGTTGTGCGCCTTTACTTATCCAGTGTTTAACTCTTTCAGCTTCTACCGAAATTCTTTCTTTGCTTTCTTTCGGTAAAAGAGGATTAAAAGATCCTATTTTTTCTATAAATCTTCCATCTCTAGGAGCTCTACTGTCTGCGATCACGATTTTATAAACAGGCCTTTTTCTAACACCACCCATTGATAATCTTATTTTTAACATTGGTTTCCTTTCATTTTAGTTTTAACTGATTTAATAATTCATCAGGAATAGCTCCGGATGGAATTGGATTATTGTTGCCTTTTGACATCTTTTTCATCATTTCTGTCATCATTTTGAACTGTTTCAATAATTTATTAATTGTTGAAACGTCAACACCGGCTCCGGCAGCTATTCTTTTTTTTCTTGAGCCGTTTATTACTTTTGGATCATTTCTTTCTTTTTCTGTCATTGAGAGAATAATAGCTTCATTCGTAGTAAGAATTTTTTCATCAATTGAGGCGTTTTCCATTTGTTTTTTAATTTTATTGACTCCAGGTAAAAGAGACAAAATTCCTTCCATGCCTCCCATTTTTTTCATTTGTCTAAGCTGAGTCAAATAGTCATCTAATGTAAATAACCCTTTTTTTAATTGTTCTTCTGTTTTTCTTAACTTTTCTTCATCCATACCTTCGGATGCCTTTTCAACTAAAGATACAACATCTCCCATTCCAAGAATTCGGTTAGCTATTCTTTCGGGATAAAATAATTCTAAATCATCGATTTTTTCTCCAACACCAATATATTTAATTGGCTTGTTGGTCATGTGTTTCATGCTTAAAGCGGCTCCACCACGGCCGTCACCATCTATTCTTGTTAGAATAATACTTGAAACATCAACTGTTTTATCAAATTCTTTTGCTACATTCGCTGCAATTTGACCTGTTAAAGAATCTGCTACCAAAATTGTTTCAGTAGGCTTAACAAGACTTTTGATCTGTTTAATCTCATTCATCATCATAAGATCGACTTGCGTTCGTCCTGCTGTGTCAAAAATAATAACATCTGATCCATTAAGCTTTGCAGCGGTTAAAGCTCTTTTTGTTATATCTAATGGTTGCTGACCGTTAATTACTGGTAGGTGATTAATTTGATTGGCTTCAGCTAAAACCTTAAGTTGTTCTTGTGCAGCTGGACGGTAAACATCTAAGCTAACTAGGAAGACTTTTTTATTATATTTTTTTTCTAATAATTTAGCTAATTTTGCTGCGCTTGTAGTCTTTCCTGATCCTTGTAAGCCAACTAAGAGAATAGAGGCTGGAGGAACTGCATTTAAATTAAGTTCTTGATTTTTTTCTCCTAAAAAATTTACTAGTTCGTCATAGACAATCTTAACTATCATTTGCCCTGGAGAAATTGATTTAAAAATTTCTTGGCCAATAGCTTTTGGTTTAATTCTTTCTATAAATTCTTTAGCAACAGAAAGTGCAACGTCGGCTTCTAGTAGGGCTAAGCGTATTTCTTTTAAGCCAATATCTACCTGCTCTGCGTTTAAAGAGGGAGCTCTTTTAAGTTTAGAGAATATGCTCTCTAATTTATTTGTTAAGTTTTCAAACATTTTATAATCGCGCAACACCAATGACACTAGTGGGCGAACCATCGCTGACTAGTGTCGATCCTCTTATTTCTAAGAGCACCGCAAAAACACATGAATTTGCGGAAAGTGGCAGAAGCTACAATTTGGGGTTTAAAATGTCAATGAATAATTATACTAATGCATTCATGACTACTGTTACTGCTTTTAAAATGGACGGCCTAGGTAATGATTTTTTAATTATCGATCGAAGAAATAAAAACATACATTTATCAAAAGAAAAAATCACTGAATTAGCAGATAGAAAAAAAATAGGTTTTGATCAAATTATTTTTATAGAAAAAGAGACAAATAATGAAACTCCAATAACTATTTTTAACTCTGATGGAAATGAAGTTGCTGCTTGTGGAAATGGCAGTCGATGTATTGGATATTTACTAGGAAAAGAAAAAAAAATAAATAATATTATTCTTAGAACTACTGAGCGAATACTAAAAACAGAGATAGTTGATGATTTGATGGTTAAAATAAATATGGGTAAACCTATATTTGACTGGAATAAAATTCCACTCTCAAAAGAAATGAATTTTGAAAAAATAAATATAGAAATAGTAGATCAAAGTAACAATAAATTTAATGAAGGTTTTGCTTTAAACGTAGGTAATCCTCATATTGTTTTTTTTGTAAATGATTGCTTCAATTTTGACTTAAAAAAATTAGGTCCACGACTAGAAAATCATAGTTTTTTTCCCGAAAAATGTAACGTTACACTTGCTCAAGTCATAGATAAAAATAATATTAAAGTTAATGTCTGGGAAAGAGGTGCGGGCCTAACAAAAGCTTGCGGTACCGCTGCTTGCGCAACTGCAGTAGCTGGATATCATAAAAAATTAACAGAGAAAACTTGTAATATTATTTTTAAAGAAGGTGTGTTGAATATTCATCTAAATAAAGATGAAAATATTTTTATGACTGGCCCTGTTTCCGAAATAAAAAAATTAGAAGTTAATATCTAAGATGAATTTATTTGATAAGTTTAAAACAGGCCTTAGCCGAAGTTCTTTAAACTTATCCGCAGGTTTAAAGAATATATTTTCTAAGAAGACTATTGACCAAAATATTTTATCCCAATTTGAAGAGCTTTTAATAAGTGCAGATGTTGGAACTGAAATAGCTGCTGAATTTAAAAAAGAATTTGAAAAACTAAAAGTGGACAAAAACTTAACTGACTTCAATCAAATTATTAATATTTTAGCTGAAAAAATTGCCAACACTTTAATTCCGTATGAAAAAGATTTACTCTCGTTAAATATAAATAAACCAACAGTAATTATTGTTTCAGGAGTAAATGGAGTTGGAAAAACAACTACGATTGGAAAACTAGGAAAATTCTATAAAGATAATAAAAAATCTGTAATTTTTGGAGCGGCTGATACTTTTAGAGCTGCAGCTATTGAACAGTTAGAACTTTGGTCCAATAAAATTAATGTCAATATCATTAAATCTAACACCGGTAGTGATCCTGCTTCTGTAGCTTTCAAAACAGCTACATACGCAAAAGAAAAAAATATCGATATAGCTCTAATCGATACCGCTGGGCGAATGCAAAATAAAAAAAATTTAATGGATGAATATAAAAAAATATTCAATGTATTAAAAAAAATAGATCAATCCTTTCCTAATGAAACAATTTTAGTCTTAGATGCAACCACAGGACAGAATGCATTAAACCAAGTTGAAGAGTTTACCAAGATTCATAATATAACTGGGTTAATTATTACCAAACTCGATAGCACTGCAAAGGGAGGTATTGTTTTAGCTATATGTAAAAAATATAAGCTACCAATTTTAGCTGTTGGAATGGGTGAAAAAGAAACAGATCTATATCCTTTTAAAGCTGAATATTTTGCAAAAGGTCTTTTGCAATTACATTAAATACTTTTTTTTCTAACAAAAAACATTCCAGCAAAGACTAGAATTGCTCCTAAGTAATGATAGTTTTTTAGCATCTCTCCAAATAGGACTATTCCATATATAGCTCCATAGACTGTAAATAAATATAAAGTAAAACCAGTTATAGAAGCACCTAGGTCCTTTTGAACTTTAGCATATAAAGAGAAAGCAATTATTCCTGGAGAAATAGCTGCGAATATTGTCCAGAAATAAAAGGCTTCATTAAATATTACTGGTCTAAAGAAATAATTTTCAATTAATGAGAAAGGTAATAATGATAGTGTTCCAAAAAAAGCAATCATGGCAAATCTTGGAAACAAACTAAATTTACTTTTCCAATTAAGTAAGAATACAGAATATAAAGCCCAACCCACTGCTGCTCCTAGCATCCATAAGTCTCCCGATGTAAATTTTAAACTAATTAGTAAAGTAAGGTCTCCTTTAGCAATAATTGAAATAACGCCTGTAAAACAAAGAACTAAACCTAAAAACTGAATAAGACTTAAATGTTCTTTAAAAAAAAATGCTGAGATTAAAATTATGAAAATAGGTGAAGAAGTATATATAATGCCCATGTTAGCTACTGTAGTTGTTACTCCGGCCATGAATGGAAACGCACCACAAATTCCACACCCCATAAATCCTAAAAAAAATAATTGTCGCCATTCTTTTTTTAAAGCTTCAATATTTTTAAATATTTTTTGATACGTAAACGGTAAAAGTAGTAAAACAACAAAAAACCATCTCCAGAATGCTAGTGAAATAGGAGGTACATACTCTACTCCTCCGCGACCTACTACTAAGTTACTAGCCATAAATGCAGGTTGAACCAGTAATAAAAGGAAAGGAAGAATTGATAATTCTTTTTTTTCCATTAATTTTTTAAAGAAAAATTTATTTTTTTATTTTTTTAATATGATCGTAGACATCGTATAAAAAGAAACCTAAAGTCAAAATTATAACCAAAAGAACAGGAATCGATGCCGAAAAAGATATAATTGGAGATTTAAATATACTTTTAGACATTTCGTAAAAAAACCAAGAAATTGATGCAATACCTAATATGATACTTAAAATTTTAAACATAATTATTTATTTTTTTTGAAAAGCCAATTGGCTGTTTGTAATAATCTAACATCGTCATATTTCTCGCCAACCAACTGAACTCCCAAAGGCAACTTACTAGATCCCTGAATTAATGGCAATGTAATTGCGGGCATACCTAAATAAGTCCATGTTGTACAAAATTCTGGACTACCCGTATGAGTAAGCCCTTTTGGTGCGTAACCCGTAGTTGAGGGAGTAATTATTGCATGATAATGATGAAATGCTTCTTTGAAACTATCATATATAATAGCCATTTGATCCACTGCCTCAGCATAGTCTTTGGCTTTATAGGACAGGCCTCTTTCAATGGCTTCGACCATATTTTTTCCTAACTTCTTTTTATGTTTTTTATAAGTAGAAAAAAAATTATAAGCCATATCAGTTTCATGAATTATTTTATGATAATCAAAAATTTTTTCAAAGGAAGTTGGATTTGAATAAACAGTAACATGTTGAGCTATTTTTTTTAAAAACCTATCAAAATCTTTTTTTGCAATTTCATCTAGATTTTTCCATTTAGAAGTTGCAATAAAAATAAATTTTGGATCAAAAAAAGGTTTTGCTTTAACTCGATTTAAAATATCTTCTGACGGGAAGTAAACAGTTGATGTGTCCTCTAAGTCCTTTGTTATAATGACCGAAGAACAAAGTGCTGCATCTTCAACTGTTCTTGAAAGAACTCCAACCTGATCTAATAGAAAAGATTGGGTTAAAGCTCCAGTTCTTGAAACTAAGCCATAGGATGGCTTAAACCCTACAACGCCGCAATAAGAAGCTGGACGAATAGTTGATCCGTTAGTTTGTGAACCGATAGCAATTGGAGCCATAAAAGATGCAACTGCTGCAGCTGAACCGCTAGAGGAACCCCCAGGTGTTCTAGAATAATCTTGAGGATTGGTGGTCTTTCCTGGATCAAAATAAGCAAGTTCAGTAGTTACAGTTTTTCCCATAATAATTGCACCTGCTGACCGTAAAATACTTACAACCTTAGAGTCATCTCTTGATTGATAATTTTCTCTAATAGCCGTCCCATATTGAGTTGGCATATCTTCAGTTTTAAAAATATCTTTTATAGCTATAGGAAGTCCATGAAGAGAGCCCAGGGGTTTTCCTGAAAGTCTCCAATCGTCTTTTTCTTTTGCTTTTTCTATAAAAAGTTTTTTATCAAAAAAGGCCCAAGCTTTTATTTCTTTTTCAAATTTTTCAATTCTACCAATAAAACTTTTAGCAACCTCAACAGAAGAAATTTCTCCTTTTTTTGTCTTTTCAATTATTTCTAAAGCAGAAAGAAAACATAAATCCATAATTTAATTTATAAATCTACCCTTTGGTCTCTGCACCAAATAAAAGATCGGGAAGCCATGTAGCAAGGCCTTGAAAATTATGCAGTACGACCATCGACACCATGACAACAAAAACGAATGGGATAATACCAATAAATATATCAGATAATAAAACATTTTTAGATTGTACCCCTTTTAAATAATAGGCAGACATGGCCATAGGTGGAGTTAAAAAAGACATTTGTAAATTTAATCCAACAAGAATTGCAAAAAAATAAGGATCAATTCCATATATTTTTAAAAGAGGTAAAAATATCGGTACAAATATGATCAATATTTCAGTCCACTCTAATGGAAATCCAAGTAAAAAAATTATGAGTTGGGTTAAGACTAAAAACTGCCATGGTTCTAAGCCAAGACCTGCAAAAAACACTTCAAAAACTTTATGTCCACCTAAATAAGAAAATACAGAGGCAAAAGTCCAAGATCCCACGAATAACCACATAATCATCGCCGATGTTCGTGTAGTTAAATAAACTGACTCTTTAAGATTTTTCCAATTCATATTTTTATAATAATAAGCAAGTACTATTGCACCAATTGCTCCAGCTGCGGCTGCTTCTGCAGGTGTTGCTAAGCCTAGGAGAATGACTCCAAGAACTAATAAAATTAATGTAAGCAAAGGTATAAAATCTCTAATTAAATTTTTATAAATTACTAATTTTGATGGAAGTTCTGAAATTTTAGGTTTTGGAGCAAGATGAGGATAAATCATAGCAATACCAATACAATAAATACAATATAATCCAGCCAGCATCATTCCAGGAATAAAAGCAGCAGCAAATAACCTAATTGGAGATAAAGAAGCCATAGCTGCATAAACAATAAACATAATACTTGGTGGAATTAAAATGCCAAGTGTTCCACCGGCACATATAACGCCTGATGCAAATCTTTTATCATAACCAGCACGTATCATTGCAGGCCATGCCAAAAGCCCCATTAAGGTCACAACAGCTCCAACAATTCCTGTTGCTGTTGAAAAAAGAGCGCAGGTTATCAATGATGCGACAGCCATAGACGCTGGAAGATTTGCGGTTGCCATCCTGATTGACTCGAAAAGTCTAGCAATAATTCCAGATCTTTCCACGATATAACCCATAAAAAGAAATAAAGGCACTGCAATCAAAACATGGTTCTCCATCACAGAATGAGTATTTTTTACAACTAAATCAAAAATCCTATTTGCAAAAATACCGGACTCTGCAATTTTTAATGGATCTAAATAAGCATAAAAACCAAAAAAAATTCCAAGCGCTAAAAGTGTAAATGCAATGGGAAAGCCCAAAAGAACTATAAAGATAAAAGCGAACATCATGACTATTGCAACTTGCGGGTTTGTCAATCCTAAAATCATTTGTTCCATTTTTTTAATTACTTTTTTTTATTAAAACTTTTTCTAATTCTTCTTCCTCTATATATCTTTCCATCCACTTACCTGTTTTAAGTGCTATAACGCATCGAAAGACTTCGGCTACTCCCTGTAAAACTAAGAGCATACCTGCCAAAGGTATAAGAGTTTTAAATGCGTAAACCCCTATTTGAGCTGGACTGCTCCAACTAGTTTCCTTTAAAATCCAAGCTTTTTCTGCGTAGAAGTAACCTGTGTATGTAAACGCAATACAAGCAGGGAAAAAAAATAAAAAATATAATATTAAATCTGAAATTGCCTGAAATTTTATAGGCGTCTTTCTATAAAGCATATCTGCTCTAACATGGGATTGAACAGCAAGAGCATAAGCTCCAGCCATCATAAAAGTTGCCCCGTACATTTGAATTGCAAAGTCAAAAACCCATAGTGTTGGTGCATTAAAAAAATATCTTGCAAGAATCTCATATCCAACAGCAATTGTTAAAGCAAAAGTGCACCAACCGAATGCCTTACCTATCCATGTGCTTAATTCGTCAACTATAAAAATATAAAATTTCATTTTTATGCCTATAAATTACTTAGTACAAAGAGGTGTTTGTAACACCTCTTTGTAAATAAATTTAGCCTTTATAATCAGACTACTACCTTAGAAGGATCTCCAAAGTATTGTTTATAAGCAATTGTATAATCTGGTTGATTCATAAATAAATATTTCATCACAGATTTTGCATATGCTTTTTGCGAGTCAATAATTTCTTTGAATAAAGGATCTTTAGCTGAAAAATCAGCGACTACTTTATCCCAAGATTTCATTTGCTCTGCCAAAATATCTTTTGGTGTAGCAAAAGGTTGAACGCCTGATTCCTTAATTAATTTGTTAAGATCATCAGAATATCTCTTAATAGCGTACCAGTAGTTATCGGTATTAGAGGCTTCAGCTGCTATTCTTAAGATAGCCTGATGTGGTTTAGATAAGCTATTGAACTTTTTAGTATTAAAACTTACCTCAAACATCTCTTGGGACTGGTGAAAACTTCCTAAAGCATAGAATTTAGAAACATCTTGCATTCCGAAGTTTTTATCAGATGATGGGTTGTTAAACTCAGCCGCATCGATCAGGCCTGTTTTCATAGCAGGTTGAATTTCTCCACCTGGTAACTGAAGAACAGTCATTCCCATTCCTTGAAGAACGTTAGTAGCTAGGCCTACAGTTCGGTATTTCATACCTTTTATATCGGCAACGCTCTTAAGTTCTTTTTTAAACCAACCAAATGGTTGAGCTGGCATTGGCATTACAAAAAAACCTACGTAATCTAATTTCGTAGCTTGTAGAGTTCTTTCATACAAAGCTCTTCCGCCACCATACTCTATCCATCCCATTAATTCTTGAGATGAGAAACCGTAAGAAGGTCCAGTTCCAAATAAAGAAGCCGCAGGGTTTTTTCCATACCAGTATGCAGTAACGGCATGACCAGCATCAACAACGCCTGTGCTAACTCCATCAGCGATCTCAGCAGTTTTCAAAACTGCATTAACCGGTAGAAGTTCTATTTTCAATGAACCACCAGACATAGCTTCAACTTTTCTAGTATACTGCTTGTTCATTTCATAAAATGGATCTGCATCGGATGGCCCCCAAGCAGATTGCATTTTAAGAGTAACAGCTTCCGCCGCTATAGCAATATTTGGCAATACTAAAGCCGTTGCAGCTACAGCTCCTGTTGCAGCAGCAGCTTTAAAGAATTTACGTCTTGAAGGAGTTTTAATTCCTTTTAACGTTTTTTCTTTTTTTGACATGTTTATCTCCTTTTTTAGTTGTTATTTAATAAAGAATTTAAGCATAAAGTTACTAAAGAGTCTCAATTAAATTAACGGAAAAAAATTCTTGAAATTTTATAAATCTGTAGCTTAGTGGGTACTATTGCTTGAATTTATTTAAAATTACACTTTAAGGTTGTATTAAACAACATCTCTTGCTTTACCTGTTTTAAAAAAAAGCTCTAGATTTTCAGTAGCTCTATATCCCATATCCCACCTGGTTCTTTTAGTGGCGCTTCCTAAATGAGGTAATAAAAAAATATTATTTAATTTCAAATATTCAGGATGAATTTTAGGTTCTCCATTATAAACATCTAGACCAAAAGCAAAAACTTTACCTGATTTAAGTACGTCAATCATAGCCTCATCATCGACAATATCTCCTCTTGCAGAATTTGCTATAACGGCCTTGTCTGGTAAAAAACTAAGTGTTTCTTTATTGATTAATTTATTGGTTTCTTTTGTTGCAGGACAATTAATAGATAGAAAATCACTAACTTTAAATAAATTTTTAATTGTTTTGTGATAAATTGCTCCTTGTTCTAAATCTTTAGAAAGCTGATTACGATTATGATAATGAATCTCCATTCCAAAAGCTCTTGCTCTTTTTGCAACAGCTCGACCAATTCTACCCATGCCTAGTATGCCTAATCTTCTATTGGACATTTGCTTGCCTAACATAAAATCTGCGGACCATTTCCAGTCTTGATCTTCAGCAGCTTTTCTTGCCTCTAAAACTTTTCTTGATGCGCCTAAAAGTAAAAGAATTGAAATATCTGCTGTAGAATCATCTAATACTTCAGGTGTATTGGTAACTATAATATTTTTTTCTTTTGCAGCAGCAATATCAATATTTCCATATCCAACAGCATAGTTAGCTATAATTTTAACTGAAGGAGATAATTTTTTTATAAGTTCTTTATTAAATTGATCTGTAATAAAACTTAAAATTCCATCACAGTCTTTTGAAAGTTCTAAAACTTTATCTGTAGAATATAAATGATCATTGCTATTTAGTTTAACATCAAAAAGCTGTTCTAACTTTTCTTCATTTTCTTTTAAAAGTTTTCTAGTAACTAATACTTTTTTTTTCATAAATTAATTAATTTTTCTGGCTTAGGACCACCAGTTAACCAATCAATTACTTCAACAGTATGAACTATAGGAATTTCTGTGCCGCTAGCAATTTGTGTCATGCAACCAATGTTTCCAGTAGAAATAAAGTCAGGCTGAATTTTATTTATATTTTCAATTTTATTTTTTAATAACTCTTTAGCTATTTTCTGCTGCAGAATATTGTACGTTCCAGCCGAACCACAACATACGTGGCCCTCTGGAATATTGAGTACTTGATTACCGGTTCTCTTTATTAGATCGATGGGTTGTTGATGAACTTTTTGGCCATGCTGCATAGAACAAGCTGAATGGTAAGCAATTTTGTAGACTTTTTCATTTTGCTTAAAATTGAGTTTAATATTTTTATCTAAGAACTCGGTTATATCTTTTGTTAATTCAGAAATTTTTTTTGCTTTTATTTTCATTTCTTTATCGCCTCTAAATATAAAACCATAATCTTTAAGGGTTGTACCGCATCCAGAAGTGTTACTGATAATCGCTGTTAAACCATTTTCTAAATATTCGTCATACCAAAGATTGATATTTTTTTTAAATAATTCATGTGCTGCTTTTTCTTTGCCAAGGTGATGATCTAAGGAACCACAACAATTGATTTCAGGCATAACTACAACCTCTACATTGTGTCTATTCAGTAATCGAATAGTGGATTCATTAATTTCTGGAGAAATTACTCTCTGCACACAGCCCGTTAGCAAAGCTACTCTGGCAATAGATTTCGTTTTTTCCACTGAGTAAATTTTTTGTGTTTTTAAAGTTTTTTTTGGAAACTTAGCTGGCATTAATTTCATAGAATTTTTTATAAATTCTGGAAAAAGAAATTTTAATGGTCTTACGATATTTACTAAAATACTTAGTATTTTAAAAATTTTAGGATTAGGAAGTGTTAAAGATAAAATATTTCTAAACAATCTCTCTAGGATGGGTCGCTTATAAGTTTTTTCTAAATGAGCTCTGCCATGATCAATTAAATGCATGTAATTTACGCCTGATGGACATGTCGTCATACATGCGTAGCAAGATAAGCATCTATCAAGATGTTTAGCTATTTTTTCATTAGCTGGCTTATTGTTCTCTAGCATATCTTTAATCAGATAAATTCTTCCTCTAGGTCCATCAAGTTCATCGCCTAAAATTTGATAAGTTGGACATGTTGAATTGCACATTCCACAATGAACGCACTTTCGAACAATTTCTTCTGTGGATTTATTGTTTTTACTTTTTAATTGTTCTGGTGTGAATATTGTTTGCATTAAATTCCTGTATACATTTTTCCTGGATTTAAAATTCTTTTAGGATCGAAGCTTTTCTTAATTTTTTCAGATATCTTATATTTAACTTCATCTATCGTAAAAATATCAATTAAAGGCTTCAAACTTTCTTCTACTTTAATAATTGTCAAATAACCTCCTAAATTTTTTACCAAAGATCTAATTTCTTTCAAGGAATTTGAATTTAATTGATCTATCTGTAGCCAAATTAAACTTCCTCCCCAATCTATACAATACCTAACATTATAAGATTTAAGCTTATTCATTAATTCAAATACTTCGCTCGCGGGAGCAATGACTCTGAGTAGATTGCTTTTTAAGTTTGTAAACACTTTTAAGCACCTTGTATTCTCCCAAAAAATATTCGACTGGGAAGAATCTAAAATTGAAACTTCTTTACTGCCCACATTTAATTCTTTTATTAATTTGTTAATTCTTTCATCTACAGATAATTTTGAACCTTCTATTCTTATTGCTGTAATAGGGCCTTCTGTTGTTAAATCATTAAATATAAATTGATTACGAAAATACTCTGGATAGAACACTCCTCCCGATGGATCGGTGGATGATCCTAAAGCAGTATTTAAATATTCTAGACCTTTTTTTAAATGAGGATTTTCTATAATTAGAGTTTTTGTCAAATCAGCTTTTGGCAAAACCTTAACTGATATTTCTGTAAAAACACTCAAGGTGCCAAAAGAACCCGTTATAATTTTACTTAAATCATAGCCTGTAACATTTTTTACAACTGTTCCGCCTGATTTTATTATTTCACCTTTTCCATTTACGCCTTTAAATCCTAAAATGTGATCTCGGGCACTACCAACTTTGAATCTTCTTGAACCAGAAAAATTACAAGAAAGTACACCTCCAATTGTTCCCTCATTACTTTTGCCCTCGAAAAGATAACCAAAATCTATAGGCTCAAAAGCAAGTTGTTGATTTTTTTTTTCTAGTTCCTCTTTAATTGTTTTAATAGGTGTTCCAGATTTTACTTTTATGTACAATTCTTCTGGTTCATATTTAATAATTCCAGAATAATTAGAAAGATCTAAAGTTTTTTGTGACTGAAAATTTTTACCAATATTTTTTTTTGAACCTAAACCATTAATCTCAAGTGGAATATTTTTTTTAAAACAATATCTAATTGAATCGGCTATTGCTTCTTCGGTATTTGGTTTTAGTATTGATGCACTAAAATCTTGGGATGTCTGGAAATCTTGTTTTTCCTCCATGAACATGTACTCTTCCTTCCTCAGCGCATTTTCTTAAGATTGGATAAACTTTGCCAGGGTTAAGTAAAGAGTTTGGATCAAGAGCAATTTTAATATTGAGTTGTTGTTTAATGTCCGTATCATTAAATGCTTCACACATTAATTCTCTTTTTTCTATGCCAACTCCGTGTTCTCCTGTTAAGGCTCCACCAACTTTAACACAATACTTTAATATCTCTGCACCAAATTCTTCGGTTTTTCTTAATTGTTCTGGATCATTTGCATTAAACATAATAAGTGGGTGTAGATTTCCATCGCCAGCATGAAAAGCATTTGCGACAGGTAAATTATATTTAATTGAAAGATTTTGAATTTCTTTTAAAACTTCTGCTAGTTTTCCTCTAGGTATAGATCCATCCATGCACATATAATCTGGTGCTAAATCACCACAAGCTGGAAAAGCAGCTTTTCTACCCATCCAAAATTTTAATCTTTCTTCGTTTGACTTACTAATTTTTATACTCGAACATTTGTTTTTTTTTGCAATTTCTTCTACTCTTTTAATTAATTCTAAAACTTCAGAATCTGTGCCGTCCAACTCAACAATCATCGTAGCTTCTGCATCGACAGGGTAACCGGCTTTGGAATAATCATTAGTTGCTTTTGTCAAAGCTTTATCCATAATTTCCATGCCAGCAGGAATTATTCCTTTTGCAATAATTTCAGTTACACATTTTCCTGCATCTTCAATTGAAGAAAAACCAATCAGTGCAGCTTTTGCAACTTCAGGATTTTTTAAAATTTTAACCGTTACTTCTGTAATTACTCCAAGCAAACCTTCAGAACCAGTCATTAATCCAAGTAGATCGTAGCCTTCGGAGTCTAATGTTTTTCCTCCAAATCTTGTTACCGTTCCATCCATTAAAACAACTTGGATTCCTAATAAATTATTTGTAGTCGCACCATACTTTAAAGAATGAACTCCGCCAGAATTTTCAGCAACGTTACCACCAATCGAACAAGCTAGTTGACTTGATGGATCTGGAGCATAATAAAATTTTTGATCTTGTACGGCATGCGTAATGGCTAAATTAGTTACACAAGGTTGTGCCACAACACATTTATTTTTGTAATCAATTTCAAGTATCTTATTAAATTTTCCCATACTTAATAAAACACAATCAGCTAAAGGTAATGCCCCTCCTGAAAGGCCTGTTCCTGCTCCACGAGGCACAACTTTAATTTTATTTTCGTTACAATAATTTAATATTTGGCTTACCTGTTCTACGGTTTCTGGCAGAACTACAAGAAGCGGTGCCTGCTTGTATGCAGCTAATGCATCAGTTTCATAAGGTCTTATTTCGTCTTCATGAGAAAGGATATTGTCGATGTTAAGTATTCTGCTTAAATCGGCAATAATTTTATCTTTACTTGATAAAATTAACTGATCAACTTTAGGCATTTGAAGACTTGTCATATAATAAGTCTATAATTTTTAAGCTGTTTGGTCAAAAGGCAAAGATAGTTATCCAAGCATTTTTTTAATTTTTTCTAAAGCTTTTTGAATATTCTCTTTAGAAGCAGCAAAACTAAACCTAACATAATCAACTGAAGTTTTACCAAAAGCTGTTCCTGGAACGATTGCTACACCTGCTTCATGCATGCATTTTTTCGCAAACTCAGATCCGTTCATTCCCGTTCCTATTACTTTAGGATAAGCATAAAAAGCTCCTCCCGGCATGCTACATTCAACACCAGGTAGATCGTTTAGACCTTTATGAATTAATTTTCTTCTTTCATCAAATTTTTTCATCATTTCAAAAATTTGATCATCTGGTCCGTCCAAGGCAGCTATTCCAGCAAACTGAGAAGGTGCATTTACGCAGGACACGCTATTAATAATTAATCTATTTACATGCGGTACTAATTTTTCTGGCCAAACACTCCAACCCATTCTCCATCCAGTCATTGAGTAAGCTTTGCTCCAACCATCTAGAACAATTAACCTATCTTGCAAATCAGGATAATTAAAAAACGTTGGCATTTCTTTACCGTCATAAATTTGTCTACTATAAATTTCATCACTAAGTATTACAACATGGGGATGTTTCTTAAGACCTTCAGCTAAAAAGTCTATAGCTGGTTTTTCTACAAAACTTCCTGTTGGATTATTGGGATTAATAAGTACTAACATTCTAGTTTTATCTGTAATTAAAGATAAAATTTTTTCTGGATCAAATTTTAAATCTTTATCTTTTGTAAGATCATAAGGAACGGCTTTTGCCCCTGAATAATTGATCATCGACTCATAAATCGGAAATCCTGGAGTAGGATGAATAATTTCAGCGCCCGGCTCTCCAAAAATTGAGATAGCAAAAAACATAGTAGGTTTTCCTCCAGGCATAATTAAAACTCTCTCTGGATCAACAACTTTATTGTAAAGTTTTTTAATTTTTCTAGTAACAGCTTGCCTGCACTCTAAAATACCATTTGATAAAACATATCCATGATGTCCATCGTCTAATGCTTTCTTAGCAGCGTCTACTATGTGTTGAGGGGTTTTAAAATCAGGCTGACCTAATCCAAGGTGAATCATTTCTTTTCCTTGGGCTTCAAGTTTTTTAGCTTCAGCTAACACGCTGAATGCTGACTCTGTACCTAATCTTTCTAAGTTTTTTGATAATTGCATTTTTTTTATTTCATGAAACTAACAGAGTTTAAAATTATTTAAATAAAAATATTAGAACTATCTATATTATCTAAAGGCAATTTTGCTAGGATTAAGTTCTTTAATACTTTTACAGCCCATTAAAATCATGTCTCTTCTAATTTCATCTTTCATTCTTTGAAGAACTAACTCTACCCCTTCTTGTCCTCCTGCACTTAACGCAAATAAAAAACCTTTACCGAAACTGCAAGCTGTTGCTCCTAGTGCTAGAGCTTTTAAAACATGAGTTCCCCTTCTAATTCCACCGTCAACGATGATTTCTATTTTTCCACCGACAGCATCAACAATTGCAGGAAGTTGATCGAAAGGCGATCTTGATCCGTCTAATTGTCTGCCACCATGATTTGAGAGCATGATAGCAGATGCTCCTATATCAACTGCCTTCTTAGCATCCTCAACTGACATTAATCCTTTTATTGCAAAAGGACCTTTCCAACGCTTGATACAATACTCTGCATCCTTCCAGCTCATGGCTGGATCGTATTGCTCGTTGATATATTCCATTACACCTTTTGCTATGCTTGAACCATCTTTAGTAAAATGAGCAACATTTGCTAATTTAAATTTTTCATGAGTTAAATAATTAAAAGTCCATTTCGGATGCGCAGCAAAACTTATTAAACTTTTCAAAGTAAGTCTTGGTGGTGTTGTAAATCCAGTTCTATGATCTCTTTCTCTATTGCCTGCAACAACTGTATCTACCGTTAGACATAAGCCCTTAAAACCAGCATTTTTACATCTATCGATTAAATTATCTGTAAGCGATTGATTTTTATGAATATAAAGTTGAAATAATTTTGGTCCACTTGAGATGTTCGCAATCTCTTCGATTGATGAAGTTGCCATAGTAGACATACTATAAAATGTTCCAAATTTTTCTGCTGCTCTTGCAGACGCTTTATCTCCATCGTGATGATAAAGTCTTTGCATTGCTGTGGGAGACAAAAATAAAGGTATATCAATTTTGTGTCCAAACACATTAACGGAGAGATCCGGTTCTCCTACATTTGCTAAAATATTAGGAATTAAATCACACTTGGAGAAAGAATCTGTATTTCTTCTAAGAGTTGTTTCATCATCAGCTCCACCATCTATGTAATGAAAAATTGGAGCTGGTAAATTTTTTTTAGCTAATTTTTTAAAGTCTTCGATATTATAGCAATCTCTAAGTGACACTGCTATTTAAAACTTTTTAGAAAAAGTTATCGATTGATTGTCGGCACCTGGGTTTCTGTCTCCCCAATCATTATTTGAAATGTGGCTATAACTGTATCCAAGATTAGAATTTTTAAATAAATCTATCCCAATTTTTATTTCTGATTTAAATTCAAGTGCACTTCCTAAATTTTTACCATCACCCGCCTCATAATACCCAGGTGCAAAACTAGGTGATATTTTTATTGGGCCTAAATTATAGTCAGCTTCAACACCTGTATATAAATAAGCAGAACTTTTGCCTGTAACGAATGCTCCTGTGGTTGGTGAAAACCTCCCTATCCAAGTGTCTCTAAATAAATCTACATTCTTGTGTTCTATTCCAACTAAAGAGGTTTTGTGATTTTCTTTTTTTCCAGGTGCTTTTTCATCTTTGTGATCGAAAATGCCTGTATAAACTAAGATATTATCTGTTTTATTATTATCAAAAGTTTTTTGCTTAAAGATATCACCTTTCTGGGTTGCTTTTGAATTATCATTTTTAGAATTTTTATTTGAACCCCAAGGTTTAAAAAATTTCTCTTTTTCCGCCGATAATAAATGCGAATTTGTCAAAAATATAATCGCAAAAAGTAATATAATTAATTTTTTCATTTGATAAAAAATACAACGTTAATTAAAAAAAGTACACATTTCAATTGGTCTTATTATGCTTGCTTTTTCGTATTATAAAAAAAATTACTAGACCGCCTATTACTAAAATTAAATAAGGCAAAAACCAAAGCAAAAAATTATTTTTACTTAAAGTGGGCTGGTACACAATCCACTCTCCATATTTACTAATTAAAAAATCATAGATTTCTTCTTTTGTTTTGCCTGCTTTAATTTGATCTTGAACAACTAATTTAAGCGTTGATGCAAAATCCGAATTTGAGTCAGCTATAGATTGTCCTTGGCAAATTAAACATCTTAGATTTTTATAAATTTCAATTAACTCTGGATTGACTTCATTGGTATGAAGTGAAGAAAATAAAAAAAAATAAATAATTATAATTTTTCTCAATATCATTTAATTAAGTCTTGAATTTCTTGAAATTGATTTTGGTCTATGGGTCCTATAATTTTTTTTATTATAGTTAAATCTTTATTAATTAATATTGATTCTGGTATGCCGTAAATACCAAAAAAAATTGAAGCTTTACCTTCTGAATCTTCAGCTACAAAATTGTAAGGGTCACCTAGCTCATTCAAAAAACTTAAAGCATTATTTTTTTTATCTTTAAAATTTATACCTAAAATATTAATTTTTTTATTTTGTTTGGATAATTTCATCAAATATGGATGTTCGAGTCTACAGGGGGCACACCATGAAGCAAAAAAATTAATTAAGGTGAATTCATTTTTTTTTAACATGTCATCTGAAACTAAATCATTATTATGAATAGATGAAAGTTGAAAACTACTTATTTTTTTTCCAATAAGATTTTTAGTACTATAATTATTATCTTTGTTTAATCCAAACCAAAAAACAGAAAGAAAAAATATTATAAAACTAAAAATAATAATTTTAAAAAAATTAATTTTCATTTTTTTTTATGATTAATTGTATCAAACCACCAAGAGCAATCATTATAGCAGAAACCCATATCCAAATCATAAATGGCTTTTCTTGAAATTTAATATTATAAAAATCGGACCTAGATACATTGCTCATGGTCAAATATAAATCAGAACTAATTTTTGATTTTATAGAAGCTTCATAAGTTAAAGTTTCAGGATTGGTATAAATTCTAATTTCAGGATTTAAATATTGAATATACTTTTTTTTAAGTTCAATGATTTTAAAATCACCTATTATTGATTTATAATTTTTATTTTCTTCTATTTTTATATTTTCAAAAACAAGTTCATAATTATTCAATTTTTTAGTCTCTCCTACTTTTAAATTAAAATCTGTTTCAATAGAATATTGATTATTAATTCCAATAAAAAAAACAAGCATCCCAAAACCCAAATGAGAAATAATTCTTGGAAATTGAAATTTTTTTTTATTGGTTATTGAATTTTTTGCATCTAAAAAGGAGTGTAAAATTAAGAAAATAGCTGAAATTAAAATTAAATTTGAATAAATTCCGTAATTTTTAAAAAAGTAAAATAAAAATAAATTTATAATCACTGCTCCAACTAAAATATATAAAGTTTTATATAGTTTTTCTGTTTTTGAATTTATCCAGCCAAATTGTGGACCTAACGTCATTAAAAATAAAACAGGAATCACTAAAGGAATTATGACGATATTATAAAAAGGTGGTCCAACAGAAACTTTTGCACCAGTTAACACATCAAGAAAAATTGGATAAAGCGTTCCAATTAAAACAGTTGCTAAGAAAAAGGCCATGAACCAATTATTAGCTAAAATAAATATTTCTTTGCTATTAGTATTAAAATTATAAAATTCTTTATTTCGTTTTTTAAAATAAATGGTTAAAGAAGTAAAAATCATTAAAGATAAAAAGACAAGTATGAATAGCCCTCTTGAAGGATCGCTCGCAAAGGTATGTACGGAATTCAAAATTCCAGATCTGACTAAAAAAGTACCCGTCACACTTAAAATGAAAGTCAAAAGACAAAGTATGATAGCCCATTCATACAAAATATTTCTTTTTTCTAGAACAATAACGGTGTGCATCAAAGCAGTAATGGCAAACCAAGGAAGTAGAGAAGCATTTTCAACCGGATCCCAAAACCAAAAGCCTCCCCATCCTAATTCATAATATGCCCAGATAGACCCAACTGTTATTCCAAGTGTTTGAAATACCCATGAAATTTTAACCCAAGATTTTATTGATAAAGCAAATTGCTTACCGTTATAATTAGAAAGTATTGAAGCTATCGCTGCTGAAAAATAAATCGAACACCCAACAAACCCTATATACAAAAGCGGGGGATGAATAGCTAATGCAGGATCTTGTAAGATTGGATTTAAACCTAATCCTTCTGACGGCACTGGATAGATTGAACTAAACGGATTAGAATTTATTAATAAAAAAATTACAAATCCCAAAATTAAAAAGTTTTGAAAAATTAAAGTATATAATCTAAATTTTTTATCATGCTTGTGATTAAATATTAAGAATAGGTGAGAAAATAAAACTAAAATATTTATCCATAATAATAAGCTTCCTTCATGGTTTCCCCAAGTTCCTGCTATCTTATAAAAAAGTGGTTTGGCTGTATGAGAATTTTCATAAACATTAACAATGGAAAAATCTGAAGAGATAAATCCTGTAATTAATGTGAAAAAGCTGAGAATAGTAAAAGTTATCTGAAATAAACTTAAGCTATAAATGCTCTTATTTAAAGTTTGATTGTTAATTTCTATATCTAGGTAAGACTTGTAAATTATAAGCAAGCTAAGAACTAAAATAGAAAAAACTAAAATTGACCCAATATTACTTAGCATTATTTTCTATTATTTTTTTAATTTCAGGGGGCATATATTTTTCATCGTGTTTAGCTAATATTCTATTAGCTATAAAAAATTGTTTATCTTTAAGCTTGCCCTCAGCTACAACACCTTTACCCTCGGCAAATAAATTAGGCACTGTACCAGAGTAACTAATTAAGATTTCATTTTGAAAATCGGTGATAATAAATTGAATATTATTTTTATTGATAATGATTGAATTTTTTTTTACCATTCCTCCAACGCGCATTGCTTTTTCTAGAACAATATCCTCCCTATTTTTGATTTCAGTTGGTGAAGAGAAGTATAAAATATTTTGGTTTAGAGACTTTAATATAAAGATAACAGCGACTGTAGAAATAAAAAAAATAAAAAAT
>CBDDXH010000007.1:0-28235 GCA_965235125.1 Pelagilacustribacter hypolimneticus (SeqCode) | reverse complement strand
GATAAATATAAATGATTGTTAGACCTTTAATCTCAGATAACTCCACTAATTTATCATCAGTAGATTTGAGTTTGACTTGTTTAATAGTATAATTCTTTAAATGACTTAAGTTCTCTTCACCTTTTGGTGCTGGAATTTTAGACCAATCTACATTTGTTAAGTTTTTTTGGTTCATAATATATGTATAAAAATTAAAAGGGCTAATTTTTTAGCCCTTTTTTTTTATCTTGCTCAGTAATTTTTTAATTAATATTTTTTTATATTTATCTCTCAAAGATTTTTTTGAAACTAAGATACAAGCAGAAGATTTAAGAATAACTCCATCTTTCAAAACTCTCAATTTGTTCGCTTTTAATGTTGCTCCGGTTGAAGTGATGTCAGTAATAATTTCAGATTGATCAGTAAATGGATATACTTCAGTTGAACCTAAACTATTTACAATCTTATATTGATTTAAACCTTTTGAAACCAAAAACTCATTTGTTAAATTAGGATATTTAGTAGCAACTCTTAATTTACGAACATTCTTATCTTTAAATTCAAAAGAAATTTCCTCGAGATCAGCAATCGTTTGAACGTCTATCCAAGCATCGGGTACGGCAACTACGAGTTCTGCAAAACCAAAATTTAAACGAGAATTTATTTGAATATTTCGTTGTATACCGGGTAATGATTCTTTTAATAAATCATAACCTGAAATTCCAATATCAATAGAATTGTCCGAAAGTCTTTCAATTATTTCTCTTGCATGAGAAAAAATAATTTCATTTTGCTCGAAATTTTTAATTTCACTTAGATAATATCTCTTTGAGTCTTTAATAAATAATTTATTTTTTCTTAAAATTTTTAAAGAATTTTCTTTAAGTCTACCTTTGCTTGGCAAACCTATTTTAATTACTTTGTTCATAATTTTAAAAGATTGTCGTAGTTTATTGCTCCTCCAATTGCAGGAATTTTCTTACTTGCGCCTAGAATTTGTATCAAATTATCATATCTCCCTCCTGAAGCTAAATTAAGATTTTTTGATTTTTTTATAATTTCAAAAACAAGACCGGTATAATATTCTACGTTACGTCCTATATTAGATGAAAAAATAACATCATTATTTTTAAATTTTAAATTAAAGATATCAAAACCATCTAGTTTTAAATCTAAGTTATTTTTAACTTCAAATTTTTTAAGTTCAAATTTTGCATTTTTTAAAGAACAATTAATTTTTAAAAATTTATTGACGATTCTTGCAACTCTTTTTCCATCAATATTAGATCTAGGCTCTTTAATTTTTTTTTCAAATCTTTTTAGAATTTCTGAAATCTTTCTTCCTGCTATCATTGAATTCTGGTCAAGCTTTCTCATTTTAAAATAAGATTTTTTATCAAGTTCAAAGACATTTTTTTGTATATCTGAATTAGAAGATAGTCTTGAAATCAATTCGCTAAAATATTCTGGTCTCCAAAAATGTCTTTTCAATCTTAAGCTCCATCTTGAAGGTAGTTTTAAAGAATCGACTAAAGAGTAAAAAATATTGATATCATTTATTTTAATAGTGGTTTTTTTATTAGAAACTTTTATTAAAGACTGGTCGATTAAGTTAATAATTTCTAAATTCAATTTTAAACTAGTTGAGCCTATAATTTCACAACCTAACTGATTACGTACCAATGACTCTTTACTGAAAGTTCTTCTGTAAGCCTGATCAAAATATGCATACTTGTAAATTCCTTTTTTAATATTTTTAATATAATCAAGACAAGCCGATATAGTTAGATCAGGTCTTAGACTAAAATTATTTCCATTATCATCCTCAAATGATAGCAAAGATTTTTTAAAAATTTCACCTGATCGCTCGATGATAATTTTAGATTCAATAATATTTTCAAATTCTTTAACTTTAAAACCTTTTTTTTTAAAAAGATTTAATAAAGTTTCAGAGTATTTTTTTGATTTCATTAAATAAATTATCTATTTCAGTTGCTGTTTCTTTACCTGAGCTAAGATCTCTTAATATTGCTTTGCCTGATTTTATTTCATCTTCTCCGTATAAAATAACGGCTGGTGAACCTATTTTATTAGCATATTGCATTTGTTTTTTTAAATTGCCCTCCCCTGGATAAATTTCAGAACTTATATTTTTATCTCGAAGCTTTTTTAAAATATCAACATAATCTTTGATTTTTTCTTTTTCAAAAACACAAATAACAACAGGTCTGATTGATTTGATATTAAACTCTTTTTTCTGCATCAATGCATAAACTAGCCTATCTATACCAATTGAAATACCTGTCGCAGGACAATCTAAATTTCCAAAATTATTTACAAGATTGTCGTACCGCCCTCCGCCTCCAATAGAGCCAAATTCTATGACCTGATCTTTAGAATTTTTGACTTCAAAGTTTAGATTGACTTCAAAAATCGGTCCTGTGTAATACTCAAGACCTCTAATAACAGAAGGATCATATTTATAGTTAGTAAAGTTATATGCTTCAAATATTCTTAAAATTTCAAGAACATCATCGCTAGTTGGTTTAACATCTTTAATTCGCTTTTCTAAAGTTGCAATTTGTTTTTCATCAAGATTTGCACCTTTAGTAATATCGCCGGAACTATCCTTTCTTTCTTTGCCTAGAAGTTTTTTAACTTCTGTCCAACCTAATCTATCTATTTTGTCTAGGGCTCTTAAGATTGTTAATGATTGTCCAGATGATTGGATCTTTAATTCTTTAAATAACTCTTCTGTAAATTTTCTAGAGGAAATCTTAACTGTATAATCATTTTTAGATAAACCACATTTTTCTAAGATTTCTGAAATAAGAATACATAATTCTGCATCAGCCTGTAAGTTTTTAGTGCCTACATAATCTGCATCGAACTGTAAAAATTCTCTAAACCGTCCTGGCCCCGGTTTTTCATTACGCCAAACAGTTCCTAACTGATAACGTTTAAAAGGTTTTGGAATTTCCAAATAATTTTTAGCTACATATCTAGCTAAAGGTGCTGTTAGATCATAGCGAAGTGAAAGCCAATTTTTTTCATCTTGAAAAGAAAAAACACCTTGGTCTGGTCTATCTTTATCAGGTAAATATTTTCCAATACTTTCTGTATACTCAAAGCTTGGCGTTTCGAGATATTGAAAACCATACTTAATCATAACTTCTTTGATATTAGAAATTATAAAATCTCGGGTTAGTAATTCTTTTTCTTGTCTATCAACAAACCCCAAAGGTAATTCTTTTGAAGGTTTAAATTTTTTTTCTTTTTCCATTGTTTGGTACAGCTGGGTGGGCTCGAACCACCGACCCCTAGTTCCACAAACTAGTGCTCTAACCAACTGAGCTACAGCTGCGTCCTTTTTATTTTTATCTTAGTTTTAGTTAAATTTATATATGTGATTGATTATAAGCTAAGCAATAGCCTAGCGTGGACTCTGTGAGAGTGTTTTCTAACTGTTAAAATTTTATTTCTTATAATCATAAGGTGTTTTTAACAAAATATTTGAAATTTACAAGAGCGTAAATAAGAAATTAGATACGTAACTTATGATTAGCGGGACACAACTAGATTGTTCAGGTTTATGTCCCGATAATTTGTGAATTTAAAAAATAAGATTTAGGCTTTCTGCAATTTTACTGCTGAAGGACCTTTTTCTCCATTCTCAACTTCGAAAGTTAGTTCATCGCCTTCGTTTAAAAATTTTAAACCAGCGTCTCTAACAGCTGACGAATGTACGAACACGTCTTTTTGTTTATCTTCTCTTTCAATGAAACCATAACCTTTAGTGCCATTGAACCACTTTACTTTACCTTTTAGTGTACTCATATTATTTTACTTATCCTTATTTGTTATTAACTATAGTTAGTAAACATTTACTAACTTTGCATCTTTAATAGATTTACCTTTAATATGTCAAGGAATGTTTGGCTACTTGCTTTGAATTATTCTGCTAATTGTCTTTTATACAACAGTCAAAAATATAATTAAAATAAGAAAAAAAGCTATCAAACCATAGTAAACATGATCATTTCTATTAAACGATCTTTGTACTTTGCTTATAAAAGATTCTTTATAAGTAAGACTTCCGTCGTTAAGACTTGATTTAACAAATCCTCCCTCTCTTCCTATTTTTAAAAACTTTGCTTTTCTATGATTATAAATTTCATCTCTAGAGAGATTTTCAAAATATTTTAAACTTTCTACAATCGATTGTTTAATACTCTGAGCAACTTTATCTTGATCGCGATGCGCTCCACCTAAAGGCTCATCGATGACCTCATCTATTATTCCGAGTTTAAATAAATCTTTTGCTGTAAGCTTCATAGCTTCAGCTGCTTGTAACGATTTACTTGGATCTCTCCATAAAATCGAAGCACATCCTTCAGGTGAAATAACAGAATAAATTGAATTTTCTAACATGATTACTTTATTTGAGGATGCTAAAGCAATCGCCCCACCTGAACCTCCTTCTCCTATGATAATAGAAATGTTTGGAACTTTAAGTGACATGGAACATTCAATCGAGGTTGCAATTGCAGATGCCTGACCTCTTTGCTCTGCTCCAAGTCCTGGGTATGCTCCTGGCGTATCAATAAAAGTTATAATCGGTATTTGAAATCGATTAGCTAATTGCATTAGTCGAATACATTTACGATATCCTTCAGGTCGCATCATGCCAAAATTTCTTTGAATTCTGCTATTTAAATCTTCTCCTTTTTCCTGACCAATAACTAAGACTGATTTATTGTCAATAAGACCAAAACCAGCTGTAACTGATTTATCTTCACCAAAAAGTCTGTCACCAGACAAAGGTGTAAAGCTTTTGAATATATTTTTAATATAAAAATTTGCTCTCGGTCTATCTTCGTGTCTTGCAACTAAAGTTTTTTCCCAACTATTTAAGTTGGCGTAAATCGTTTTAAGTTTTTGATTGATTTCTTTTTCAGTTGTTATAATTTTTGCTGTATCGACTTCCGAGATGCCCCCTGAGCCAAAAGGACTTTTTAAATTTTCTAAATCTATTTCTAATGTTTTAATCTCTTTTTCAAACTCTAGATAATTTTTCATAATACTTTACGACTTTTAAGCATAATGCTCTTTTTAATAGAATTCAATTAAGTCTATTAAGTGGCTTATATGTATTAATTTAAATTAATTGACTTTAACTAAAAGGTGGTTCAAATTTAAGAAAAAAACGGGAGAGACTACTTAGTTATAGCGCCGAAGGGGCAACCCCCAGGAAACTCTCAGGCAAAAGGACCGTTAAAAAAATAAATTCTGGAGAGAGATAAGATCTCACCGACGGAGTAAAACTCTAAGGTACCAACAGATGGGGCAAAGATTTGGTACATATGAATAAAACTAAAATAGGAAATTTAACAATAAGCTCAACTTTACTTGATTTTATTAATCAAGAAGTTATTCCTGGAACCGGTATAGCAACTGATGATTTTTGGAAAAAATTTGATTCAGCTGTTCATGAGCTTGCCCTTGTTAATAAAGTATTAATAGAAAAAAGAGAGAATATCCAAAAACAAATAGATGAATGGCACCTTACTAATAAGGGTAAACCAATCAATAAAATTGAATATATTAAATTTTTAAAATCAATAAATTATATTGTTGAAGAAAAAGAAGATTTTCAAATTTCTACTCAAAATGTAGACGAAGAAATATCAAGTATTGCAGGTCCTCAATTAGTTGTTCCAATAGATAATGCAAGGTACGCATTAAATGCTGCAAACGCAAGATGGGGTAGTTTTTACGATGCACTTTACGGCACAGATGTTATTTCTGATGCTGGCATCACTGCAAAAAGTGTTAAATATAATCCTGAGCGAGGAAAAAAAGTAATTGAATACGCAAGAAACTTTTTAGATGAAACTTTTCCTCTTAATAATGATAGCTGGAAAAATATTTCCAAAATTTCAGTCAATAATCTAAATCTAAAAAACAAAAATCAATTAGTGGGTTACAATGGAACTAAAAATAACCCAACCTCAATACTATTAAAAAATAATAATTTACATGTCGATATTATTATTGATGAAGAAAATAAAATTGTTAGTACTGATAAATCGCAAGTTAGAGATGTCGATAAAGCACGTATTAGAGATATTATAATCGAGTCTGCTATTTCAACAATTATTGATAATGAGGACTCTATAACGGCAGTTGATGCTGAAGATAAAGTAAGATGTTACAGAAACTGGCTTGGTATTATGAAAGGTAATTTACAAACCGAGATGGAAAAAAATGGAAAAAAATTTATAAGAAAATTAAATCCAGATAGAATTTATGAAGGTATCGATGGTCGAAAACTAAAACTTCATGGCAGGGCCTTGTTATTAAATAGAAATGTTGGTCACCTTATGACTAATCCGGCAATTACTCTAAGAGATGGTTCGGAAATTCCCGAAGGTATTATGGATGCTTTTTTCATTGTCCTATGTGCAAAACATGATCTTAAAAATAAAACCAATTCAAGAACGGGCTCTGTTTATATTGTCAAACCTAAAATGCATGGACCTGAAGAAGTTGCTTTTGCAAATACTATTTTCAGCAAAGTAGAAGATATTTTAGATTTAAAAAGAAATACAATCAAAGTTGGCATTATGGATGAGGAGCGAAGAACTACTGTTAATTTAAAAGAGTGTATTCGTGCGGTTAAAGAAAGAATAGTTTTTATTAATACTGGATTTTTAGATCGAACTGGAGATGAAATTCATACGTCATTTGAAGCTGGACCAATGATTTTTAAAGGAGATATGAAAAAATCTTTATGGCTAAGTACTTATGAAGATTGGAATGTGGACATTGGGTTAGCTTGTGGTTTTTCTGGCAAAGCTCAAATAGGTAAAGGAATGTGGGCTATGCCCGATCGAATGGCAGATATGATAACACAAAAAATAGCTCATCCCTTAGCTGGTGCAAATTGTGCTTGGGTACCATCGCCTACAGCTGCAACACTTCATTCTATTCACTACCACCAAGTAGCTGTTTTTAAAAAACAAAATGAAATTAAATCAAGAATTAAAGCAAAAGTAGAAAATATTTTATCAATCCCAGTTGCTGACAGGCCAAATTGGTCAGCAGAAGATATTAATAAAGAATTAGAAAACAATGCCCAAGGAATTTTAGGTTATGTTGTCAGATGGATAGATCAAGGAGTAGGCTGCTCTAAAGTGCCAGATATTAACAATGTAGGTTTAATGGAAGATAGAGCAACACTTCGAATATCTTCTCAACATATGGCTAATTGGTTGCATCATAATATTTGCAGTAAAGATCAAGTGATGACCATTATGAAAAAAATGGCACTTGTTGTAGATAAACAAAATAGTGGTGACAAAAAATATATACCTATGTCAGGTAACTTTGATAAATCCATTGCTTTCCTAGCCGCTTGTGACTTAGTCTTCAAAGGTCGTACTCAACCCTCGGGCTATACAGAGCCATTACTTCACAAAAGAAGATTAGAGAAAAAATATTAAAGATTTATAAAAGCTTTAATCCCATTAAGAATATACTGAATACTTAAGCCCGCTAAAATAATAGCTACTATTCTAGAAATGACACTTATAATTCTTTTATTAATCATTTTTTCGAATTTAACTGCAACAAATAAAATAATAAATGTCACAACTGTTGCAGCAATTAAAGAGGCCATACCAATTGCTTGTTTCGTAAAATCAGGTCCTACTGAGCTTACTGATACAATAACAGAAGTTATCGCTGCTGGCCCCGCTAACAGAGGAGTTGCCAAAGGAAATATACTTAGTTTGTCATAAGTAAAATTAACATTTTCTTCTTTTCTCTGATGTCTTTTGTCAAAAAGCATTTCCAAAGCAATAATAAATAAAATTATTCCCCCAGCAATTGTAAATGCTGGAAAGGATATTTTTAAATAAGCAAGAATAGCATTACCTAACAAAGCAAAAAATAATAATATTAATGTTGCTATAAACGTTCCATGCAAAGCTGTCTTTATTTTTTCTTTTATTGAAAGGTGTTCTGTTATTACTAAAAATACTGGCGTGCTACCAATAGGGTCGATGACTATAAAATAAAAAATAAAAGTTTTAATAAAAATTTCAATCATAGGAAAAATTGCTACTCGCTAGTCACAGGAACTCTATTTTTAAAAGCTGAATATAAAGTACCATCATCTAGTTGCTCTATTTCACCGCCCACCGGTAAACCTTGAGCAAGTTTTGTAACAATAATTTTGTCATTTTTAATTGCATCTTCAATATAATGGGCGGTAGTTTGTCCTTCGATAGTTGCACTAGTTGCAATAATTACTTCTTTAAGACTATTTTTTTTAACTCTTCTCACTAAAGAATCTATTAATAAATTTTTTTGCTCATAATTTTCGTTTGAATTTAAGGTGCCTCCAAGAATGTGGTAATGTCCTTTATAAATATTTGAAGACTCGATAGCCCACATATCAGCTAAATTTTCAACCACGCAGATTTTATCAAAAGTATTCTCGCCCTCACATACGCAAGCCTGATCTATTATTTTTAGATTTCCACAATTTTGGCACCTCACAATACTTTTATAAACTTTAGCTAAAGACTGGGCTAAAGGTTTAACCATGCTTTCTTTATGGTTAATTAATTTTAAGATTATTCTTTTTGCAGATTTTGGGCCAAGACCCGGTAATTTAGCAAAAAGTTTAATTAACTCGTCTATAGCTGGAATATGATTGTCCATTTAAAAAGGGAATTTAAAATCGAATGGTAAATTTAACCCACCTGTTACTTTTAATAATTCCTCTGATGATTTCTTTTTTAATTTCTCTTTAGCATTATTATAAGCGGCAATAATTAAATCATTAATAATTTCATGTGACTCTTTTTTTGCTTCTTCGCTTACATTGATGGCTTTAATTTCATAATCCCCATTAAGAATAACCTTCACTAGATTTCCACCAGCCTCTCCTTCGACTTCAATATTTTTTATAATGTCCTGAACGTCTTTCATTTTAGCTTGCATAGCTTTTGCCTTAGAAAGCATTTCTGTAAAATCAGGCATCATTATCCTCTGTAATATCTACAAGTTTTGCATCAGGAAAAGCAGCAATAAAATCTTTAACGACCTGGCTATTCATTTCTTTTTCTAACTTATCTTTTTTATTATTAAGTTTTTTTTCATAAATAGTTTCATTACCTTGTTCTTTACTTAAAGAAATAATCCATCTTTCGCCTGTCCACTTTAATAATTTTTCAGTTAAAATCTTAATAAAATTTTTATTAAGTTTTTCATTAAATGAAATATTTATTTTACCAGTTGTAAAACTTACAAGCTTCACGTTTCTTTCTAAATCGTATTTAAGTTCAACCTCTTTTTCTCTGGTGGCAGCTTGAATTAAATCTTCAAATGTTTTAATCGCTAAAGTTTTCAAAGGTTCAGAGTTGAGTTCGGGATTTTTTACAAGATTGGTTTTTATTTGATCTGTATTTTTAAGTTGATTTTTATAAACACTCTTTATTTTTTTATCATCTTGCTCATCGCTACTTGGTGTTGAAATTTTCTGTATTTCTAAAGACTCTCCGTTAGAATTAGGATCTGCTGATACTTCTTGATTTTGATCAATATTTTTAAGATGCATTAATTGCATCACATACATTTCTAAAGTTAAATTTTCATTCCCTACAATCATTAAATCATCCATAGTTTTAATTGTCAGTTGCCAAAATAAGCCTATATCTTGAGAGTCTATATTTTTAGAGTAGTCATTAATTAATTTTATTTCAGACTCTGAAATCATTAAATCTTTTTCAATTGGGCCTAGGTTTATTCTCCTATTAAATAAATAAAGAATTTCTAAAATATCATTTAAAAAATTTTTGGCATCTAGGCCGTGATCGATCATCTCTTTTAAATAATTAATTGCATCTATTTGATTGCCTGACAATATTTCTTTAAAAAGTAAAATTAACTTACTTCGATCTGCAAGACCTAGCATCTGTCTAACGTGTTGCTCTTGAATTTCTTTATTGTAAATACTTTGACTTAATAGAGCGCGATCCAGTAAAGAAATAGCATCACGAACTGAACCTTCTGAGGTTCTGGCAATAAGTTGCAAAGCGTTATCTGAAATACTTCCATTTTCTTTGTGTGCAATATTTTTAAGATGTAAAAATAATTTTTCTAAATTCACTCTTCTTAAGTCAAACCTCTGACATCTTGAGAGAATGGTTACGGGAATTTTTCTTACTTCTGTTGTTGCTAAAATAAATTTTAATCGTGGTGGCGGTTCTTCCAAAGTTTTTAACAACCCATTAAACGCTTGTTTAGATAACATGTGTGCTTCATCGATAATAAAAATTTTAAACTTTGCGCTTGTTGGGCTATATTTAGCGTTTTCAATCAATTCTCTAATATCATCGATACCTGTTTTGGATGCCGCATCCATTTCTAAAATATCCATGTGATTAGAATTTACAATCTCATCACAGTGGCAGTATTCACCTGCTTTACACTTTTCTCCTTCATCAAATTGCTTTACGCAATTCAATGCTTTTGCAATTAGTCTGGCTGTGGTTGTTTTTCCTACTCCTCTTATGCCCGTTAATAAATAAGCATTAGGAGTCTTGCCGAGTTTAATAGCATTTGTGATTATTTGTGCCATCACTTCTTGACCAATAAGATCTTTAAATTCTTGAGGTCTGTATTTTAAAGCTAAGATTTTATTGTTTATCATCAATTTTTTAAGAGGCAGGCAACAACCTGAAAAATTTTCACTACGGCTGCTTCTTTTCAGACCTGACCGGGTTTATGAAACATCCACCTGATGCCAACCTCAAAATGATTATATCAAGATCAATTTGATTACTACAAGACTAGATTAGAGATTCTGTGAATTATTTATGTCTAAATTTTGAGGCTTCATAAACACCTAAAATATCTAAATTCTCAGTATGAAAACCAAGCTCATCTAGGCTTTTTCGAACTGTCTTTTCCTCAATATGTCCTTCAAGATCTAAATAAAAATTAGTTTGATTAAAAGTATTTTTAACTGAATAACTTTCTAACTTCGTTAAATTAATTTGATTAGTCGCAAAACCTCCTAAAGCTTTGTACAAAGCCGCGGGTTCGCTTTTTAATCTAAAAATACAAGTCGTCATATATTTTTTACTTTTTTCATAATTAGACTGTTGAATATTTTTGCCCATTATCAAGAAACGAGTAACATTACCGGTTTCATCTTCAATATTTTTTTTTAATATTTTTAAACCGTAAATTTTAGCTGCTAATTCTGAGGCAATAGCAGCAATGGATTTGTCTTTACTTTGAGCTAAATCTTTTGCTGATCCTGCTGTGTCAGTTGAAATAATAGGTTTAAATTTATTTTTTTTAATAATTTTTTGGCACTGACTAATAGCTTGAGCATGACTTCTTACATATTTAATATCTTTTATCTCTGCTTCTTGTTTGCTCAATAAACAGTGTTCAACTTTTTGAAAATGTTCTCCATAAATTTGAAGTTTATACTTTGGTAATAGATAATGAATATCAGCCACCCTGCCTGCTAATGAATTCTCTATTGGAATAATTGCTTTAATATTTTCATCATCAAAAGCTAACTTGAAAGTTTCCTCAAAAGTTGCACAGTTTTTAATCTCAGCATGTTTGTAAATTGCCTCGCAAGCAATGTGTGAATAGGCACCTTTTTCTCCTTGAAAAGCTATTTTAATTTTACTCATTTAATTTTCCATAATTTTTTTTACAGCTTTTAAATCTGCTTCGGTATCAACACTTAAAGGACAAGAATCAATATAACCTACATCCATCTTCATTTGATCTTCAAGTGCTCTCAACTGTTCAAGTTTTCTTTCTATCTCAAGCTTGCTTCTTTTTAAACTTACATATCTTATTAAAGCTTTATTAGTAAAGGCATAAATTCCTACATGATGATAGGTCAGTTTACTTAAAGGTTTGTTGGAAATTCTAAAAAAGTCTAAAGCTTTTGAAAAAGTTTTATTTTTAATCTCATGGCTCGCAAGAACTTTGACAACATTGGGATCTTTTTCTTCATCTTTATTTTCGATAGCCGAAGCTAAAGTTGCAATGTCACATAAATTTTTTTTCATATAAGAAACTAAATCTTTAATTGCTTTAGGATTTAAATTTGGCATATCGCCTTGATAATTAATTATAATTTCTGGTTTAGATTTTAGTAAACTTTTAAATACTTCAAATACCCGGTCTGTGCCCGTTTCATGTTTATCACTTGTTAAAACAGCTTGGCCATTATGAGACTTAATAAGATCTAAAATTTCTTGATCAGGAGTAGCAACTATAACTTCTCCAACATTTGATGACTTGGCTATATCGTGAACATGAAGAATCATTTCTTTATTATTAATAAGCTTTAATGGCTTATTGGGCAGTCGTTCTGCCTTTAATCTTGATGGTATTACAATTGCAATTTTTTCCATATTTATGCGTCCCTAGGACGCAAATAAAGTAACTAAATTTTAAGTTTTTTTTTATTAAGCCGTGTTATACGTCAAACACTAACTAACAAATTTATGGATGGTTTTGAAATAAATAAAATTATAGGTGCTATTCTTATGACTGCGTTAATAATTATAGGCATCAATAAGTTCTCAGATACAATTTTTCATATCGAAAAACCGAAAGAATCAGCCTACAAAATTGAAGGCGTAGAATTAGAATCGCCAGCTGAAGCAGCAGCAGTAACTAAAGAAGTCGTTCAAGTTAATATAAAAGAAATTTTAGCCATGGGAGACGTTGCTCATGGTGAAACTGTTTTTAAGAAATGTACTGCCTGTCATATTGTTGCTAAAGGTGGAAAAAATTTAATAGGCCCTGCTCTTTACGGAGTGGTTGGTAGAACTTCTGGATCAATTGATGGTTATGCTTACTCTACGGCTTTAAAAGCCCATGGAAAAAAATGGAGTTTTGAAGAATTAAATGCATTTTTATTAAAACCTCAATCTATTAAAGGAACAAAAATGGCTTACGCTGGATTAAAAAATGATAAAGATAGAGCTTCAGTCATTCTATATTTAAACTCACAAAGCGATAGTCCGCTTCCAAAACCTTAATTATTTAAACACCAATTAATAATACTTTTTTGCGCATGAATTCTATTAAGCGCTTGTGTCCAGACAACAGATTGTTTTCCATCAACGACTTCATCTGTAGCCTCTTCTCCTCTGCTCACAGGTAGGCAATGCATAAAAATTGCATCTGATTTTGCTAACTTCATTATTTTTTTGTTTATCTGAAAAGGTTTTAATATTTCTTTTTTTTTCTTTTTATCTACTTTATCATTCATTGAAACCCACTTATCCGTCATAACACAATCAGCGTTTTTAACTGCATCGCTTGGATTTTTAGTAATAGTAATATTAGCTTTATTTTTCTTAGCCCAAAGTAACATGTTTTTATTTGGCTTATATTTATCAGGACAACCAATATTAAATTTAAATCCAAATTTTGCTGAAGCTTCAATAAAAGAATTCGACATATTATTATTCCCATCTCCTAACCAAGCAATTGTTTTATCTTTAATATCTCCTTTTATTTCTTCAAAAGTTAAAATATCTGACAAAATTTGGCACGGATGACCCTCTTCGGACAATCCATTAATTACAGGTATTTCAGAATATTTAGCAAATTCCTCTAACTTCTTGTGTGATGAAGTTCTAATCATTATAATATCAGCATACTCAGATAATATTTTAGCTGTATCTTTAATTGACTCATCGCCAAGTCCGTAATGGATGTTGTCAGTATTTAGAATAATTGTTGATCCACCAAGTTGTTTAACCGCAATATCAAAAGAAATTCTTGTTCTCGTAGAAGGTTTTTCAAATATCATGATCATAGATTTACCTGCAAAAGGATGGTCTAGATCAGCGGCAGATTTGTTTAAACTTATTCTTTTCGATTTTCTAGTTTTTGCTTCTTTTATTATCTCTTTTAAATCGTAAGAGGTTAGGTCGGATATATTTAAAAAATTCTTCATTTAAAAGTTTTACATACCATTCTTAAAATTACTATTGCTTGATCTATATTTTCTTTTTTAACATTCAAAGGAGGTAATAATCTCACAACATTTTCAGAGGCTTTTACCGTTAATAGTTTATTATCCATAAGTTTTTTTATAAATAAATTTTGATCAGGAATTAATTTTATTCCAACTAATAATCCTAAACCTCTTACTTCTTTGATTACGTTTGGAAATTCAGATTGGAGTTCCTGAAGTTGGGCATGAAAATAATTTCCTATTGATTGCACATTTTTTAAAAAACCTTTTTTTAAAATTTCATCTAAAACAGCATTACCAACGCTCATTGCTAAAGGATTGCCTCCAAATGTTGAGCCGTGTGAACCAGGGGGCATACAAGCAGCTACTTTTTTTGTCATTAAACAAGCACCAATTGGAAATCCTCCGCCAATACCTTTGGCAATAGGTACGATGTCAGGTTTTATTCCAGCATATTCAAAAGCAAAAAATTTCCCTGTTCTACCAATTCCACATTGAACCTCATCTAAGATTAATAAAATATTTTTTCTATCACATAATTTTCTAAGTCCCTTTAAACAATAATCAGGAATAACTTTAATTCCGCCTTCTCCCATTACTGTCTCGACCAAAATTCCAGCGGTTTTCTTTGTTATAGATTTTTCTAAACCCTTATGATCGGCAAAATCAAAATGATCAAAACCATCAACTTTAGGTCCAAATCCCTCAGTCGCTTTTTTGCTATTGCTTGCAAAAATTGTAGCTAAAGTTCTGCCGTGAAAACTATTATTGATACATATAATTCTATTTTTTTTGGGTTGACCTTTTGAATAAAAATATTTTCTAGCAACTTTTATCGCAAGCTCAGTTGCTTCCGCTCCGGAGTTTTGAAAAGCTACAAAGTCTGCAAATGAATTTTTTGTAAGTCTTTTTGCAAGTTTTTCTTGTTCGGCAATAGTGAAAACATTTGAGACATGCCATAACTTTTTTGATTGTTTGTTTATTATTTTAACTAAATGATCATGGCAATGACCTAGTGAATTGACTGCAATACCTTGAACAAAATCTAAGTATTTAGTTCCCGTAGAAGAATAAAGGTAGCAACCTTTCCCTTTTACAAAAGAAATTTTTTTTCTAGCATAATTATTAAGTAACGCACTCATGATTAAGATTTTAATTTGTAGCCTTTTTTATACAATATATAAGTAACCGTGAATATAATAAAACTTAATAGCGAAAGATAAATTAAACCAACCGTTATAGATCCATCAGACTTTTCTAAAAAACTATATCTAAATCCATCAATCATGTAAAAAAATGGATTCACTTTACTAATGGTCTGCAAATAATCTGGTAATTTATCGATAGTATAAAATGTTCCGGATAAAAAAGATAAAGGAACAATAATGAAATTAGTAACAGTTGCCATATGGTCAAATTTCTCGGCCCAAAGCCCTGTAATAATGCCAAGGGCACCTAGGATAAAAGAAGATAAAAAAGTAAAAGCAATTAGCGTAAAATAATTTTTAATTTCAAGATCAATAAGAAAATAGAAAGTACAAATTGAGACAAAAGCTATTATTGTACTTCTGCTTACCGCTGCTAGAGTAATAGCAAAAGTGACTTCTGCTGCAGATAAAGGGGCATATAAAATATCAACGATATTGCCTTGCATTTTGCCAATTATAAAAGTTGAAGATGAATGAGAAAAAGCTTGCTGAATCACTTGCATGGCAATCAAGCCAGGAGCTAGAAAACTAATAAAAGGAACACCTAAAACATTACCTCTGTCAGTGCCTAAAGCTAACGATAAGACTAATAAAAAAAGCAATGCAGAAATAAGTGGTGAAAAAACAGTTTGAACCCAAACAATTAGAAATCTTAAAACTTCTTTTTTGTATAGTGTCCATGCACCAATCCAGTTAATTAAACCAAATCTTCTTGTGCCTATTTTATATTTTGAACTGATTTCAACCATGAGCAGATTTATATCTTTTAAATTTAAAAAAACTTGTGCAAAACTTTGAATCTTGTCGATTTTAATAGCATTTTTAACTGTCTCATACTAGATAATGGAATAAATTAACTAAATAGACTATATATAGTAATATACTTTTAATTTCGTATTATGAGCTGGACAGACGAAAAAGTACAAAAATTGAGAGAACTTTGGACCAAAGGTCATACCGCAAGTGAAATTGCAGGAATGTTTGGTGATACAACTCGAAACGCAGTTATTGGAAAAGCGCACCGATTAAATTTAGAAGAACGAGCTCCGTCAAAAAGAAAAGTAACCTCTGAAAAAAAAGATCCAACAGAAACTCAACCAAAACTTAGAGGATCTGTTAGTAGAAAAAGTAAATTTAAATCAATTTTATTAGATAAAGATTTTGAGCCTGAAAAACCAACTTTATTAGAAAACTTAACTGACCAAACTTGTAAGTGGCCAACAGGTCACCCTGATGAAGAAAGCTTTTATTTTTGCGGTCGAAAGCCGGTTGATACTTTTCCTTATTGCAAACTTCATATTTTATATGCCTATCAGCCTAAAGGCCAGAAAGAGGAAGAACTTAGTAAAGACGATGAGTTGCCACCATTTATCGAGAAAAAAATTAAATCTGCTTAATTCGCAAAACTTTAATCATAAAACATATATAGTTAAATATTAAAAATTGTAATAAATTTTTAACAAAACTCTCATATTGAAAGGAAACTATGTTTATTAATAAGTATCTAAAATGGATCAGTACATTTCTTGTTTTAACAGGAATATTATTAACTAATTTAAATATCTACCCTATGAACATTTTTTTTCATGGTTTAGGAGTTGTAGGTTGGACCGTTGAAGGAGTTAAATCAAAAAATAAAGCTATTCTTACAAACTTTGGCTTGCAGATACCGTTGTTTATAATTGGAATTTATAAAATTATTGCTTAATGAAAAAGGTTTTATTTGTTTGTACTGGAAACTCTGCAAGAAGCATAATTGCTGAAAGTATCATCAATCATAAACATAATAAGTTTTACAAGGGCTATAGTGCTGGAAGTAATCCAGCTGGCAAAATCAATCCGTGGGTAAAGACTTTCCTTGAAAAAGAAAAGAATTACAATTTAAATAATTATTTCTCTAAAAACTTTGATATTTTCTTGAATGGAAAAATAAATTTCCATCAAGTCATTACTGTTTGCAATAGCGCCAATCTAGAAGTTTGCCCTGTCTGGCCAGATAAGAAGGAGATTTTACATTGGGATATCGATGATCCCGTAGTCAAAATGAAAGATGAAAGAGATGAAAAAAAAGCTTTTTTGATCCTCACTTCAACTTTCAAAATAATTGAGGATAAAATCAATTCATGGATGAGAAATGATAAATAAAATATTTATTGCAGAATTCATAGGAAGTTGTTTTTTAACAATGATCATCGTTGGCTCTGGGATCATGGCTGAAAGTTTAACGAATGATAATGCAATAATGTTACTTGCAAATGCTATTGCAACGGGTGCAGGTCTGTTTGTATTGATTACTACATTTGCTGAAGTATCAGGTGCACACTTTAATCCAATTGTAAGTCTTGCAATGTATTTTAGAAAAAAAATTGATAAAAAAGATTTAGTCAATTACTTCAGTGCTCAGATTTTAGGTTGCCTGATCGGGGTTGGAATGGCAAACTTTTTTTTTGATCATCAAATTTATGAACTATCTAGCAAATCAAGGAATGGTTTGCCAATTTTCATTTCTGAAATAATAGCAACCATTGGTTTGTTGCTGGTGATTTTTGGTTCTTTAAAATCCGGTAAGTCTATAGTTGCGGCAAACGTTAGTTTTTACATAACCGCTGGCTATTGGTTTACCGCCTCAACGTCTTTTGCAAATCCTGCTGTATCTATCTCAAGAGCCTTTACTGACTCTTTTACTGGAATCGCTTTTGAAAGCCTGCCCTTTTATCTTTTAGCTCAATTCTTTGGATTATTTGCTGCAATGTTCATCATCAAAAAACTATTTAAGTAAATTTGAAAAAGAATAACAAGCTTTCACATAATATAACTAAGTATTAAATTTAGTGGTTACACGTGTGTTGTTTAAAGATTGCTTTTACGAAGGGAAAATTTAACACCGTGTAACCTCGATTAAAGGGACATAACAATCTTCAAAAGGGAGACTATTTAAATATAAATATAAAATGTTACAAAAATGTTACAGAGTCGTTAATTTTAGATTATTATGAATAAATAATACTTGAGTCTAATTCCATAATATCAGCTAAAGCACTAAATTTCTTATTGACTTGCTTTGAGATAAAATCCATATGAGTTCTCGGAATTTTTAAATATAAAGTTTTTCTTCTCTTGTAGATCTTAAATTCATCCAATAAAAGCGTGGATAAAGAGGTTAGAGACTCAGTTAGTCTTAAAGCAGCGCCAACTTGCTTTGAATTAATAATCTCATTATTTGTTAAAAGAGTTAAAAATTTATAATCTGGAAAATATTTCAAAGAACAGTGTCTCCAGAAGCTTGCTAGTGCAATCATTATTCTTTCTTCATGAGACAGTTGAAGAATAGGAGTGTTTAAAACTTCATTAAAAACTAATTCAGCTTTTTGAAACGCGCCTAACCCCCAATTCATTCTACTTAAGATGCATGATAAATTTAACAATTTTTCACCAAATATTTCCTTTCCATCAAAGACTGGTTTAATGAAATTATAATATTTTAAATATGACTTACCAAAATCACCTTTCTGAAAAACTATTGTGTCTATGTGAGAATTCAAAATGTCTGTTTTTGTCCTATCTCTATTACAAATGAGATCCATATGACCTTCTCTTAAGCCGCTAATAGAACAAATTACATTTTTTGGGTTTATAAATTCGATTAATTGATTAAGTATAATTGAACCATAAGGCAAAAACTGCGTTCTAGATTTAGCTATTGGCTCTAAGGTCTTGAGTGAACTTTTGTTAAGATTTGAAATTTTATTTAAATATTTGATAGCGTCCGATCTGTGAAGGCGATATTGATGAATGATATGCAATGGATATCCGTCCTGATAAATATGATTTTTTAATAAGGCTCTCCAAGTTCCGCCTACTACGTATAAATTTTTCATTTTTTTCTCAAATAACCACTTATGATCTTTGAGTATATCTCTTACGTATTTCGGTAAATTCTTCTTCTTGATAATGGGATTGTTAAGTAACCTTAAGACTCCAAGGGGTAAAGAAATTTTTTCATTAATTATGTTGTTCGAAACTCGAGTTAATTCTAAGCTACCGCCTCCTAAATCTGCAACCAGGCCATCAACGTTTCCAAAACCTAGGATGACTCCATTTGCTGCAGCCTCTGCCTCTTCCTCTCCAGATAAGACTTTTGCTTTACTGTTAAAGATTTTTTCTACTTGATCAAGGAATGGTTTTGCGTCATCGGCTTCTCTTAGGGCTGCAGTTGCAACTATTTCTAAATTTCTTACTTCAGATATATCTAGAATTTCTTTAAACCTGCTGAGGACCTTAAGAGCACTAACACATCCATCGGGATTTAACTTTTTAGATCTGTCGAGGTTTTTTCCTAATTTACAAACTGCTTTTTCATTAACCAATGGAATAGGGTTTAATTTAAAATCATCATAGATTAGCATTCGAATTGAATTTGAGCCAAGGTCAATAATAGCTTGCTTAACTTTCGTTTTTTCGTCGGTTTTAAATAGTTTAATTATGTCAGTTTGCATTTATCTTGCAAATTTTAAATTTTTTGGCTTTAACTTAAACAGGGATTTGCCTCTACCAGATAAACTTGGATTTTGCATAAAATACGAATGTGCGGAAAAACTTGTCTCCATCTTTTCTTTATAATAATTTCCGTCACTTTTTAAATACCAGCTTTCTGAATTATCCTTAAAATTAGCAAGCATTATTTGATCTAAGATTTGTTCATGCACAGTTTTATTATCGATTGGAATGATCAATTCAATTCTTCTATCTAAATTTCTCGGCATTAAATCAGCTGAAGAAAGATATATGCGATTCTCTCGTGAGGGCATAGCATAACCATTTGCGAAACAATAAATTCTAGAATGTTCTAAGAAACGACCTATAATGCTTTTTACCATTATATTTTCCGATAAGTTTTTAACGCCCGGTCGTAGACAGCAAACCCCTCTTACTGAAAGATTGATTTTAATGCCTGCATTTGAAGCTTCATAGAGATGATTTATGATTTCAGGATCAACCAGTGAGTTCATCTTTGCCCAAATTTCAGCAGGTTTACCAGATTTAACATTTTGAATTTCATTATTAATGGAATCAATAAAAAACTTTCTCGAATTGATCGGTGATAGAAAAACTTTTTCCAATTTTTTTGGCTTGGCATAAGCTGTTACAAAATTGAAAAATTTTTCAACATCTTTTGTTAATTTTTCGTCTGCACTAAATAATGATAGGTCAGTGTATATTCTTGCGTTAATTGGATGATAATTACCAGTCCCAAGATGCACATAAGTTTGTATTTTTTTCCCTTCTTTTCTAAGTACAAGACTAGCTTTTGCATGTGTCTTGTATTTAGCAAATCCATAAACGATTTGCACACCAGATTTTTCTAATCTTCTAGATAATTCAATATTTGCCTCTTCATCAAACCTAGCTTTAATTTCTATTACAGCAGTCACTACCTTTCCATTTTCAGCTGCCAAAATTAAAGCATTAACGATCGGGGAGTCTGGCGTTGTTCGATATAAGGTTTGTTTAATGGCTATGACTTTTGAATCTTTTGCAGCTGCTTGTAAAAACTGGATTACAACATCAAACGTTTCAAAGGGATGGTGAACGACAAAGTCCTTACTTTTGATAGCTAAAAAGAATTTTCCATCAAATTCTTTAAGACGCTCTACCTCTCTTGGTTTAAATTTTTTAAATGTTAAATTTGAATTTTTTCTTTCGCAGATTTGGCTTATGTTTTGAATTCCCACAAGTCCCTCTACATAATATATGTGATCATTATTAACTTCCAGAGTTTCAATTAAAAAATTAACTAAGACAGGATCTGAATTAGCTAAAATCTCTAATTTAACGATATTACCACGTCTTCTTTTTTTCAAGGCTTTTTCAAAATATCTTACTAGATCTTCGGCTTCATCATCAATTTCTATTTCGCTATCTCGAATGATTTTAAATTGAATTGATGAAATTAATTTATAATCTGTGAAAATTTTCGCTATAAAGGCAGTAATAACATCTTCGATCAGAACATATCTGCTTATTTTGTTGACTTGGGGAATAGATAGAAATTTAGGTAAATTCTTTGGGACCGCTACAATTATGTTCACAGGTTCGTCATTTTTTTCAACTTTAAATTTCATCAAGATAGCCTCTCCTCTGTTGGATATAAAAGGAAAAGGATGCGATGGATCTATGGCTGTAGGAGTAATAATTGGATAAATATTTTCAGTAAAATATTTACTTAGGTATTCTATGGATTTTTTATCCAATTCTTCTATTTTGTTAATAAAAATTTTTTCATTACTTAACTCCATTTTTAATTCGAGATATGCTTCATTTTGCTTTTTTAATAAGTCTTTTGTTTTTAAAACAACAAATTTTAATTGCTGCTCTGAAGTTAATCCATCTGCGCTTAACTGATCATAATTATCCTTGATTTGATTAAACAAACCCGCCACCCTAACCATAAAAAATTCATCTAAATTAGTTCCTGCAATTGATAAGAACTTTACTCTTTCAAATAAAGGATTTGATTTATCTTTGGACTCTTCGAGTACTCGGTCGTTAAAGGAAAGCCACGAAAGCTCTCTGTTGATTAAATTATGATTCATTAAATTTTTTTAGCAAATTCTTTTTTGTACATAATGGTTATGTTATCTTGATTTTGTATGAAATTATATGTTATGCGACATGCCAAATCTAGTTGGCAAAACCTTAAATTAAAAGATCACGATAGACCGCTTAAAAAAGCTGGCAAAAAAGCTACGAAATTAATGTGTGAATTTTTTGTTAAAAAT
The DNA here is from genome assembly GCA_965235125.1 of Pelagilacustribacter hypolimneticus (SeqCode). Lineage (GTDB taxonomy): Bacteria > Pseudomonadota > Alphaproteobacteria > Pelagibacterales > Pelagibacteraceae > Pelagilacustribacter > Pelagilacustribacter hypolimneticus. Next base: position 6,228 of record CBDDXH010000007.1, on the reverse strand, counting down.
CAAATTAAATTTGATCTAACCTACGTTTCTTCCTCAAAGAGAGCCCTTGAAACATTAAAGATTTTAAAAAATGGACTTAAAATAGGAAAGATCGTTAAAGATAAAAAGCTATATCTAGCCACAAAAGAAAAATTAATTTCAATTTTAAAAAATACTAGTAATAAATATAAATCCGTCTTACTAATCAACCACGAGCCGGCCAGCAAGGATTTAATTTTAAATCTTTGTAAAATTGAAAGAAAACCAAACTACAGGCTTTTAAAACAAAAATTTCCTACTGCTGCATTTGCTGAAATTGATTTCAGTTATAAAAATTGGAGTAAAATTAAACCAAAATCGGGAAGGCTCATTCAATTTGTTAGACCAAAGGATCTTTATGAGTCTAGGGAGTAACCTGCTGATCGCACAGTCCTAATTAAATCTTTTTTGCCCTCTAAATTAATGGCTTTCCTTAATCTTCGAATATGAACATCGATTGTCCTTTCTTCAACATAGACGTTTTCGCCCCAAATGTTCATCAACATTTGTTCCCTCGAATAAACTCTCTTGGGATTAGTGATCAAAAAATCAATGATTTTAAATTCTGTTGGACCTAAAAATACTTCTTTGCCAGCCCGATAAACTCTTTTTTCAATCCTGCTTACTTTCAAATCTTCAAACGTCACGTCATCTGCTGTAACGCTGGGTTTTGATCTTTTAAGCAAGGCGTTTATTCTTGCCATTAATTCTTTTTGACTAAAGGGTTTTGTCACATAGTCATCTGCACCTATTTGAAAACCTTTTAATTTATCTTCTTCTTCACCTTTTGCTGTAAGCATGATTACTGGAATATTTTTAAGTAGATTATTTTTTTTTATATTTTTACAAATTTCAATTCCTGAGATGTCAGGCAGCATCCAATCTAACAATACGAGATCTGGGATTTTTTTTTTAATATTCCTTAAACCCTCTTCGCCTGAATCGGAAAATTCAAATTTATAACCTTCTTTCTCAAGATTATATTTAAGTAGAGTAGTGATAGCTTTTTCGTCTTCAATTAAATATATAAATCCAGGCATTTATTAACCTGTTACTATTCCTGTGGTTCCTTTAGGTCTCTCTCCATAAACATTATTACCTGTGACTAGATAATAAATAACCTCAGCAATATTAGTTGCATGATCACCCATTCTTTCTAAATTTTTTGATGCAAACAACAGATGTGTAGATGATTTAATATTAACTTTATCTTTAGACATAAACTTAATAATAGAGTTCATGGTAACATTTACTAAGTTATCTATCTGTTCATCGCTACTCCAAACTTTAATTGCTTTTTCTTTGTCTCGATCTATATAAGAATCTAAAACTAATTTTAAGGTTTTTTGAACAAGATCGGCTACAGCTCTAATATTTTTTTTAATATCATCTGGCAATTCTACACTGATGCTTCTTGATCTTTTTGCAATATTCTTAGCTAAATCTCCAATACGTTCTAGATCTGAAGAAATTTTCATTGCCGATACAGTTTCTCGCAAATCTATTGCCATAGGCTGTCTAAGAACAATTAAATCAAGTACTTTTTCCTCAATTTTTTTTTCCATTTCGTCGATTCTATCGTCTCTTCCAACAGTTTCATCAGCTGCCTCTTGGTCCTTATCAATTAATGCATTGACTGCATTTTGCAATTGAGACTCTGCAAGTGCGCCCATTTTAACAATAGAGCTACTTAGATCTTGAAGTTGTTCTTCGTACAATTTTACTGTGTGTGCTGTCATATTAACCAAACCTTCCTGTTATATAGTCTTGTGTCATACTATTGCTCGGATTTTTAAAAATCTTATCAGTTGAATCAAATTCAATCAACTTTCCTAGATGGAAAAATCCGGTTTTTTGCGAAACCCTGGCAGCTTGAGCCATGGAATGTGTAACTATTACAATTGTAAATATTTCTTTTAATTCTCCGATTAAATCTTCAATTTTAGCTGTTGCAATCGGATCAAGTGCGCTACAGGGCTCGTCCATTAAAATCACTTCTGGATTAATTGAAATAGCTCTTGCAATACAGAGTCTTTGTTGCTGACCACCGGACAATCCTGTACCGGGTTCGTTTAGTCTATCTTTGACTTCATTCCACAAGGCTGCCTTTTTTAGACTATGTTCAACAATTTGATCCATCTCAGTTTTATCTTTTGCTAATCCATGTATGGTTGGTCCATAAGAGACATTATCGTAAATGCTTTTTGGGAATGGATTTGGTTTTTGAAAAACCATTCCAACTTTTTCTCTTAATTGAACTACATCGACAGATTTATCGCAAATATTTACTCCGTTGATTTCGATACTTCCTTCTACTCTACAAATATCAATTACATCATTCATCCGATTTAAACATCTTATAAAAGTTGATTTACCGCAACCAGAAGGACCTATTAAGGCGGTTACTTGTTTCTCTTCAATATTCAAATTTATATTAAAAAGGGCTTGTTTACTTCCGTAAAAGACTGAAACGTCTTTTGAAATAATTTTCAGACTCATAAATTTACCATTTCCTTTCAAATTTTTGTCTAGCCCACACAGCTAGAGAGTTCATTAGGATTAAAAAGCCTAACAGCAACATAATAGTTGCAGATGTTTTTTCAACAAATCCTCTTTCGGCTTGTTCAGACCATAAATAAATTTGGATTGGTAAAGAGGCTGATGGATCTGTTGGAACAGAAGGAATATCCACCACGAACGCAACCATTCCAATTAATAATAAAGGAGCAGTTTCACCGAGTGCTTGTGCTAGTCCTATAATGGTTCCAGATAATGTGCCGGGCATAGCCAAAGGAACAACGTGATGCATGGTAGTTTGAACTTTAGATGCACCAATCGCCAAGGCTGCCTCTCTAATAGAAGGAGGTACTGCTTTTATCGAAGCTCTACATGGAATAATAATTCTTGGAAGAGTCATGAGTGCCAAAGTGATACCACCTACTAAAGACGTTGATCTTGGCAATCCAAATGAATTTAATAAAATACCCAGTGCTAACAAACCAAAAACAATGGAAGGAACTGCCGCAAGATTATTGATATTAATTTCAATTATTTCCGTGAATCTATTTTTAGGTGCAAATTCTTCTAAATACACTGCCGCAAGTAATCCAATTGGAAAGGACAAAATCAAACATATAATAATAGAAAAAAAAGAGCCGAAAAGCGAGCCAGCTACGCCTGCAATTTCAGGGTCTCTAGAGTCACCTTTTGTTAAAAAATAATTGTTATATTTGGTTTTTATTTTGCCTTGTTCAACAAGTGAGTCGTACACCTGCAGTTGAAAATTATTAATTCTTCTTCTATCCTCGGGAATATCTCTAGGAAAATTTCCTTTATGTAGCTGATCTAAATCATCAGATGAAGTTAAATACAAAACTACTTTTTTTCCTAATGAATTTGGATTTTTAAATAAGTGATTTTTTATTTCTTGGTCATAATTTACACTCAACATAGTTCTAATAGATTTTTCTTCTGCATTATTTGAAAATTTATAAAAACTAGTTGCCGCTTGATAAGCAACTTTATAAAAATCTGCCTGCTTAATCTCCTCCAAAGATGGCGCCTGGGATGTTTCAAAACCCAATAATTCCTTGCTATAATCAACCTCAATTTCAACGGTGGTTTTAATGAAGGCCGTAGCACCCTCAGAAAAAATTTTGAACAACAATAATCCCACAAAAAGTAAAGCTGTAAGAATTGAAAAAATTCCATACATTTTAAATCTTTGATCTGCAGCGTATCTTTTTTTTAATCTTATTTCTCTATTCATATCTCTCTCTATATTTTTTTACAAAGCTCATAGCGATGAAATTTAAAATTAGTGTTATAAAAAACAAAGAAAGTCCTAGCGCAAATGCAGATTGGGTTTTAGCGCTGGTAAATTCTTGGTCCCCAACCAAAATCATTACAATTTGGGTTGTGATGGTTGTGGTTGCTTCTAAAGGATTAATAGTTAAGTTAGCAGCTAAACCAGCGGCCATGACAACAATCATCGTTTCACCGACGGCTCTAGAAACAGCAAGCAAAATGGAACCAACAATACCAGGCAAAGCAGCTGGAAAAACAACTTTTTTTATAGTTTCGGATTGAGTTGCGCCCAATGCTAAAGAACCTTCTCTTAAAGATTGAGGAACTGCATTGATCACGTCATCCGAAAGTGAAGACACAAATGGTATGATCATTACACCCATGACCAACCCTGCTGCCAATGCACTTTCTGATGAAACGTCAATTCCTAGAGAATTTCCAAATACCTTTAAAAAAGGACCGACGGTCAAGGCAGCAAAAAAACCGTACACTACTGTCGGTATACCTGCTAAAATTTCAATTATTGGCTTAGCCCATTTTCGTTGTTGAAAAGAAGCATACTCTGCAAGATAAATTCCAGAAAATAAACCAATAGGAACAGCTATACACATAGCTATAAATGCAATAAAAGCTGTACCAGCAAATAAAGGAACAGCCCCAAAAGCATCTTTTAGGTCTTGAGCCTCAGCTGCGGTCAAAGCTGCGCCCGCATCTCGTACAAAAGCTTTTTGTGGTGACCAGCTGAGTCCAAACATAAAATCAAAAAAATTGATAGCTTGAAAAAATTTTAAAGTTTCAAAAAGTAAAGAAAAAATAATACCAACTGTCGTTAAAATAGCTGCTAACGAAGATAAAAAAAGAATTACTGTAAATATTTTTTCTACTCCCTCTCTTGCATGTACGTTATTATTAATTTTGCTATAAGCAAACAAGGTCGTAACTATCACAGCGCACAAAAACAAAATGATCTTAGATGATTGAGAAATAGATAAAAAATTCTTATATGAAAGAGCCCCTTGTTTAATGGCTACAGTAATTTCCCCAGTAAAATTATTGCCTGCTAAGGATACAATTTGCGAATACAAAAATGTTAATTGTTGTGTGTCTAGTTCTTGTGGTGTTACAGACTGGATTTGATTAAAAATTAAATTTTTAACTATTACAGGTTCTAATATAGTCCAAAAAACTATAACTAAAAAGGCAGGGATTGCACACCACAAAGCTTGATAATAACCATAAAATTCCGGTAATGATTTTGCTTTTATGGATGAAGAATAAGAAATTTTTTTAATTCTAGATTTTCCGTAATAAAAACTAGAGATACTTAAAATGAGTAAAACAAAAAGTAAAATAGTATTCAAAATATTCCCTTAGATTTTTTTATTGAGGGCCTTATTACAAGGCCCTCAAATTTATAAAGAAAACTAATTTATAAAGTAAATTAGTTTATTTAATAGATACTAACTCTGTACCAGATTTTCTAACTGTACTATAAGTTTTGGCATCAAGAGGTATTAATCCAATATCACCTAAATATCCTTTTGGACCCATTGATCCTTCAGAAGTAAATTCAGCTACAAATTCTTTTATACCAGGTACTACTCCGACGTGAGCTTTTTTCACGTAGAAAAATAATGGTCTTGCAATACCGTAAGAATAATCCTGAATTGTTTCAAGCGTAGGTGTTTTTCCTTCTACTTTTGCAGCTTTGATTTTATCTTGATTTGCAACTAAATAAGAATAACCGAAATATCCAAACATTTCTGGATCAGCTACAATTTTATTAACGATTAATGTATCGTTTTCTCCTGCTTCAATTGCAACACCATCTTCTCTTACTTTAGCACAATCCTCAATTTTTTTTCCAGCAATTAAAAGCGCAGTCTTTACTGTTTCTGAACAGCCTTTCATCATTACTAATTCATTCCAAGCATCTCTAGTACCTGAAGTTGGAGGCGCAATCATTATTTTAATGGGAAAGTTTGGTAAGGATTTATCAATATCGCTCCATTTTTTATGTGGATTTTTAGCAAGCTTACCACCTTGAGCTACATCTGCAGCAAGCGCTTCCCATAGTTGTTCCTTGGTAAAATTTACATCTTTCGCTTTTACCGAATGAGCAAAAGTTAGACCATCATTACCAACAATGATTTCAACGATATCAGTAACACCATTTTTAGCGCAAAGCGCTATCTCATCTTTTTTAATAGCTCTTGATGCATTTGTAATATCAGGATGATTTACACCAACACCACCGCAGAATAATTTCATTCCACCACCAGTTCCTGTACTTTCAATTACCGGCGTTTTAAATTTTCCACCTTTACCAAATTTTTCAGCAACTACAGTTGCGTAAGGGTAAACAGTAGAAGATCCAACGATTTTAATTTGATCTCTTGCTGA
>CBDDXH010000006.1:0-31332 GCA_965235125.1 Pelagilacustribacter hypolimneticus (SeqCode) | reverse complement strand
ACATTTCCTAACATATGGGTATTAGTGAAATTTTCATCTAATTGTAATAATTCTGTTTTTATAAAATTAGTTTTATATTTCCAGCCACCTACAACAACTAATACTTCAGCAAGAATAATTATACTTACAATAAGACCGATAGGTATGTGCGTTGATTTTATTTCTTTATCTCTAAACCATGATTGTTTTTGTTCTGCTACATTCAGCATCATCACGACAAATAAAAATAACACTGCTACTGCTCCTACATAAACAATAAGCATTATCATTCCTAAAAACTCGGCTCCTATCATTATAAAAAGACATCCAACTGAAATAAAATCTAAGATAAGAAAAAAAACTGCATGTACAGTATTTCTGGTAGCTATTACCATTAGGGCTGAAGCAATTGATATAATTGAAAAAAAATAAAAAAATATAGTATGGGCTATCATTTTATCTATAAGGTTTGTCTAATCTAATATTTTTAGCTAAAACTTCTTCCCATCTATCACCATTATCTAATAATTTTTTTTTGTTATAATAAAGTTCTTCTCTTGTCTCTGTTGCAAATTCAAAATTTGGACCTTGTACGATTGCATCAACTGGGCAAGACTCTTGACATAAACCACAGTAAATACATTTTAGCATATCGATATCATACCTAGTAGTTTTTCGACTTCCGTCTTCCATTTCGGTTGACTCAATTGTTATCGCTTGGGCTGGGCAAACCGCCTCGCAAAGCTTACAAGCGATGCAACGTTCCTCTCCATTTGGATATCTTCTTAAAGCATGCTCTCCTCTATATCTTGGACTTAAAGAACCTTTTTCAAATGGATAATTAATTGTTTTTTTTGTTTTAAACATTTGTTTAATTGCTATCCAAAAACCTAAAATGAACTCCATTAAGAAAATTGTTTTTAAAAATCTAATCAGTGTCATTTAAAATATTCTTGTTGGTAATTTATCAAAATAAAAAAGAAAACTAGCTGTTAATACAACGTAGAATAAAGAAAAAGGTAATAATACTTTCCACCCTAATCTCATAAGTTGATCGTATCGATATCTAGGAACAGTAGCTTTTACTAAAGCAAATAGAAAAAATAAAAATAATATTTTTAAAATCATCCAAATAGGCCCTGGAACTATATTAACCGGGTAGACATCAAGAGGAGATAACCAGCCTCCTAAAAATAATATTGAACCTAAGGCACACATGAGCAATATATTTGCATATTCCCCAAGCCAAAACATTGCATACATCATACCTGAATATTCTGTTTGATAACCAGCAACTAACTCCGCTTCTGCTTCTGGTAGATCAAAAGGAGGTCGATTTGTTTCTGCTAAAGCAGAAATAAAAAAAACAACAAACATTGGAAACAAAGGTACAACATACCATAATTCTTTTTGAGCGTTGACGATATCTCTTAAATTTAAAGATCCAACACATAAAAGAACATTAATTATAATTATTCCTATTGATACTTCGTATGAAACCATTTGCGCGGCAGAGCGGATAGCTCCTAGAAATGGATATTTTGAGTTTGATGCCCATCCTCCCATAATAATTCCATAAACACCTAATGAAGAAACAGCAAAAAGATAAAGTATACCAACGTTAATATCTGCTAAAACAAGTTCATTACTAAATGGAATAACAGCCCAAGCTACTAAAGCTAAAGTCATAGTCACAATAGGAGCTAATACAAATATAATTTTATTAGAGCTTGAAGGGATTATAATTTCTTTAAAGATATATTTTAATGCATCAGCTAAAGTTTGTAACAAACCAAAAGGACCAACAACATTAGGTCCTTTTCTTTTTTGAACAGCGCCCCAAATTCTTCTATCCAACCATACGATTAAGGCTACAGAAACAAGTAAAGGAATTAAAATAAATGCTATTTTATAAAACTCACTTAAGAGAGTGTTAAAATAATTCATTTTAATTATTAGTTCCGTTTTTTTTATTGCTATTTATTATGTTTCTACAATCGCTCATCGTTTTAGATGCTCTAGCTATTGCATTGGTATAATAATAATCTATAGGCCTAATTTCAATTTTTTCACTTACTGCTAAAGTCTTACTCCCATGATTAATTACTTTATTTTTTATTGGCAAAAAATCTATTTCGGAAAACATGGGTATTTCTTTAAGAGCTAGTTTTCTAATTGATAAAAAATCATTAAACAAATTAGATTTATATAAATTTTTACTTATAAGATTAAAAATTTTCCAATCTTCCATTGCTTCGCTTGTTGGATATGAAGCTTTTCTGCACTCTTGAAGTCTTCCTTCTAAATTTTCAAAAAGTCCGTCTTGCTCCGTATAAGCTGGACTAGGTAAAATTACATCTGCAATTTCAGCGTTCCTATCACCATGCGATCCTTGATATATAATAAATTCATTATTTTTTTTAATTTCAATATTATCCGAACCAATTAAATATAGTAATTTAAAACCTTGATTTTTTAATTTATCAAAAAATATAAAATTATTCTTATCTTCAATGGAATAAAAACCAAGATCTATCGCCCCAACAGTTGAGGCATTTTGAACCAAAATATTTAAAGCGTTCCAGTCTTCATTTATAAAATTATTTTTAATTAAAAAATTTTTAGTCTCTTCTAAAACATATTTTGAATTTTTAAGTTCTAGTGCTGACTCACCAATAATAAATAATGGTTTTTTTACACTTTTCAATTTTTCATTAATGATACTTTTGCCTTCGATGACATTTTTTAGATCAATAATATCTTGACCTAATAATGTATAATCATAAGTTAGGTCGCCAGGGTTTCCAATTGAAAAAATAGGTGTTTTATTTTTTATAAAAGATTTTCTTATTCTTGCATTAACCATAGTAGCTTCGTGTCTTGGATTACAACCGATTAATAATATTAGATCGCTTTCTTCAATTCCTTGAATAGAGCTGTTAAATAAATAATTTATTTTATCATGTGGATTTATATAAAATTGCTTTTCCCTGAACTCGTAATTAGTACAATTAATTTTTTTTAATAAATTTTTAAATGAAAAAATTGTCTCTATTGAAGCCATGTCTCCAACATGTGCTCCTATTTGTTCGGGATTAACAGATTTAAGTTTACTTACAATTAGTTCGATTGCTTCTTCCCAGCTTGATTTAACTAATTTACCATTTTTTTTGATGTAAGGTGTATCTAGTCTTTGTTTTGACAAACCATCGCAAGCATATCTTGTTTTATCTGAAATCCATTCTTCATTAATTTCATTATTTAGTCTTGGTAAAATTCTTTTGACTTCCCAACCATAAGTATCAACTCTAATATTTGAACCTACAGCGTCCATTACATCAATACTTTCAGTTTTTTTTAATTCCCAAGGTCTTGCTTCAAAAGCATAAGGTTTTGAAGTAAGTGCACCAACGGGACAAAGATCGATAACATTTGCCGATAATTCAGAAGTCATTGATTTCTCTAAATAAGTTGTAATTTCCATGTCCTCGCCTCTTCCTGTGGTTCCAATTTCTGGTACGCCAGCTACTTCTTCTGCAAACCGAACACATCTTGTGCAATGGATACACCTTGTCATTTGTGTTTTGATTAACGGACCCATGTATTTATCTTTTACGGCCCTTTTATTTTCAACAAATCTTGATTTATCAAAACCATAAAACATGGATTGATCTTGTAGATCACATTCGCCGCCCTGGTCACAGACAGGACAGTCTAACGGATGATTAGCTAATAAAAATTCCATTATTCCTTTACGAGCTTTTTTTACAAATTCTGTATTCGTTTTGATATTCATTCCTTCTGCAGCTGGCATGGCGCAAGATGCGATTGGTTTTGGAGATTTATCCATTTCAACAAGGCACATTCTACAGTTACCAGCGATTGATAATTTTTCATGGTAACAAAATCTAGGAATCTCAACGTTAGCAAGCTCGCAAGCTTGTAAAACAGTCATACCTTTTTCAAATTGAATTTCTTTTTCGTTGATTATTATTTTAGGCATTGTCATTCTCCAAAAGATGTTGATCAACCAGATATGGAATTTTTCTTTTTCTTCCAAATACTGGTTCGCTAATACATCTTTTCTCAATTTCTTTTCTAAAATGTCTTAATAATCCTTGGACTGGCCAAGCAGAACCTTCCCCGAATGCACAAATAGTATGACCCTCAATTTGTTTTGTGACATCTTCTAATAAATTGATATCGCTGTAAGTAGCCTGGCCATTTCCAGCTCTTTCTAGAATTCTCCACATCCAACCTGATCCTTCTCTACAAGGTGTGCATTGACCACAACTTTCATGTTTATAAAATCTAGATATTCGTGCCATACATTTTATAATGTCTTGATCTTTATTGATCACAACTATACCGGCAGTACCTAATCCACTTTTATGTGCAATTAATGAGTCAAAATCCATAGTTATAGTATCGCAAATATTTTTTGGAAGTAATGGCATAGATGATCCACCAGGAATTACGGCTTGTAAGTTGTTCCATCCACCAATAACACCTCCTGCATATTGTTCTATTAATTCTTTTAAAGGAATTCCCATTTCTTCTTCAATGTTACAAGGGTGATTAACGTTTCCAGAAATACAGAAAATTTTTGTGCCAGTATTTTTTGGTTTACCTAAAGATCCAAACCATTTCCCACCTCTCCTTAAAATGGTTGGTACAACAGCTATTGTTTCAACATTATTTACTATCGTAGGACATCCATATAAACCTACTAATGCTGGAAACGGAGGTTTAAGTCGAGGTTGACCTTTGTTGCCTTCAATACTTTCTAGTAAAGCTGTTTCTTCTCCGCAAATATAAGCGCCTGCACCAACATGAATATGAATATCAAAATCCCAATCTGAACCACACGCATTTTTTCCTAAAAAATTTTTTTTGTATGCTTGATCAATTGCCTCCTGCAATCTATTTCCCTCATTATAATACTCGCCTCTTATATAAATATAGCAAACGTGAGCATTAACCGCATAACCCGCTAATAAACACCCTTCAATTAATTTTTGCGGTTCAAATCTAATTATATCTCTATCTTTACAGGTTCCTGGTTCTGACTCGTCTGCATTTATAACAAGATAATGTGGTCTAGATCCAACTTCTTTAGGTGCAAAAGACCACTTAAGACCCGTTGAAAAACCAGCACCACCTCTACCTCTTAACTCTGAGGTTTTAATTTCATTTATAATCCATTCTCTTCCCTTAGAAATTAATTCTTTTGTATTATTCCAGTCTTCTCGTTTAAGAGCATTATCAATTTCCCAACCAAGAGAGTTGTAAAGATTTTTAAATATTTTATTTTCTTCTTTAAGCATTTTTTCCTAAGTTAGAAATTGATCTATCTTTTTCTGGCGCTGTACTTGTTCTATTTCTAAAAGATTTTGGTTTAATTGGTTTATCTTCTAATAAAGAATTTATAATTTCTATAGTATTTTTTTCATCAAGATCTTCATAATAATCATTATTGATTTGCATCATTGGAGCATTTACGCATGCACCTAAACACTCTACTTCAAGCCAAGAACATAATTTATTTTCTGAAAGTGTGCTTTCATTTTTGGATATTTTTTCTTTACAAATTTTTACTATTTTGTCAGCTCCTCTAATAAGACATGGACTAGTCGTGCAAACTTGTACAAAGTATTTTCCAACCGGCGCTAAGTTATACATAGAATAAAATGTAGCAACTTCATAAACTTTTATGTAAGGAATTTCTAAATACTTGGCTATAGATTTCATTGCAGCTAAAGGGATCCAATTCCCATTTTGTCTTTGAGCTAAATACAATAAAGGCATTACTGCGCTTTTTTTTCTATCTTGAGGATATTTTTTTAAAATAGCTTTGGCAATTTCTAAGTTAGCTTTAGAAAAATCAAAAGATTCTGGTTGTTGATCATGTATCTTTTTTAAACTCATCTATCTACTTCTCCAAACACGATATCTAAAGAACCAAGAACCGCTGGTACATCAGCAAGCATATGTCCTCTAATTAAATAATCCATAGCTTGAAGATGTGAAAACCCAGGTGCTCTTATTTTACAACGGTATGGTTTGTTGCTTCCGTCAGATATTAAATATACTCCAAATTCCCCTTTTGGTGCCTCTACTGAAGCATAAACATCGCCTGCGGGAACTCTAAAACCTTCAGTAAATAATTTAAAGTGATGTATCAAAGCTTCCATTGATTCTTTTAAGTCTTTCCTATTAGGCGGAGAAACTTTTCCATCAATTGATTTGACAGGTCCTTGTGGCATTTGACTGATGCATTGCAAAATAATTTTTACACTTTCTCTCATTTCTTCAATTCTGCATAAATATCGATCAAAACAATCTCCATTTTTTCCAATAGGTATTTTAAAATCTAATTTTTCATAACATTCATAAGGTTGCGACTTTCTAAGATCCCAAGCAATGCCGGAGCCTCTTAACATTACTCCGGAAAAACTATGGTCTATAGCTTCTTTTTTGCTTACGATGCCAATCTCTACATTTCTTTGTTTAAAAATTCGATTATCGGTTAGTAGATCTTCCAAATCATCTATTATTTTAGGAAAAGTTTTACAAAAATTACCAATATCATCTATTAATTTTTGGGGAAGGTCTTGATGTACTCCGCCTGTTCTAAAATAATTAGCATGTAATCTAGATCCAGAAGCCCTTTCATAAAATGTCATTAACGTTTCTCGTTCTTCAAAACCCCAAAGTGAAGGAGTTAAAGCGCCAACATCAAGTGCTTGGGTCGTAATATTTAGAATATGACTTAAAATTCTTCCGATTTCACAAAAAATAACTCTTATATATTGGGCTCTTTCGGGAACAGAAATACCAAGAAGTTTTTCAGTTGCTAAAGTAAAAGCATGTTCTTGATTCATTGGAGCAACATAGTCAAGTCGATCAAAATAAGGCAATGCTTGCATGTAAGTTTTGTGTTCAATTAACTTTTCAGTTCCTCGGTGAAGTAAACCTATATGAGGATCGGCTTTTTCGACTACTTCCCCGTCTAATTCCAGAATAAGTCTCAGAACACCATGTGCAGCTGGGTGTTGAGGACCAAAATTTAGAGTTAAAGATCTATTTTTTTTTGTCATTAATATTTTTTTCATTTAATTGTTTAATGTACTGAGTGCCTTGCCAAGGGCTTTCAAAATCAAAATCTCTATAATTCTGCTCAAGCTTTACTGGCTCATAAATTACCTTTTTATCTTTTTCACTGTATCTAACCTCATTAAATCCAGTTAATGGAAAATCTTTTCTTAAAGGATGTCCTTCAAAATTATAATCAGTTAAAATTCTTCTAAGATCAGGATGATCAATAAATTCAATTCCATACATATCAAATACTTCTCTTTCCATCCAGTTTGCAGATGGGTAAACTTTTGTCATAGTTGGTATTTTTTTTCCTATTTCAAAATTAATAGATATTTTAATTCTTGTATTCATTTCATGTGAAAGCAAAAGATAAATTAATTTAAATCTTTTCTCTTCTTCGGGATAGTCAACACCTGCAATATCAATCAATTGCCTAAACTTAAGTTTTTCGTGCGATCTTAAAAAAAATATTACTTGGATTATATCGTCTTCAGTAGTTTCTATTAAAAGTTCATTAAAATTAATTAATGTTCTTTTTATTTTACTAGTAAGTTCTGAATTGATTACTTGCTCAATTTCTTTTAATTTTAGGTCCATAAAACTTTATCTATTTATTGAACCTTCTCTTCTTATTTTTTTTTGAAGCTGTAAAATGCCATACAATAATGCTTCTGCCGAAGGAGGGCATCCGGGAACATAAATATCTACTGGCACAATTTTATCACATCCTCTAACAACAGAATAAGAATAGTGATAATAACCACCTCCATTAGCGCAGCTACCCATTGAAATAACATATCTTGGTTCGGGCATTTGATCGTAAACTTTTCTAAGAGCTGGTGCCATTTTATTAGTTAATGTCCCAGCAACTATCATAACATCAGACTGTCTTGGCGATGCTCTTGGCGCTGCTCCAAATCTTTCAAGATCATATCTTGGCATTGATGTTTGCATCATTTCAACCGCGCAACATGCCAAACCAAAAGTCATCCAATGCAGTGAACCTGTTCTTGCCCAATTAATTAAATTATCAGTTGTAGTAGTTATGAAACCTTTTTCACTAAATTCTTTTGCAAGTTGCTTAAATTCTTGAGGAATTTTTTTTTCTTTCTCAGAAAATGAGTCTAATTTTATTCCCATTCTAAAGCTCCTTTTTTCCACTCATAAATAAACCCGATGGTTAAAACAAACAAGAAAATCATCATAGACCAAAACCCAATGGCGCCGATATTTCCAAGAGATATTGCCCATGGAAACAAGAAAGCGATCTCTAAATCAAAAATTATAAATAAAATTGCAACTAAATAAAATCGAACATCGAATTCCATTCTTGAATCATCAAAAGCTTCAAATCCACACTCATAGGCTGATAGCTTTTCTGGATCTGGATTGCTGGGCGCAGCCAAAAAATTTACAAAAATAAAGCCAATACTTAAGGCCAAGGCTATAAATAAAAATAAAATTATTGAAAAATAGGTTGATAAAAAATTATAAATCATGATTAAAATTTTGCTTAATTTTTATCCTATATAATAAATTTTACATAATTTAACATAGGTTAACTTAGTCACATTGTATTGAAAAGCTCTTAAGATTCAAAGAAAAATGGCGGGAGTGACCGGGCTCGAACCGGCGACCTCCTGCGTGACAGGCAGGCGCTCTAACCAACTGAGCTACACCCCCATTTTTATTTGGTGGGCAGTAAAGGACTCGAACCTTTGACCCTCTCGGTGTAAACGAGATGCTCTACCAACTGAGCTAACCGCCCTAAATAAACAAAAGCGAGATATACAATAAAAATGTAAAAATGTAAAAAAAAAAGAGATATTTGCTATTTATCCAAACTTTTTATAAAAGGTAATATATGTTGGTCACTTGCATATGTGGCAAAAAAAAATTTAACGTGCCCGACTCTGCAATAACAGATTCTGGAAGATTACTTCAATGTGGGGCGTGTGGAGAGAAATGGACTCAATTTCCATTGAAACAAGAACCTATAAATACTATAAAGAAAACTGAAAAATCAATAGAGATTCCAAAAACAAAACCTGCTAAAGTTAACGTTCCTCCTAAAATAAATAAAACAAAAACCTTAATTAAAAAGAAAAAAAGAGAAATACAATTATATTCGGAA
The DNA here is from genome assembly GCA_965235125.1 of Pelagilacustribacter hypolimneticus (SeqCode). Lineage (GTDB taxonomy): Bacteria > Pseudomonadota > Alphaproteobacteria > Pelagibacterales > Pelagibacteraceae > Pelagilacustribacter > Pelagilacustribacter hypolimneticus. The sequence goes on along the minus strand of CBDDXH010000006.1, from coordinate 22,118 downwards.
GAATATTTAAATAAAAAATATGGTTTAGAAATTAAACATCCATTCAACGATAAAAAAATAAAAAAAAGTGAAAAACATTTCTCTGGATCTTTTTTTTTTAGTTACTTGATTACAACAGTTGTTTTTGTAACTGCTTTTTTTGGGATTTTGAATATGACAAAAGACTTTGTGATTTTAAGTTATCCATTTACAGAAATATATATTAATTTTTTGTATGAAGTTATTGAGATTATAAAAGTAGCAATTTCTAATCTGATAAACTAATTTTCTAGATCTTTAATATTTACGAACTGACTACTTAAATCTGAGTTATTTTTTTTAATTTCATTAAAAAAATTCCAAGCTAATACTAAAATTAAAGCATTCTTTTCTTTTAAAGTTTTTTTATCTTTTATTGGAATTAACACTCCGGGAATAAATTTATTATGTTTAAGTTTATTATCTTCAATAATATAATCAATTTGGTCAGATATCCCAAAAAAATTAAGAGCAGTTGTTGCTTTAGCTGGTGCTCCAAATCCAATTATTTTCTTATTATTTTTTTTTAATTCGTTAATATTTTTTATTACATTTGCTTTTAATTTATTTATTTTTTCTCCAAATTCTTGGTAAGTTTTATATTTTTTAATTCCAAAATTTTCTTCTTCCTCTAGCAAAACTTTAATACTATTTTCTATTTTTATTTTTTTACCTTTTTTTATATAAATTCTTATAGAACCTCCGTGAGTATTAATTCTTTCTGCTTTATAAATTGTAGAATTAAATTGATTAAAAAAATTACATAAAGAAGTTAATGACCAATAATTATAATGTTCATGATAAATATTATCAAAACTTAGGTCTTGAAGAGTATTTAGCAAATATTGCACTTCTATTATTATAGTGCCGTTTTTGTTCAATAACTTAAACATACACTCAGCCATTTCTTTTAATTTATCAGAATGTGCAAATACGTTTGAGGCTAAAATTAAATCTGCATTTTTTTTTATTTTTTTTAAATTTTTACTTTCTAAAAAACCATTAAAAGTTTTAATATTATTTTTGTTTGCAAGTTTTGCTAAATTTTTAGCAGGTTCTATACCTAGTATTTTTTTAAATCCTTGGTCTTTAAAGGGTTTTAACGCAATACCATCATTACTACCAATATCAATTATGTAAGATTTATTTTTTTTTAAATTTAATTGCTTAATATAATTTTTAGCAGACTCAATAAAATGATTTCTAAAAGATAAAGATGTAGAAGAAGTATACAAATAATTAGAAAACATTTTTCTTGGATCGACAGCAACTGATAATTGGCAATTATGGCATTTTTCACAATAATTTACTTCAAGAGGATACAATTCATGTTTTTCATCTTTTTTATTTAATAGATTATTTGCTAAAGGTTGGTAGCCCAAAGAGACAACTCTCTTTAAGTTTAAGTTACCACAAGATCGACATTCGAATTTATAACAGCTTAATAATAAATCTCTTTCTTTCTCGTCTACAAAAACATGTTTAATAGTATGTGTAATTCCATAATTATTATGTTCTCTTTCACCCCTCACTAAATTTAAAAAAGTTGTGTCTTTGGTAAAAACCATTGTGTGTGCTACATTTGGTTTTATAATGGACAATTGTCCTTCGTTTACCACTTGGGTAATTTTAGGAGAGTTTGGATTAAGGATATCTTGAAATATTTCTATTATTTGACCTTTAGTAAATAAACATTTTTGCTCTTGCTGTGGGTGATAATGATTTGCCCTAATTGTTCCTTTTTTAGAATCTATTAAACCTATTAAATTAATTGGCTCGGTTAATTCATGATTGCTAATTTTTCCTCTTGAGTCGATATATTCATTCTCTCCGTCTCTAACATGTTCTAAATTTTTTATTAAGTTTTGCTTAGACCACTTAGAAATCATATCTTTAATGCTCTGGTCTAACCCGTATAGAAACTTAAAGCCTGTACTTAATATTTTTTTATTAGATAGGGAAAAACCTAAATTAGGAACTTCATCATTTGTTTCTTTTAAAATAACTCTTGGATTATATTTTTTACATATCTCCGCAACTTCTTTCACTGTTACTGTATCTTTTGTTAAATTAAAAATTTCTGATGAAATATCATTTTTTTCTTCCATGCTCTTAAAGCATCTAGCAACATCAATTAATGGAACTAAACTTTTAATCTGCCTACCTCCTGCAAAAAGTTTAATAGTGCCATCTTGAGAAGCTATTTTAGAAAATAAATTTGGCATTATATCGATTCTAGTAGTATCAGTTGAGTAACCATAAACTGAGCCCAATCTTAATATTATATAATTTTTTCCAGAATTTTTTAACTGTTTTTCATTTGCTGCTTTAGAAAAAGAATAAGAAAGTACAGGTTTTAATTCTTTATCTTCAATTATATTTTTTTCTATTTTTTCAATTCCTTCATAAACTACATGTGTTGAAGGAAAAATTATTTTACATTTATCACTAATAGCATCAAGTATATTTTGTGTACCTTCTTCCGCTACTAATTTAATTTTTTTATCTTTTTCAACACTGCTTTCGGATTTAGTTCTCGGCACATCTGTTATCCCAGCAAGATGATGAACAACATCTGCATCTTTGCAATATTTTTTTATCAACTCTTTATCTAAAATATCACCATGTACAAACTGCATATTCCAGTTTCTAATTTGATTAACTCTTTCAGATATGAATCGATTATCAATTATAATTATTTGATTGTTCCAACTAACGCCTGAATATAGCTTACATAATTCGGTTCCTATGTAACCTAGGCCGCCGGTTATAATGATTTTTTTTTTCATTTGTAAATATAAATTTACTTAATAGATTTTTTATAATATTTCAAAGTATATGGTTATTTATGACTGTTTTATGTACTTTGACGAAGATCTGCTTTTGGATCTTAGACTTAATATACTAAATAATTATGTATCTAAATTTGTAATTTCTGAGGCTACTTATACTCATAATGGTAGTCCAAAGAAACTAAATTTTAATATAAATAACTTTAAAAAATTTAAAGATAAAATTAAATATATTATTGTAAATAATCAACCACCGAATATCTTAAAAATTACTAAAAATGATGATTTAGAAAAAAAAGGACAAAAATTAATTCTAAATGGTTATGCAAGAGATAATTATCAAAGAAATAGACTCTGTGATGGAATTATAGAAGCAGAAGATGACGATATTGTAATAGTCAGCGACTTAGATGAAATTCCTAATTTAAAGAATATTAATTTTAATAAAATAAAAAATAAAATAATTCAGTTTAAACAAAAAATGTTTTATTATAAGTTTAATTTATATCATCCAAAATTAGATTGGTATGGTACAAAAGCATGTAGAAAAAAAAATTTAATTTCACCTCAATGGCTGAGAAATATAAAATCAAAAAAATACTCAAAATTTAGATTAGATTTAATTTTCAACAAAAAAAAATATACTGATATTTTTTTTGTTTTAAACGGTGGATGGCATTTTACATGTATTAGAAACGCTAAAGACCTAGAGTATAAACTCTCAAATTTTGCTCATCATTATGAATTTGAACAAAGTGGCTTAGGTATAAAACAATTAAAAAAAATGATATCTGATAAAAAAATTATGTATGATCATTCGCTTGGGAAGGAAAATAGAGATAAATGGGGAGAAAAAATCAAATTAGAAAAGATGCCTATGTCTGAATTACCAGAACATATAAATGAAAATTTAAATAATTATATCGAGTGGCTTGATTAACTTCAGTACTTAATTTTAGTGGGTGCTAGTAGTTGATGTTAAATCTTTTTGTTGTGAAATTTGTTCAACTTCAACCCATTCAACTCTTTTTAGTTCTTTTGTTAAGGCGTGTTTTAAAACTTCGTCAACATTTTTAACACAAACAATCTCTATGCTCTGTTTAATGACTTCAGGTATTTCAATTAAGTCTTTTTTGTTATCTATTGGTATTAAAACTTTTTTAATTCCAGCTCTGTGGGCTGCAAGCAATTTTTCTTTTAAACCACCTATTGGCAAAACAACGCCTCTTAAAGTAATTTCACCAGTCATAGCTACATTTCTATCAACTGGTATCTCAGTAATTGCAGAGATTATAGATGTAACCATTCCAACACCTGCTGAAGGGCCGTCTTTTGGTGTGGCGCCTTCAGGAACATGAATATGAAAATCTTTTTTATCAAAAATTGGCGGAATAATTCCGTAGTCTAATGATTTAGATCTAATATACGATTTTGCAGCTTTAACAGATTCTTGCATTACATCACCTAACTTACCTGTAATTTCCATTTTACCTTTACCTGGCATGATGACAGTTTCAATTTTTAAAATTTCACCTCCACTTTCGGTCCACGCTAAACCTGTAACAACGCCTATTAAATTATTTTCTTCAATTTCACCATAATTAAATTTTTCTATTCCTAAATAGTTTGCAAGATCTGACTCTATTAAAGGGTTGTTGATTTTTTCATCACTATCAGTTTTTTTAACAATTTTTCTAGCAATTTTTGATAATTCTCTCTCTAAATTTCTAACTCCAGATTCTCTTGTATAATGTCTTATAATTTTTCTATTAATATTTTCATCAATTTTCCATTCATCGTTTTTTAAACCATTATTTTCACTTTGCTTTGGAATTAAGTATTTCTGAGAGATGTTAACTTTTTCATCTTCGGTATATCCAGGAATTCTAATGACCTCCAGTCGATCAAGTAGCGGCGGTAAAATATTTAAAGTGTTCGCTGTGGTTACAAACATTACATCTGAAAGATCATAATCTACTTCTAAATAGTGATCATTAAACTCTTTATTTTGTTCTGGATCTAAAGCTTCAAGCAAAGCAGATGAAGGGTCTCCTCTATAATCGTTCCCTACTTTATCTATTTCATCTAATAAAAATAATGGATTTTTAGTTCCAGCTTTTTTCATCATTTGAATAATTTTGCCTGGCAGAGAACCAATATAAGTTCTTCTGTGGCCTCTTATTTCAGCTTCGTCTCTGATGCCTCCTAAGGAAAATCTAATAAACTTTCTTCCTGTGGCTTTTGCTATAGATTTTCCTAAAGAAGTTTTACCAACTCCAGGAGGTCCGACTAAACAAAGTATAGGACCTTTTAATTTTTGAATTCTCTTTTGAACGGCTAAAAATTCAATAATTCTTTCTTTAACTTTCTCTAATCCAAAATGATCTTCATCTAAAATTTGCTGAGCACTTTTTAAATCATTGTTAATTTTGCTTTTAATAGACCATGGTAATTCTGTCATCCAATCTAAATAATTTCTAACTACTGTTGCCTCAGCAGACATAGGGCTCATTGTTTTAAGTTTTTTTAACTCTGCCATGCACTTTTCTTCAATTAATTTCGGCATTTTGGCTTTAAGAATAGCTTTATTTATTCCAGCTATTTCATCTTTACCTTCATCGATTTCACCTAATTCTTTTTGAATGGCTTTTAATTGCTCATTTAAATAATATTCTCTTTGAGTTTTTTCCATTTGATTTTTAACTCTGCCTCTAATTTTCTTTTCTACAGAAATAACACTTATTTCTTTCTCTACTAATTCGTTAATTTTTTCTAATCTTTTTCCTAAATCAAAAAGTTCAAGCAATTCTTGTTTCTGAAATATTTGTAAATTTAAATTTGAAGCTATATTATCTGCTATCTGACTTGTTTCTTTTAGTTTTTTTATATTGTTAATAGAATCTGAAAGATCTCTTTTATTCAAGATTAAAAATTTTTCGAACTTTTTAACTAGACTCAATGCAAAAAGCTCTGATTCTTTTGTTATATTCGTATCTTCAATAATTTCAATGTTGCAGCTTAAAAAATTTGAGTCATCTTTTATTATTTCATGAATTTTTACCCTTTTTTGACCCTCAACTAAAACTTTAACTGTTCCATCTGGTAATTTTAGCAATTGTAAAACTTTACTTAAACATCCATAACCATAAATATCTTTATTTTCTGGTTCATCAATTTCTGAATTTTTTTGAGATACTAACACAATTAATTTGTCTGTTTTCATCACTTCTTGAAGGGCTTTAATTGATTTTTCTCTTCCTACAAAAAGTGGAACTACCATTGATGGAAAGACAACAATATCTCTTAGTGGCAACAAAGGTTTTGAATTTATTATTCCCATAAATTATTTATATGGTAATTAATATTACAATATCAAGTATGAAATTTTTTAATTAAGCTACAAATGTTGATTGTTTCTTGCTATATGTGACAATAGGTTCTGTATCACCTACAACTGCTGATTTATCAACGGTAACTTTTAAAACATTTTCCATATCAGGAAGGTCATACATTGTTTTTAACAAAATGCTTTCTAGAATAGATCTTAAACCTCTAGCTCCTGTTTTTTTATTAATAGCTTTTTTTGCTATTTCAGTTAAAGCATCTTCGTTAAATTCTAATGCGACATTCTCAAACTCAAATAATTTTTGATATTGTTTTGTTAAAGCATTTTTTGGCTCTTTTAATATCTTTATTAAAGATTTTTCATCTAACTCATCTAAAGTAGCAACAATAGGCATTCTTCCTATAAATTCTGGAATTAAGCCATATTTAATTAGATCTTCAGGTTCTAAATTCTTTAAAGTTTCAGACAATTTTTTATCTTCATTGCTTTTAACTTTTGCACCAAAACCTATAGAGGTTCCTTTACCTCTCATATCAATTATTTTCTCTAACCCCGCGAAAGCCCCTCCACATATAAAAAGTATATTTGTTGTATCAACTTGCAAGAATTCTTGTTGAGGATGTTTTCTCCCGCCTTGAGGAGGCACACTAGCAACAGTTCCTTCCATAATTTTCAAAAGAGCTTGTTGAACACCTTCACCAGATACATCTCTGGTGATAGAAGGATTCTCAGATTTTCTGCTAATTTTATCTACTTCGTCTATATAAACTATTCCTCTTTGTGCTTTCTCAACGTTATAATCTGCAGCTTGTAATAATTTTAAAATAATATTTTCTACATCTTCTCCAACATAACCAGCTTCTGTTAACGTTGTTGCATCAGCCATGGTAAACGGAACGTCTAAAATTCTTGCTAAAGTCTGTGCTAAAAGAGTCTTTCCGCAACCCGTTGGTCCAACTAATAAAATATTTGATTTAGAAAGTTCAACTTCTTTATCATTTTTACTGTCATGGCTTAATCTCTTATAATGATTGTGAACAGCAACAGATAAAACTTCTTTTGCAAATTTTTGACCAATAACATAATCATTTAAAACTGCGCAAATCTCTTTTGGCTTAGGAACTCCATCTTGATGTTTAATAAGTAAACTCTTGTTTTCTTCTTTAATGATATCCATACAAAGCTCAACGCATTCATCGCAAATAAATACAGTTGGACCTGCAATAAGTTTTCTAACTTCGTGCTGGCTTTTACCGCAAAAAGAACAGTAAAGAATATTTTTGTTATTTTTTTCTGACATAACGAATCAATAAACTATTTGTAAATTAGGTGAATCTTGTTAGCAAGTATAAGTTGAATTACAGACTAGATGTTGTGTATTATTTTCTTTTTTCTACTACAGAGTCTATTAAGCCAAATTTTTTAGCTTCCTCTGCTGTCATAAAGTTATCTCTTTCCAGCGCATGAGAAATTTCTTCAACTGATTTGCCGGTATGTTTTGCATATAATTTATTTAATCTCTCTTTTAATGATAAAATCTCTTTTGCATGAATTTGAATATCAGTTGCTTGACCTTGAAAACCAGCTGATGGTTGATGCACCATAATTCTTGAGTTAGGAAGAGAAAATCTTTTTCCTTTTTCACCCGCAGCTAAGAGAAATGAGCCCATTGATGAAGCTTGACCTATACATAAAGTAGATACTGGTGAATTAATATATTGCATGGTGTCATAAATTCCTAAACCAGCTGTAACTAAACCGCCTGGGCTATTTATATAAAAAGATATTTCTTTCTTAGGGTCTTCTGATTCTAAAAATAAAAGCTGAGCAGTAACTAAAGAAGCAACGCTATCGTTAACCGGACCAACTAAAAAAACTATTCTTTCTTTTAATAGTCTAGAATAAATATCATAAGCTCTCTCTCCTTTATTTGTTTGTTCAACAACCATTGGAATAAGATTATTCATGTGTTCTTCGATTCGGGTCATGGCAAAATTTATATAACTAAAGTTTACTTTTTACTAACTTTTTTTTATTTTTGATATTTGTAGAAGATTTACTAATTTTTCTTTCTTTAATCTCTTTAGTTTCTTTCTCTTGAACGTGATTATGATCGTGATTATGATCGTGATCGTGATTATGATCGTGATGGACTGCTAAATCTTTAGATAATTTATTAAAATTAGAAATTATTTTTTCGGCTTCAGTTATTGAAATATCTTTTTTTTTAAGATTTATTTTAGATTTAAATAAATTTAAAATTTTTTCTTCGTATAGAGTTCCTTTTAAACTTTGAACAGATGACGGGTTTTTTTGATAATAGTCTAAAATTAATTTTTCTTGTCCTGGCATCTCTTTAATTTGTTTTTGTATCTCTCCTTTAACATCGTCATCTGACAAGTTTAAATTATTTTTTACTCCATATTCATTAAGTATTAAACCTAATTTAATTCGTGATTCTGCAATTTTTAAATTTTTAGCTTTATTTTTCTCAATTTCCTCTTTTTTTAAGCCATGTGTTATTAAATGAATTTCTTGCTCAACAAGATTTTTAGGTAATTCAATTTCGTGCAGTTTTTCTATTTGATCTAAAATTTCTTTTTTTGCAATTGAATCTAGTGCCTGTTTATACTGCATAGATATTTCTTTTTCTATTAATGACTTAAGATCTGTAAGATCCTTTGCCCCCATTTTTTTTGCAAAAGCATCGTCTATTATTGTTTCATTTGCTTTTTGAATATTTATAATTTTACATTCAAATTTAGCTTTTTTATTTGCGAGTTCTTTATTTGTATAGTTTTCAGGTAAGTTTACCTCTATAGTTTTCTTATCTTCTTTATTAAGGCCAATTAATTTCTCATCGAAACCTTTAAGAAAAAAATCTTCTCCAATTACTAATCTTGTATTTTTTCCTTCGCTTCCTTCAAACTTTGCTCCGTTAACAGAAGCGCTATAATCAAATATTACCAAATCACCTTTTTCTGATTTGTTATTTTTGTCAGAAAAAGTTTTATTATTTTTTGCTATCTCTTTAATTTTATCATCTATAAATTTACTCTCAATTTTCAATAAATATTCATTTACAGTATACTTATCAAAAGCCGCAAGATTTACTTCGGGTAATGAATCTACTTCTATTGTGTAATTAAGATCTTTTCCTTCTCCGAATGTCTTTAAATCTATTTTGGGTTGGCCTGCTACTCTTATTTTTTTTTCTTCTAAAGCTTTATTTGAACTTTCATGTAAAATTTTATCAATAACTTCTCCGTATATAGCTTTTCCAAATTGACCTTTAATTACTGCCGTTGGAACCTTGCCTGGTCTAAAACCTTTAAGGCTAACTTCTGACTGAAGTTGTAATAACTTTTCATCAAGCTTTGCTTGAATGGTTTGTTTATCAATAATTATTGATAAGACTGTGGTTAAACCTATTTTATTTTGCACTTCTATTTTCATATCAATATCTTGGTGGGCAAGAAGAGACTCGAACTCTTAAACCTTACGGTACTAGTTCCTAAGACTAGCGCGTATACCAATTCCGCCACTTGCCCATTATTTAAGTTGATCAGCTTATATAACAAATTACTTTTTAGAGAAACTATAAAGTCTAAAATATATTATCGTATAAAGAATTATTAGTGAAAAAAACCAATATCTTGAAATTAATCCGTTATTTTGAAAATAAAAAAGAGGAACCTGTAAAAATAGATAAGATAAATTAATGAGAATAGATGTTAAATAATTAGAAATTTCTTTTCTTTTTGAATTGGAAATCCAGCTATAAAGCAACATATGCAAATGAAAATTATCCGGATGCAATGGAGATTTTTTCGATATTGCTTTTCGAATAAAAGAAAAAAAAACTTCATAGAATAAATAGAAAAGTACACCAGCATAAAAAAAAGGTGAAATCTGAGGATTTAACTCATAAGTTTTAATAGTATTTAAAACAATTAAAGATCCTAATAGGTAAGAGCCACTATCACCTAAAAATATTTTCGCTTTTGGAAAATTAAAAAATAAAAATGAGGTAACAATTATAATCTGAACAAATAAAATAATTGAAATATTTTCATTTTGATAAATTAAATTTATTAAAAGAAAAATTGAATTAATTAATAAAAAATGAATAGCCAAAAGCCCATTAAAACCGTCAATTAAATTAGCACCATTCACTACAAATAAAAAACATAATAATACAAAACATATTTGAAAAATATTATTTTCTAACCATAAATCTAAAAATTCTAGACCACTTTTAGTTATTTGAATTGAAAAAATATTTATACAAAAAACTAATAAACTAACCATAAAAATTAAACGAATATTTGGATTAATCTTTATTTTTAAATCATCTATAAAACCTAAAGAAAATAATAATAATGAAATTAAAAAATAGTCTTTTAAAAATATATCAAATACTAAAAAGTAAAATAATATAAGCAGGTAGAATGAAAATAAAATTACTAATCCACCTGCTCTAATTGTGGGTTCTTGGTGAAATGCTTGGGGTTTTGAAAAATCTTTATCCATCAAAGAGTCTAAAAAAAATAATTTGGAATATTTTGTTAACAGTAAAGTAGAAAAAAAACTTATCAGAAAAAAAATAATAAAAAATTTAAAATCAAATTCTAGCATTTATTTATTATATTTTTTTACTATATAGATGCTTGACATGATTATTATAAGAGAAACTAAAACTTTCCATGTTATTTGCTCTTTTAAAACTAATACACCAAATAATATTCCAAAAATAGGTATTAGATAAGCTACTTGCGTTTGAAAAACTAAACCATTTTTAATTAAAATTTTAAATCTTAACCACCAGGCAAATCCAGTTGCAACTGAGCCTAAATAAACAAGTGAAAGCATAGATACTAATGTTGGAGTGGAATTTATTGGATCTTCAAAAATAAAGGATAGTGGAAATAAAAAAATTAATGCCCAAATCATTGTTGAAGTTGTTACATTTAAATTGCTATCGTCTTTTAATTTTTTTAAAATAATTATTCCAGCTATAGAATAAAAAGTTGATCCAACTAATATAATTAATGCAAAAAAATAATTACTTTCATTCAAAATTAATTTATCAAAAAATAATAGTAAAACACCTGTAAAACCTAGAATAATTCCTATTGATTTAAAAAAAGTAATTTTTTCATTTTTAGTAAATATATGTGCTAAAATTGATCCGGTTAAAGGCGTGGTGCTCATCAATATTGCCGCTAAATAACTTTCTACTTTGTTTATTCCGACTGCTATTAGAGAAAAAGGAATTGCAATATTACAAAGACCTACTAGAGCGTAGATTTTCCAGTCGTTTGAAAAAGCATTAATTCTTATCTTATAAAAAAAAGAAAATACTAATAGAAACAATGCTGCAAAAAATACTCTTATTAAAGCTAGAGTGTAAGGTTCAAAAGATTGAGCGGCAATTTTTATATTAAAAAAAGACGATCCCCAAATTGCACCAAGTAAAACAAGAAGTATTACATCTTGAGTTTTTGCTTCTTTCATTTCAATTCTAGATTGTAATATGTTAAAAATGCATAACTGTTATTTCTTATAAGTATATTATTGAATCTTCTTGTTCTGTTATGTTTAATACACTTTTTTAAAAAATTACAAAGGAATTATCAATGAGCGCTAAAGAAGTTTTAAAATTAATTAAAGATAAAGAAATAGAGTTTGTAGACTTTAGATTTACAGACCCTAAGGGAAAATTGCAGCACCTAACAATGGATGTAACTATTGTAGATGATGAAATGTTAGAAGAAGGAGTTTTCTTTGATGGTTCATCAATAGCTGGTTGGAAAGCAATTAACGAGTCCGACATGATTTTAAAACCAGATTTAGCGAGACCAATTGTTGATCCATTCAATTCTCATAACACAGTAAATATTTTTTGCGATATTTTAGATGCGGTTAAAAAAGAACCTTACGAAAGAGATCCAAGAGGAACTGCAAAAAAATCTGAAGCCTATTTAAAAAAAACAGGTTTCGGAGACAAAGCATATTTTGGTCCTGAGCCAGAATTTTTCACGTTTGACGATGTAAGATTTGAAAACAAGATGAACACTAGCAGTTTTTTTATTGATAGTTCTGAAGGGCCATACAACACGGGAAAAAAATATGAAAACGGAAACATGGGACATCGACCTCCAATTAAAGGCGGTTATTTTCCTGTTCCCCCGGTTGATAGCGCTCAAGATATGAGAGCTGAGATGTTAAAAGCTTTAAAAGATATGGGTGTAAAAGTAGAAAAACACCACCACGAAGTTGCTCCAAGCCAACATGAATTAGGAATGTATTTTGGTACACTTACTGATCAAGCGGATAACGTTCAGTTATATAAATATGCGGTACACATGGTGTCTCATTCTTTTGGTAAAACTTCAACGTTCATGGCTAAACCTCTTAAAGGTGATAACGGTTCAGGTATGCATGTTCATCAATCAATTTGGAAAGGTAGTACCCCTGTGTTTATGGGAGATAAATATGCAGGTCTATCGCAAGTAGCGCTTTACTACATAGGCGGAATTCTAAAGCATGCAAAAGCAATAAATGCATTTACTAATTCAACAACAAATAGTTATAAAAGATTAATTCCTGGTTTTGAGGCACCTGTAATGCTTGCCTACTCTTCGAGAAACAGATCGGCATCTTGTAGAATACCAATCATTATGAACAAAAAAGCTGCTAGATGTGAAATTAGATTCCCGGATGCTGCCGGAAATCCATATTTAGGTTTTGCTGCCATGTTGATGGCGGGAATAGATGGAATAAAAAATAAAATTGATCCAGGTAAATCTATGGACAAAGATTTATATCATTTATCTGAAAGTGAATTAAAAAATATACCACAAGTTTGTGGATCGCTAAGAGAAGCAATGGAAAATCTTGATAAAGACAGAGCTTTCTTAACTCAAGGTGGAGTTTTTACTGATGATCAGATTGATTCGTATATTTCGTTAAAGTTTGAGGAAATTTATAAGTTAGAACACACTCCTCATCCAATTGAATACGAAATGTATTATAGCCAATAAAAATATTATTTAAGTCCATCTTTAAAAGTGGATTTAAAATTATATCTTAAAAGACTCCCCGCATCCACAACGTTCAGTTTCGTTAGGATTTTTAAACACAAATTGAGAAGAAAATTTTTCTTTTTTATAATCCATTTCTGTTCCTAATAAATACATTATGGCGTTAGGATCGATTAAAACTTTAACTCCCTTATCTTCAATAACTTCTTCGTTGGGTTTAATTTCTTTTGCATATTCCATTATATACGACATGCCTGCACATCCACCGGATTGAACGCCTACTCTAACTCCAATAGTTGAGTTGTCGGCATTAGACATAATTTCTTTTATTCTGTTTGCAGCGTTATCACTTAATTTAATAACTTGTGTCATAAATTTAATTCTAATTTAGCAGCTTCGGACATTTTATTTTTATCCCAAGGTGGATCCCAAACTAATTTAAGATCTACATCAGTAATACCTTCAACTTTCATTATATTCTCTTTAACATTATTTGGCAAACTCTCTGCTACTGGACAGTTAGGGCTTGTAAGGGTCATTTCTATGTTCACTTTATTTTTCTCATCAATTTCTACTTTATAGATCAAGCCCAATTCATAAATATTTACTGGTATTTCGGGGTCATAGATCTTTTTAATCTCTGAGATTACTTTTTCTTTTAATTCACTCATAATTTATTAATTATTTTCATCTGTTGCCGAAATAAATGTATGCCATACCATTGTAGCACATTTAACTCTCATAGGAAATTCCTGAACACCTGATAAAGAGGTTATTGTGGTAATTTGATCATCTGTAAAACTATTAAGAGTAATTTTTGTTTTATTTTTAACCATATTTAAAAAATCTTCAGTAGCTTTTTTTGCAAAAGTTAAATCTTTTCCTTTTAAGATTTCTGTCAATATAGAAGCTGAAGCTAAAGATATTGCACATCCCTCGCCTTCAAAGCTTAAATCTAATATTTTTTTTTCTTTATCTAATTTTAAATAAATGTGCACTTTATCTCCACACAGAGGATTATGAGCTTGCGCGTCATGACTGTATCCTGAACATATACCTTTGTTTCTGGGACTTTTATAATGGTCCAATATAATTTCTTGATATAATTCTTTAAGTTCCATTTAAATTTGAAATATTTTTTTACAATTATCAATTGCCTTACATAAAATATCGATATCTTCTTTATTATTATAAATTCCGATAGAGGCTCTTGCTGTTGCTGAAATGCCTAATTTTTCGTGCAATATTTGACAGCAATGATGCCCGGCTCTTATAGCAACACCTTCATCGTCTAAAATTGTTGCGATATCATGTGGATGAATACCTTTTAGTGTAAAAGACAAAACCGAACCTCTCTCTTTAGGATTGCCAATTATATTTACAGAATTATTTCTTTTTAATTTATCTAAACCATATTCTAATATTTCATTTTCATGCGCTAGGATATTTTTCATTCCTAATTTTTCAATAAATTTTATAGATTCTGCAAAAGCAACGACTTCAGCTGTTTGCATTGTCCCGGCCTCAAACTTGGTTGGAGAATCTGAAAAAGTTATACTATCTTTTTTAACTTCATCTATCATGCCTCCGCCTCCTTGATATGGTGGTAGTTCATCTACCCATTTTTTTTTTGCATATAAAATTCCTAGACCATTTGGTCCATACATTTTATGGCAAGAAATTGCATAAAAATCACAACCAAGTTCTTGCATGTCTATTTTTAAATGCGGAGCACCCTGAGTACCATCGACCAGTACGGGGATTTTTTTTTCTTTTGCTAAATCTACTATTTTTTTTATTGGTAAAATGGCACCTGTAACATTTGAAACATGAGTTAAAGCAATAATTTTTGTTTTACTAGAAATTAATTTTTTGAGATCATCGATTTCTACTTCACCATTTTTATTTACAGGTGCAAATTTAATTACTGCTCCTTTTTTTGTGCGAAGAAAATGCCAAGGAACATAATTAGAATGATGTTCTAATTCTGTAATTAATATCTCATCACCTTGTCTAATGTGCTTTTCGCCATAGGATGTTGCAACTAAATTAATTGCTTCTGTAGCTCCTTTCGTAAAAATTATTTCCTCTCTATATTCTGCATTAATATATTTCTTTACAATATCTCTGGTTAATTCAAATCTATTAGTGGCTTTAACAGCTAATGTGTGTACGCTTCTACCTACATTTGAAAACTCTGTTTCATAAAAATTTGAAATTCGGTCAATTACAGCTTTTGGCTTTTGAGCTGAATTTGCACTGTCTAAATAAACTAAAGGTTTTCCATTTATTCTTTGTTTAAATATTGGAAACTCAGATTTAATATCTTTAATATTCATTGATTTGATTTTCTAATACTTCTTCTAAAAAATTTTTTATTACTGAATTATCGATAGACTCTAATGTTTCATTTAAAAAACCATTGATTAAAAGTTTTACAGCTTCTTCTTTAGCTATACCTCTAGTCATTAAGTAATGAATTGAGTCATCGTCAATGCTTCCAGAGGTTGATCCGTGTGAGCACTTTACATCATCGGCATAAATTTCTAATTCGGGTTTAGCATCAAACTCTGCTTTATCATTAAGAATTAAAGCTTTACTTAATTGATAAGCATCTGTTTTTTGAGCTAACTTTTTAACAAATATTTTGCCTTGATAAACACCTTTGCTATTTTGATTCAGTACATATTTAATTTTTTGATTGCTCTTACAGTGAGCCGAATTATGATTTATTCTTGTTTTGATTTCCTGGTGATCATCGTTAATTAAATTTAATGCTGAATAAATATTACAGACTCCATTCTCCTTGTTTAAATCTGCTTCAATATCTACTTTATTAAATTTTAGGCCAGAACTTAAATTATAATTTTCATATTTAGAACCTTCCTCTAGCGAGACTTTAATGTATTTATAAAAATGACCATTGCTTTTAGAATTTTGGATCAAAATATTATTTAAAATCGCATTTTTATCTAATGAAACTAAATCTTCTGTATTTTTAATAAAATAGTTTCTTGTTTTGTCTGAATTATATTCAATTAATGTTAATTGAGAGTCTTCATTCAATTTTATAGAATTTTTATCATTTAAAATTATATTTTCAAGATTATCAGAAAAAAAATTATAAATGATCAATGGTTTTTTAAATTTATAATTTTTAGAAACTTCTAAATTAAAACCCCAAGAAAATAATGCATTATTAAGAAAATGTAATGAATTTTTTGCATCTATTTTAATTGTGCTTTTTTCAGAATAGTTTTTAAGTAAAATTTTATTTTTTTCTTCATGTTTAAAGCTACTAGAGTTTATTTTACCATCAATTAAAAATATATAATTATGTTCAATATTTTTAATCGTCTCCAATTTTTTATTAAAATTATGTTCGTGTCTATTATTAATATTTTCAAAATTTTTATTCAAAATTGAATTAAAATCTGTAAACTTCCAATCTTCAAGGCTCTTATTTGGAAAACCTTGTTCTAAAAATAAATCAAGATTTTTTTGCCTAAAATTTCTCTCTTCTTTTGAAAGATTTTTTATTTTTTCAATACTAAAATCGTAATTTTGATTCATTTAAATTAAATTTGTATAACCAGTTTTTTCTAGCTCTTCTCCTAGTTCGGCACATCCTGTTTTAATAATTTGACCGGCTGATAAGACATGAATAAAATCTGGCTTGATATAATCAAGCAATCTTTGATAGTGGGTGATGATCAAAAATGCATTATTTTTATTTTTATATGAATTAACTCCGTCAGCAACAATTTTTAATGCATCGATATCTAACCCTGAGTCAGTTTCGTCTAAAATTGAAAGCTTAGGTTCTAATATTTTCATTTGAAGAATTTCATTTTTTTTCTTTTCTCCACCTGAAAAACCAACATTTAATTGGCGTGATAAAAATTTTTCGTCTATTCCAAGTTCTAAAGCTTTTTCTTTAATTAATTTTAAAAAAGTCAAGGTATCTAATTCTTTTTGGCCTTTTGCTTTTCTCACTGAATTTAAAGATGTCTTTAAAAAATTATTTGTGTTTACACCTGGTATTTCTAACGGATATTGAAATGCTAAAAAAATACCTTTCTGTGCTCTTTTTTCCACTGATAAGTTGTTTAAATCTATCCCATCAAAAGTTATTTCTCCTTTGATGGTATAGCCATTCTTTCCTGAAAGAACGTTAGCTAAAGTACTTTTGCCAGAACCATTAGGTCCCATAATTGCATGCACTTCACCTGATTTGATATTTAAATCTACGCCTTTTAAAATTAATTTTTTATCAATGCTGGCGTGTAAGTTTTTTATTTGTAACATTAGCCTACACTTCCTTCTAAACTAATAGCAACTAACTTTTGTGCTTCTACTGCAAATTCCATAGGTAACTGTTGTAATACTTCTTTACAGAATCCGTTTACAATCAAGCTAACGGCTTCCTCTTTATCCAATCCTCTTTGGTTACAGTAATAAAGCTGTTCTTCATTAATTTTTGTAGTGGTCGCTTCGTGCTCAATAGTTGATGTTGAGTTTTTATTCTTAATATAAGGGACAGTATGCGCTCCACATTTATTTCCCATTAATAAAGAATCGCATTGGGTATAATTTCTAGAATTTGATGCTCTCTCGCTAATATCGACAAGTCCTCTATAGGTGTTATCGGCATTTCCAGCTGATATACCTTTTGAAATTATTTTACTTTTGGTATTTTTTCCAAGATGGATCATTTTAGTGCCTGTATCTGCTTTTTGAAAATTGTTTGTAATCGCTATAGAATAAAATTCTCCAACAGAATTATCTCCTTGCAAAATGCAGCTTGGATATTTCCAGGTAATAGCTGATCCGGTTTCGACTTGAGTCCAAGATATCTTTGAATTTTTTCCTCTACATGCGCCTCGTTTGGTTACAAAATTATATATTCCTCCAACACCATTTTTGTCTCCTGGATACCAATTTTGAACTGTAGAGTATTTAATTTCTGCATCGTCTAAAGCTATTAACTCAACATTAGCTGCGTGAAGTTGATTTTCATCTCTCATAGGGGCAGTACATCCTTCCAAGTAACTTACGTAACTTCCTTTGTCAGCAATAATTAAAGTTCTTTCAAACTGCCCTGTCTCTGAAGCATTTATTCTAAAATAAGTAGATAGTTCCATCGGACATCTCGTATTAGGAGGAATATAAACAAATGAGCCATCGGTAAAAACTGCAGAGTTTAAAGTTGCAAAATAATGATCGCTTAAAGGGATAACAGAACCTAAATATTTTTTTACTATATCTGGATGTTTTTGAATAGCTTCTGATATAGAACAAAATATTATTCCTTTTTTTGTTAACTCTTCTTTGAATGTGGTTGCAACTGAGACCGAGTCAAATACTGCATCAACTGCTATTCCATTTAATCTTTGTTGCTCAACTAAAGGTATGCCAAGCTTTTTATAGGTTTCTAAAATTTTAGGATCAATTTCGTCTAAACTTTTAGGTTCGCCAGATACACTTTTTGGTGCTGAATAATAATACAAATCTTGATATTTAATTTTAGGATACTTTGGTTTTTGCCAATTAGGCTCTTTTAAACTTTGTAATCTACTAAAAGCTTTCAATCTCCAGTCTAGCATCCACTTAGGTTCTTTTTTTATTTTAGAGATAAATTTTATAGAATCTTCATTAAGACCTTTGGGGGCTCTAATACTTTCAATATCGGTTGTAAAACCATACTTGTATTCTTTATTAATATTTAAATCTTGGCTTTCCATGTTAGATAATATTTTCTTGTTTTGAAACTAATTCTTGGAGATTTTTATTTTCAAAAAAACCATTAATATGCTTTTCTAAATCATACCAAAGATTATGTGTAATACATTTAACGTTTTTTCCTGAGCATCCTTTCTTTGAATCTTTTTTGCAATTAAGTAATTTTATCTCTTCAGCAACTGCAGAAATAATGCTTGAAAGTTTTATGTCCTTAGCTTTTTTTTCAAGTACATACCCTCCATGTGGGCCTCTTACACTTTTTACTAAATTATTATTTTTTAGCTTTAGAAATAGCTGTTCTAAATAAGAAAGCGATATATTTTGCCTAACAGCGATTTCGTTTAAACTTACTGGCTTGAAGCTTTCATTGGCAGCTAAGTCTGCCATAGCCATAACTGCATAACGACCTTTAGTGGTTAATTTCATATAAACTCTATGTTTTTTAAGCTTATTAGCTTATTCCTACTAAAACAGTCAAGTTTATAAAAAATTAAATTGTCGCTATTAAAACATGCTATAAATCTATTTTTTTCTTGAAACTAATTATCATTACTAACTAATGAAACCTAAAAATAATGAAATATTTATACCAGGGCCGGCAGGAAGGCTTGAAGGAAAATATTATAAAAATCCAAAATTTGGTTCACCTGTAGCAATAGTGCTTCCGCCTCATCCACAGTACGGTGGATCTATGAATAATAAAATTGTTCAAACAACTTATAATATTTTTTTAGAAAATGGTTTTTCTGTAACTAGAATTAATTTTAGAGGTGTTGGTAAAAGTGATGGCGTATTTGATAATGGACAAGGAGAATTGTCAGATGCTGCAGCAGCTTTAGATTGGATAGAAAGAGAAAATTTAGATTATAGTCAATGTTGGGTGTCTGGATTTTCTTTTGGTGCATTAATTTGTATGCAATTAATCATGAGAAGACCTGAAGTAAATAATTTTATTGCTATATCTCCCCAGCCAAATGTTTATGATTTTTCATTTTTGGCTCCATGCCCAACATCAGGTCAAATCGTATATAGTGATGAAGATGAATTAGTAACCAAAGAAAGCATGGATGAATTAAATAAAAGAATTAAAAGCCAAAAAGGAATAGAGGTGGCTTTTACAAAAATTAAAAATGCAAATCATTTTTTTAAAAATAAAGAGGACGAATTAAGTAAAGAAATAGAAAAATATATTAAAGAAAAAACAGCTCTTATTTAAATTGAATAAAATCTCCACCTGTAGAAGGTTTTAAAACTCCAGTAGTTTCGGGAAATGAAATAGTTTTTTTTAAAAGGGATCTAATAGCAAGATAAGCAAAAGCTTGGGATTCTATAAAATCACCGTCTATTTTATATTCGTCAATACTACGTGTAAAAATTTTACTTAATTTTTTTATACGTTCAAAAATATATTTATTTTTTCTCCCTCCTCCACATAAAATAATTTCTTTTGGTTTAGTACTAAAAAAATTTAAGGTATTAGTGATTGTTATAGATGTTAACTCAGATAAAGTTGCTACTGAGTCTTCTAGACTCAAACTTCGTAAAGGACCAAGAGTAAAATCATTTACGTCCAAAGATTTTGGAGGTAAAGCTTCGTAGTAAGGATCGCTTAAATAACTATCTAAAATATTTTTATCAACTCTACCAGAAAAAGCAATTTTCCCATCTTCATCAAATTCAACCTTATTTTGAGATTTTAATTGTAATATTTTATCTATTAAAAAATTTCCTGGGCCAATATCAAAACTTACTATTTTTTGATCTTTATCAAGATAAGTTAAATTAGATATTCCGCCAATATTTACAAACAGTACGGGCATATTTAATTTTAATTTTGTCTGAAGTAATTTATGAAAAATTGGAACAAGTGGAGCTCCTTGTCCTCCATTATTAATATCATTTTCTCTAAAATTATTAACTACATTTAGACTGGTTAATTGAGATAAAAGCTTTCCGTCTCCGATTTGCTTTGTTTTTTTCTCTTTAAAATTGTGAAAAATAGTATGACCATGAAATCCGATTAGATTAATTTTAGAATTGTCTATTTGGCATTTTTTGAGAATTAGATTAACAGTTTTTGCATGAAACAATGTTATTTCTTTTTCTAAAGCATTTATTTCTAATTTGTGTTTTTCTAAATCTGTAAATAAATTTATTTTTTCTTTTAAATTTCTAATCTTGAGCTTAGTTTTTTTATCATAAGGTAAAAAATAATTTCCTAAAAAGTATACTTGATTTTCTCCATCAGATTTTATTATTGATGCATCAATACCATCACTTGAGGTTCCGCTCATTAAACCAATAGATAAGATTAAATTACTCATTATTGTTATTTAATTTATAAGTATTATTGTGTAAAACTAATTTAATCAAATTCTCTATGATAAATAACTTTATAAATAAAATCACTGCAAGGGGCTTTATCCATCAGTGCACCGATAAAGATAAATTAATTAATTTACTGAGTAATAAATCAATTAAAGCCTATATTGGCTTTGATTGTACCGCTCCTAGTTTGCATGTGGGCAGTTTGTTACAAATCATGTGTTTGAGATTACTACAGAGGTGTGGCCATCAACCAATTGTCTTACTTGGAGGTGGTACAACACTTATAGGCGACCCTTCGGGTAAAGATGCTACAAGAAAAATTTTAAATGATAAAACTATTAATGCTAACATTGTAAAGATAAAAAAAATATTTAAAAAATTATTAAATTTTAAAGATAAAAAAACAATACCAATTTTTGTTAATAATGCTGAATGGTTAAATAAATTAAAATACATTGAATTTTTAAGAAATATAGGAAAGCATTTTACAATAAATAAAATGTTGAGTTTTGATAGCGTAAAACTTCGCCTAGAAAGAGAGCAATCACTTAGTTATATGGAATTTAATTATATGATCTTACAAGCCTATGATTTTTATAAACTAAATGAAAAATATGATTGTGTTCTACAAATTGGTGGCTCAGACCAATGGGGGAATATTGTTAACGGAGTTGAATTAATTAGAAAAATCAATCAAAAAGAATCTTTTGGTCTAACTACTCCACTAATAACGCTTTCTTCGGGAGCCAAGATGGGGAAAACTGAAGATGGTGCAATTTGGTTGGATGAAAAATTACTTTCTGCCTACGATTATTGGCAATTTTGGAGAAATACAAATGATGCAGA
>CBDDXH010000005.1:0-32427 GCA_965235125.1 Pelagilacustribacter hypolimneticus (SeqCode) | reverse complement strand
GAAAACCACGTGTCCTAACCGATAGACGATGGGACCTATTTTTTCGACTATTTAATAACAGATATATCATCAATAATAAACTCTACATTTTTTTGACTTCTCCATTCGTTTAGACTCAATTTACCGACGATGTTAAAGAATTTCATATTTTTTTTTAATAAATATGGGCTTAAATCTGTTTCAACTGAATTAAAGGATATAGTTTTTATAGTTGATGAGTCTGATCCTAATAATACAGATTTAATATGTTTTTCACCTACAATTTTTGAGTTCAATACTTTTAAATCCTTTATTAAAAATTTAGGTTCTGCATTTCCAGATCCAAAAGGAGCGAGCAGATTTACTTTCTCAAAAAAATCTATATTCACTGCAGATGGAGCAATTTCTGCATCGAAATAATATTTTTTTTGATCATCTAAATTTATATTTATTGATCTAAATTTTTTTAAAACAAATTCTTTAAATTCTTCGATTTTTTCGACACTTATAGTAAATCCAGCTGCCATTTTATGACCCCCACCCTTAATTAACAACCCAGTTTGAACAGCACCGATAATAGTTGAACCCATATCAAAACCATAAATAGATCTTGCTGATCCTTTACCAAGATCAGAGGTAGTGGAAATAATAATTGTTGGTTTATTATATTTCTCTTTTACTCTTGCTGCTATAATACCAATAATTCCTTCATGCCAATTCTCTCCATGTAAAATGATTATCGGATCTGAGATATTTTTATAATTTGTATTTAATATTTTGTTTAATAAATCAGATTCAAGAATTTGCCTTTCTTTATTGTAATTATTTAACTCAGTTGCAATTTTAAATGTTTCTTGAGCATTATTATTTAATAACAAATTTGCACCATGAGATGATTTACCAACTCTTCCTCCAGCATTAATTCGTGGGCCAAGAATATAGCCTAAATGATACGCTGTAATATCATTTTCAATATTATTTAATTCGATTAATGTTTTTAAACCTAAATTTTTTTTTCTTTTTAAAACTTTAAGACCCTGTCGAACAATAGCTCGATTTAGTCCGATTAATGGAACAACATCACAAACAGTCCCTAAGGAAACTAAATCAAGTATATTTATTAGATCAAGCTCAACAATATTATTTGACTTAAACCAATCTTGTTCTCTTAATCTTTTGTTTAATGCAATTAAAAATAAAAAACATACTCCAGCAGCGCAAAGATAGTTAAGTTCAGATCTATCATCAAATCTGCAAGGATTAACAATGGAGTGAGCGTTAGGTAAATTTATTTCTGACTGATGATGATCAAGAATAATAACATCGATATTTTTATTTTTTGCAAAATTCATTGGTTCAAAAGATAATGTACCGCAATCTACAGTGAAAATTAAATTAACACCTTTGTTTATTAGTTCTAAAAAAGCTTTCTGATTTGGACCGAAACCTTCTGTTTTTCTGTCGGGTATATAAATTTCAAAATTAATATTTAAGTTTTTGAAGTATTGTCCTAAAATTGCAACAGATGTTGCTCCATCAACATCATAATCACCAAATATACCTATTTTTTCTTTATTTGTGATAGCAACTACAGCTCTATCAATGGCTTTATCCATGTCTTTTAAAATAAATGGGTTAGGTAGAATATTCTTGATAGAGGAATCAAGAAAAAACTTAACCTCTTCTTTTTTGATTTTTCTAATTGAAAGAAGTTTTGCAACAATTTCATCTATAAAATAATTTGTTTTAAAAAATTCAATTTCATCAATATTAAATTGTTTTGAAATCCAGTCTTTTCCTCTCACAGAAACTAATTTCATTTACTGTAAGTATTTGTAATCTTTTTTTTTATATTTTGACTTTTGTGAAGGACAAAAGTATTTACTTTAAAAGTAGTATTTGAAAGAACTATACCTTTAGCAAGATCGCTATCTGTAACACCAGTTGCACAAAAAATCAGGTCTCCTTTGACCATATCTTCCATATTATATTTTTTTTTATAATCGTTAATTCCTAATCTTTTTGCTTTGAGAGCTTCATTTTTATCTAAAATTAATCGACCTTGTATTTGACCGCCGTAACACGATAATGCTGCTGCAGTAATGACTCCCTCTGGACCTCCGCCTGTTCCTAGATAAATATCATTTTTAGGAGAGTCTCCAACAACTGATAGTGCCCCTGCTATATCTCCATCTGTTATAAAGTTTATTTTCACATTTAATCTCTTTAATGTTTCAATAATTTCTTTATGTCTTGGCCTGTTTAATACGCAAGCACTTAATTCAGACGTTTGTTTCTTCTTAGCTTCTGCTAATAAATGAATATTGGTTTTTATAGAATTATCTAAATCTAATAAATTAGACGGTAAATTAGATCCAATCACAATTTTTTCCATATAAGTATCAGGTGCTGATAATAAATTCCCTTTTTCTGCAGCAACTAATACTGAAAATGCACCTGGTAAATTCTTAGCTGTAAAGTTAGTTCCCTCAAGTGGATCTATTGCTATATCAATTTCTTGGCCTTTTTTTGTACCAATTTTTTCTCCAATGTAAAGCATCGGAGCTTCATCCATTTCACCCTCACCTATTACAACATTGCCAATCATATCTATTTTATTTAATTGATCTCTCATTTTATCAACCGCACCTTGATCGGCAGCATTTTTATCTTCTTTGCCAATAAAAGCAGAAGCCCCGTATGCAGCAAATTCTGTGACTTTGATAAATTGATCCAAATAGCTTTTATCTAAGCTCATTAGATATCTTCAATTCTGATAAATTTAGAATCGTTAACGATATAATTTTTATTGTTTAAAATAGACATAACTTTGGATAAAGATGAACTTTTAGCATGATGCGTTATAATAACGATTGATGCATTTTTTTTATTTTCAGTTGGATTTTGAATTAGTCTTTTAATAGAAACTTTATTTTTTGCCATTACTTTTGTAATATCAGATAATATTCCATGTTTATCTTTGACATCTAAACGAAAATAAACGGAGAATTTTTTATTAGCAATGTTTTCAAATAATGCCGATTTTCTTTTTTTGTAAGAAATAACAAAAGGAAATTTAATATTTCCTCTAAGTATTGAGCATAAATCTGATATTAAAGAAGACGTTGTGGGACCTGCTCCTGCCCCTTCACCCTGCAATACACTTTGGCCTACTGGCTTAGATTCAACTATAACAGCATTTAAAACTCCATTGATGTTGGCGATATAAGAATTGCTTTTAATGAGTGCCGGATGAACCCTTTGTATAATTTTATTATTTATTAATTCTGCTATACCAAATAATTTAATCTTATAGCCTAATAGATTTGCATTATTAATATCTGTTTGGTCAATATTTTTAATTCCCTCAACAAATATAGATTTATTATCAATAAAAGAATTAAAAGAAAGAGCAGTTAAAATTTTAATTTTTGAAGCGACATCATCGCCATTTATATCTGATGAAGGATTACTTTCAGCATAACCTAGTTTTTGTGCTTTAATTAATGCATCTTTATAATCAAGTTTATCTTTATCCATGGAGGATAAAATATAATTGGATGTACCATTTAATATGCCGTAAATTTTAATAACATTATTAGCAATTAATCCCTCTTTGATAGAACGAATAATAGGTATACCTCCGCAAACAGCAGCTTCAAATTCAAAATTTACATTATTTTTTTCTGCAATTTCAGCTAATTTATCTCCATATTTAGCCACAAGAGCTTTGTTAGCGGTTATGACGTGTTTTTTATTTTTTAATGCTTCAAATACTAATTTCTTAGCTATTCCTTCTGCGCCACCAATTAATTCAACTATAATATCAACATTTTTCATTTTTGTAGCTGAAATACAATTTTTTAACCATAATTTTTTTGAAATTATACAATTTCTTTTTTTTTCAAAAGATTTTGTAGATACATAAAGTATATTTGGAACGGTGTTGGTTTTATTGGCTAAAATATTTTTATTTTTTTTTAAATAATTATAAAAGTAGGATCCAATATTACCTAGGCCAACAATAACAATGTTCATTTTCTTTATCATTTAAAATTAATTTGAAGTAATTTTTGGAAATGGTTTATCTTTTCCGCTTTTAATCAATTTTTCAGCAATCGTATCAATATCACAATCTTTTATTTCATCACATTTATTTTTTATATTTTCATATTTAACAGAATCAATTGTACTTTTTTTATCTACGACTATTTTTGCTTTTTCTTTATTAGCATTATCTTTGGTATTAGTATCAGATGTATCTTGAGACTTATTTTTTATTTTATTATTAATTATTTTATTTTCTTTTTCATTAGATTTTGATTTTTTTGTAATTAATTTTTTTTCATTTTCTTTAATTTTTTCTTCTTTTTCTTTAGCTTTTCTTTGATCTAATAATTTTTGCTTTTCTATTTTTAATTTTTCATCATCATTTTTTTTTCTTATTTTTTCATCTTCTTTAATAGAATCCTTATTTTTTTGCTTTGAAATCGGTGTTTCTGTGTTTAATTTAACTAAATCGGGTATTTGATTTTTTTTTTGTTCAGAGTTTTTAACTTCCATTGTTAAATTTTTAGAGAAATATTCATCAAAATCTTTTTTATCAACACAAGGGCGATTACCGCAGACATATTCTTTTTTTATAGGAGAGCATGCAAATATAAATAAAATAAAAAAAAAATAAATTATTCTCATTATAAACCAAGATTTTCTTTAAAATTGTACATTATATTCATATTTTGGATTGCCTGTCCTGAACCCCCTTTAACTAAATTATCTATTGCTGAGAAAATCACTAATTTGTTTTTGTATCTTGTTTTACAAACTGAGATTTCACAGTTATTTGTATTTAAAACATTTCCACTTCCCATGGGTGTGTTAATTTTGTTTAAATGTATAAATTTATTATTAAAATGAACTTTTTTAAGTTCAGAATATATTTTTTGCACATTAATTTTTTTATTCATTTCAATATATATAGTGGAAAGAATACCTCTAAACACTGGTAGTAAATGAGGATTAAAAGTATATTTAACATTTTTTTGTGAATATTTTTTAAATTCTTGATCTAGTTCAGACATGTGTCTATGTTTTTCAATTCCGTAAGCAAATGTTGACTCATAAAAATTTTCATGGTCAAATTTTGATTTAAAATTTTTACCTGCTCCAGAATACCCTGATTTAGAATCTATAATAATATTATCTGTTTTAATTAAAGATTTTTTTAAAAGCGGAACTAAAACCAACTGAATAGATGTTGGATAGCAACCTGGATTAGCTATAATTCTGAAATTTTTAATCTTATCTTTGCTAAACTCAGGAATAGAATAAATAGATTTTCTAATTAAATTTATAGCATTATGTTTTATTGAATACCATTGTCTGTATTTATCTTTATCTTCAATTCTGAAATCAGCTGACAAATCAATAAATTTTAAATGTTTAAAGTTATATAAACTTTTAACTATTTTTTGTGCATACCCATTAGGTAATGATAAAAAAAGTAAATCAATATTCGTCCAATCAACTTTTTCTAAATTAGTAATTTTAGGTAATTTTTTTATAATTCTCTTATCAAAAGTTTTAATATCTTTTCCTAAATTTTTTTGTGCACAAAGATAAGATATATTTACTCTAGGATGCTTTGATAAATAAAAAACCAAGTCTAATCCAATATACCCAGTTGCCCCAGCTACAACAATGTTAATTTTTTTTTGTGACATTAAATATTTATATCACTGATAGAATTAATAAGAAATTTAAATGATCTATCTTTTTGAGAACTGGAAGCTTCTTCTAGCTTTTTTTCGACCGTATTTTTTTCTCTCTACTTTTCTTGAATCGCGAGTGGTTAATTTTTCTTTTTTTAAAGTTGTTTTTAAATTTGTATCTAATAAAACTAATGCTCTAGAAATACCATGTATTATTGCTCCAGCTTGTCCTGAAAGACCACCTCCTTTTACAGAAGCTTTAACATCATAAACATTAGTAACATTTGATATTTCAAGCGGACGCATTACAATAATTTGGTGAACTGGTCGCTTAAAGTATTCGTGCATTTTTTTTCCATTTACGTGAATAATACCAGTTCCTTTTTTTATCCAAACTTTAGCAATAGATCTTTTTCTTCGACCAGTAGCATATTTGCTATCTTTAAAATCTAGTTTAATTTTTTTGGGAACAGCTGTGCTTAAAGAAGTTTGTTGTTCCATTAAATACTTATTGTATTTTTTTTATTTAGGTTCTTAAAATTAACAATAGTTGGATTTTGTGAATCATGTGGGTGATTATCACCTTTATATATTTTTAGTTTAGATAACTGTTTTCTTCCTAAAGGACCTATTGGTAGCATTCTTTTTACTGCGAGTTTAAGGATTTCATCTGATTTATCTTTTCCATGAAACATTGCAGGAGTTGTTTCTTTGATACCCCCTGGGTAACCCGTGTGTCTGTAATAAATTTTTTTGGTATGTTTTTTACCAGTAAACTTAATTTTTTCTATATTGGTAACAATTACAAAATCTCCATCATCCATATGAGGATTATAAGTTGCTTTATTTTTTCCTCTCAAAACTCTTGAGATATAAGAAGCAAGTCTACCAACAACTGCGTTCTCTGCGCTGATGAGGTGCCAATTATTTTTAATTTCTTTTTTTTTAATAAACGGTGTCATTTAAATTACGGCGATAGTTACTAATAATGACTCAAAAAGTCAATTAAATTTAAAGTTATCTAAAGAATAAATATTTTAAATTTGACCTTAATTAGTCCTTATCGATCGAAAATATAGATTGAGAGAAGAAATTATCAAAAAAATACTTGATATTTGATGTAAGGATGCAAAATAGATATTTACGTTTGAATATAAAACAAAAACACCAAAAAAAATTTGAATAATTATAAATAAAATATAAATTAAATAAGAATTGTACAAATTTTTAACTTTATTTCTAAAAATAAATATACCCAAAAAAATACTTATAAAAAAAATAAAATATGCAATATTTCTATGTAAGAATTGTATAAATCCTGGATCGTTAAAATCAAATAAATTATTTAAAAAAATATCGCTTGGTAAATAATTATCATTCATAAGTGGCCATGTTTGATATATTTTACCAGCATCTAGTCCTGAAACAAAAGCTCCTATTACTATCTGTAAAAAAATAAAGAATAATAAAATTTTTAAAGAAAAATAACTTGAATCATTATAAAAAAATTTTTTTCTTGTATTAAAATAATAATTCATGCACATCCAAATTAAAGATGAAAATATAATGAATGCAGTAAATAAATGAATTGATAGACGATAATGACTTACACTCAGATTTTCTGTTAAACCACTTACTACCATAAACCATCCGATAAAACCTTGTAGTAAAATCAACATACCAATGATTGCTAATCTTGATTTTAAATAATTATTTAATAAATCTTTATAAATTAAAAATATAAATGGAATAAAAAAGAATAATGCAATAATTCGAGCAAATAACCTGTGTAAATATTCCCAATAAAAAATAAATTTAAATTCCCGTAGAGACATACTTGAATTTAAAAAAATATATTGTGGTATTGATTTATATTCTAAAAAATATTTCTCCCATTGTTCTTGATTTAGAGGAGGTAGAAATCCTTTAAAAATTTCCCATTTAGTAATTGATAAACCAGAATCAGTTAATCGAGTAAGTCCACCTATAATGATAATAAGAGCTATTAATGTTATTAAGCTTATAAGCCAATAAAAAAAAAAATTATTATATTTATTATTTTTAATCATGATTAAAATTAATATATAATTTAAATATTAATTAAATCTGATTTAAATGTCGCTATGAAAAATCCAAAAATCAATCAAATTAGGAAAAAACTCGACAAACTAGATTTAAAGCTTTTAAAAGGCTTAAAAAAAAGATTTTTATTAGTAAATAAAATTATTAAATTAAAAAAAAATAAAAAAGAAATAGTTGACCAAAAAAGAATTAAATTTATTTTAGAAAGAATTAAGAAATATTCCGTAAAATTTAAAATAGATCCTGAAATTACCGTTAATATTTGGAAAACAGTTATACGAAGTTTTATTAAATATGAGTTTAAAAAATTTAAAAAAAAATAATTTATTTACTATGAGGGGGTAATTTTTTTTCAACAAAAATTTCGTGTTTTCTAGTCATAGGATTGTACTTACTTACTCTTAATTTATCTTTAACCTTTTCGCCTTTTGTGGGCTTTCTTGTATAATAAAAAAAACCACTATCTGGATTTGCTTCGGGTACCAATCTAACTTTAATATGTGATTTTTTAGCCATTAAGTTTTTTTATTTTTTCTAGAATTTTTTTTAGTTTAAGTTTAATATTTGTTTTTTGATATTCACTTCTTATACTCAATGTTTCTATTCCGTCAAGTTGTTTAGACTTATCGGACATAGCTTTTATTGCTCCATTTATAGTTAAACCTTGATCTTTCAATAAAAATATAATCATCTTTATAACTTCTAAATTTTTTTTAGAATAATAACGCCTCCCTCCCGTTAATAGCATTGGTTTTAGTTGTTTAAATTTAGTTTCCCAAAATCTAAGTGTATGAGTTGATGCCTTCTTTGTTTTTGGATTTATCAAATTAAACATTTTTGCTACATCAGAAATATTAAAAAGTTTTTTTGTATCTTTAGTCATAAGTATTTATCTTTTTTTTTAACTTTTCTGATGGTTTAAAAATAACAATATTTCTTTCAGAAATTTCATAATTAATTTTATTTTTGGGATTTCTCCCTATTCTTTTATTTTTTTTTTTTAAAAAAAAAGTACCAAAATTTTTTATTTTAATAGTTTTATTAATAAAGATATTTGAAATTAAAGTTGTGAATATATCGTTTACAATTTTAGCAATATAATTATTCGGTAGGCCAAGCTTAAAAAAAATATTATTAATTATTTCTTTTTTATGAATATTTCCTCTAATTGACTTCTTTATTAACATTGCTTAAATTGTTCTTAATTTTATTCATTAAATCACCTTTAATGATACGATAACACAAATCAATTGAGTAGTAGAATCCAATGGCATCTGTAGATCCATGGCTTTTGACAACCGGTCCTTTTAAACCTAAAAATATTGCTCCATTAAATTTTCTTGGATCTAATTTCTCTTTAAATTTTTTTAAAGCAAAAAATGAAAAAAGAATTGAAATTTTTGTAAAAAAATTTGACATCAATGATTTTTTAAGTGACTCAGTTATAAATTTAGCTGTTCCTTCTGCGGTTTTTAAAGCAATATTTCCTGTAAAACCATCGGTAACAATTATATTAGAATCTCCGTTTGTAATTTTGTTACCTTCAATAAATCCATTAAATTGAAAATCGCCGTATTTACTAATTTCTTTTAGTTTGGCGTAAGCCTTCTTTAATGTTTCAGTACCTTTAATTTCTTCTGTGCCAATATTTAACAATGCAACTTTTGCAATTTCATCTGGAAATAAAGCTTTATATAAAGCAGCACCCATTTCAGAGAAATCAATTAAATTTTTTTCATCACATTCAACATTGGCCCCAAGATCCAAAACCACATTCACATTTTTTTCATTCGGCCATAAACCAGCTAGTGCAGGCCTACTAACAGATTCTATCATTTTAAGAAGCATTTTAGATAACAGAAACAAAACACTTGTATTGCCCGCCGATAAAGTAATATCTGAATTTGATATTATTTGAGAATTAATTGAATGCCACATACTGCTATCTTTAGAATTTTTTATAGCTGTCAGTGGACTCTCTCCATCTGAAATAACTGTGCTTGATTTATAAATTTTATATAAATTAGATGAAATATTATATTTATCTAATTCTATATTAATTAAGTTTTCATCTCCATAGAGATTAAAAAAAATATCATTTTTATTTGGATTTTTTTTTAAAAATAAAGAAACCCCTTTAATATTTTTATAAGGAGCATTTTCACCACCCATTGCATCAATTGCAATTACGATTCTTTTATTCATAATTTATTATTATTTAAGACTATAGGTCTAAGATTTTTTTTCCGTTATAGTAACCAGTTTTTAAATCAACATGGTGTGACAGTCTATATTCACCGCTTTTTTTATCCTCAACAATATTGAGAGATTTAACACGATGATGTGATCGTCTCATATTTCTTTTTGAAGGTGTTGTTTTACGTTTAGGTACGGCCATTTATTTTATATTTGAAATTTATTTTACCTTTTAATACATTATTTATATCCAATTCAAAACAAAAATTATAAAAACTATTGAAATAATCAATTAAATCATCAATTAATAAAGAGTTATTGGTGCTCGCTAAATTGAAGTAGGTTTTTAAAATCTCACCATTAACTTCAAAAACTTCAGATTTAGATTTATTAATTTTTAGGAGTATATCATAAAAAAATCTATTTAACGTTTTCATTTTTTTGTTTACGGCTATGTCTCCATAGCCTAGCTCTCTAATGTGATATTCAATATTTAAAAAAAAAAAATCAAAAATTTCTTGAGGAAACTCCTTTTTTTTTTTTTTAAAAATTATAAGTATTAAAGAAAAATGAACAAAAATAAGATTTATTCGAGTTTCAAAATTGTCTTTTAAAAGAATATCTTTATAAAAAAAAAAATTACGTGATAATTCAACAAATTTGTTATATAAAAGGTTGTTGTGACTTTGATAAAAAGAAATCATTATAAAAAACTTTATACCATATTTTTTTTATTTTTTTTAACTAACTGCCAGCTAAATGAAGTTAACAAGCCGCATGGAATCAATTTCTTAGAAAATAGGGAAAAAACTTTAGTAATTGGCAAGACTAATCAAAATGATGTGATAACCTTAATTGGCAACCCTCATTCATTGTCAATAAAAGATGAGGGTACTTGGCTTTATTTTGAAAGAACTATTTCTAGAGGTAAATTAATTAAATTAGGTCAAAACGTGCTAACAGAAAATAATGTTTTAGAACTTAAATTTGACAAATATGGAATTTTGATCAGTAAAAAAATTTATGATAAAGAAAATATGAATGAGATTGCATATTCAACAAAAGAAACTGAAAATACGGTAACGCAAGAAAGTACCATTAATAAATTTTTGTCTAGTATAAGACAAAAAATGTATGGGAAAAAAAAATTTTAGTGTGAAATCGCAGCTAATAAAAGTAAAGCTACAATATTTGTAATCTTAATCATTGGATTAATAGCTGGACCAGCAGTGTCTTTATAGGGATCTCCTACAGTATCACCTGTAACAGCAGCTTTATGTGCTTCTGAGCCTTTTCCCCCAAAGTTACCATCTTCAATATATTTTTTGGCATTGTCCCAAGCCCCACCACCTGCTGTCATTGATATAGCAACAAATAAACCAGTTATAATTACGCCTAATAACATTGCACCTAAAGTAGATAAAGCTGCACTCATTCCACCAACTGGTAAAATAATAAAATATAAAACCACAGGAGATAAAACGGGCAATAAAGAAGGAATAATCATTTCTTTTATTGCTGTCTTTGTTAATAAATCTACTAGTCTACCGTAATCAGGTTTTCTAGTTCCTTTCATTATGCCAGGAATTTTTTTAAATTGCCTTCTCACTTCAATAACAACAGCGCCTCCTGCTCTACCAACTGCTTGCATTCCCATTGAACCAAAAAGATAAGGTAGCATTCCCCCTACCAGCAAGCCAACAACTACAAAAGGATTGGATAAATCAAAACTTACTTTTACTCCTTCAAGTGCAGATCCTTTAACTGTAGAGAAAAATTTAATATCCTCAGTGTAAGCAGCAAACAAAACTAGAGCCCCTAAACCCGCTGAACCTATCGCATAACCTTTAGTCACAGCTTTGGTTGTGTTTCCTACGGCATCTAAAGCATCTGTAATTTTTCTTACATTTTTTGGAAGATTTGCCATTTGAGCAATACCACCAGCATTATCTGTAACTGGTCCATAGGCATCTAAAGCAACTACCATGCCAGTTAGTGCAAGCATAGAAGTAACTGCAATTGCTATTCCGAATATTCCAGCTAAACTATTGGTATAAAGAATACCAATCACAATAATTAATGCAGGTGCAGCCGTTGCTTCCATGGAAACTGCCAAACCTTGAATAACATTTGTTCCATGACCTGTTGTTGATGATAGAGCAATTGATTTAACTGGTCTATAATTTGTTCCAGTATAGTATTCAGTTATCCATATTAATAAACCAGTTATTACCAATCCAGCAACACCACACATATATAAATCTAATCCAGTAAAACTTTTCTCTGAAAATTTAAAGATTGTTTCTAATCCTAGAATAGAGTCAGTAACTGGATATAAAATAATCAAGGATAAAATGGCCGTTATAACAAATCCTTTATAAAGAGCATTCATAATATTTTTAGATTTTCCTAATTTAACAAACCACGTGCCAATTATTGAAGTTAAAATACATGATCCACCAATTGCTAAAGGATAAATCATCATGACAGGATTATTTGAAAAAAAAATAGACGCTAAAACCATAGTAGCTACGATTGTAACCGCATAAGTTTCAAATAAGTCTGCGGCCATACCTGCACAATCGCCAACATTATCTCCAACGTTGTCAGCAATTACTGCAGGATTTCTTGGATCATCTTCTGGAATACCAGCTTCGACTTTTCCAACTAAATCAGCACCAACATCTGCTCCTTTGGTAAAAATTCCACCGCCTAATCTTGCAAAGATTGAAATTAGCGAAGCACCAAATCCTAATGCTACTAACGCATCTATAATTTCTCTTTTTTCAACCTTGAATTCTAATAAAATATAATAATAAATTGCAATTGCTAAAAGAGCTAATCCAGCAACCAACAATCCTGTAATTGCACCAGACTTAAATGCCATTGTTAATCCAGCTTGTAAGCTATTTCTTGAAGCTTGCGCAGTTCTAACATTTGCTTCAACCGAAATTAACATTCCAACATAACCAGCAACACCAGAAAGTGCTGCGCCAATAAAATATCCTAAACCAACAAGTGGACTAAAAAAATAAGTTACTATAGATAAAACAACTACACCTACAATTGCGATCGTTTTATATTGTCTCTTTAAATAAGCTTTAGCTCCTATTTGAATTGCTTCAGCAATATCTTGCATTTTTGCATTACCATCGCTTGAACTAAGAATTTGCGAAGAAAGAAAATAACTATAAACGATAGCTAAAAGACCTGCAAAAATTATTAAATATAAAATTTCGTTTACTGAATTCATAAAGATCATCATAATTGACAAATTAATCAATTAAACGCAAGAAATAGTTTTAAATTATATTTTAAGAAAATTTAATTAGTTTTTCTTATATTTTTGGCAATTTTATCTAATATAGCATTAACAAATTTAATCTGTGCTTTTTCTAAAAAGAACTCAGATGTTTTGACATATTCACTAATTATAACTTTTACAGGATTATTATGCTTAAACAGAAGTTCAAAAACTGCAGCAAATATAATAATTTTCAATAACTTATCAGTTCTTTTAAAATCTAAATCTTCAGCTAAATACTTGGAAATAGTATCTTCAATTAAATCATTTCTTTCAATAGTTCCTTGAACAACATCCTTGATAAATTTTTTATAATTACTTTTAGGATATTCTATTTCAGCATCCGAGTTTAGAGAATTTCCATAAAGTTTTTGGATAATTCTAACTCTTGGACTTACACTTTTTTTATTTGGCATTTAAAACTTCGCTCACTGCAATCGCTGCTTCGTAACCTTTATTAGCTCTTAATATAGATTGTTTCTCATTAAGACACGTAAGCAAAGCATTACCAATAGGCTTTTTGTGTAAAATAGAAAGTTGCATAATAGCATTAGTTATCGCAGAAGATATGAAATCAAAATTTGGCGTTGCGCCTTTGATAATAGCTCCAACAGCTATAAATCCGTCAAATTTTTTAATATTTCTAGCTATAACAACTGGTATTTCAAAAGCGCCTGGCACTTCAAAAACTTTGTAATATATTTTTCTTTTTGAAAGTTCTTCGGTAGCACTTTTAAGAATATGAGAAGTTTTATTATATTTTGATCTGACTATACAAATCTTAATTTGTTTCATTATTTAATTATTTCTTGTTTAGTAATTTTAATTCCATACCCATCTAAGCCTATTATTTTTTTTTTTGATCTAGAGACCAATATCATGTTTTTTATTTTTAAATCTTTAATAATTTGAGCTCCAATTCCGTAGTACCTTAAAACATTGGTACTTTTGACGGTATCATTAATATTATTTTTTGTAATTTCCTTTTTAATTATTATCAATGCAAAATTACTATATTTAGATAAATATTTAACTGATTTTAAATACAATTGATCATTAATTTTTTGAAAAGGTTTAGAAATATTTATTGAAATAACTCTTACTCTTGTGGATTTTTTGGTATTAAGATTTCCTCTATTTAATACATAATGTTCTAAATTATCTAAACTATTTTTAAATATATATAAATTTAGAGGTCCAATATTTTTTATTTTTACAATTTTTTTAGAAATATTAGTTATAAATTTCTCATTTTTTAATCTATAAGAAATTAAGTCTTCAATACTAGCAATTTTTAAATTATGTTTTTTTGCAAATCGAATAAGGTCATCTAACCTTGCCATTCTTCCATCTTCGTTCATTACCTCACAAATAACAGAGCTTGGATTTAATTTTGCTAATTTAGAAATATCAACTGAAGCCTCGGTGTGTCCTGCTCGTTCCAAAACACCACCATTTCGAGCAACTAATGGAAAAACATGGCCCGGTGATACGATATCTTTTTTTTTTGCATTTTTATTAATTGCAACTCTTATTGTTCTCGCTCTATCAAAAGCTGATATACCAGTTGTTATGCCTTTTTTGGCTTCAATAGAAACTGTAAAGGCTGTTTGCATACGAGCTTTATTTACCGATGACATAAGTGGCAAAGATAGTTTGTCGACTTGCTTTTTTGTAAGAGCCAAACAAATAAGACCTCTTCCATTTTTAGCCATAAAATTTATATTTTTTGAATTTGCTTTTATTGCGGGTATTACTAAATCACCTTCGTTCTCCCTATCTTTACTATCAACTAAAATAAATATTTTACCTTTTTTTGCATCTTGAATAATTTGACTTATTGACGATAACGTAAATTTTTTCATTTTATTTTTTTAAATTAATTAAATATTTACTAAAAATGTCAAATTCGATGTTTACGTGTTCATATTTTTTTAATTTAATTAAATTTGTTAATTTAAGAGTATGTGGAATTATGTTTACTTCAAATTGATTTTTTACAACTTTTGATAAAGTTAAAGATACGCCGTTTATTGATATTGACCCTTTAGAAATTAAATATTTTTTAAAAACATTATTAATTACAATTCTAAGAATCCAAGTTTTGTCTAATATTAAAATTTTAGAAATTTTACCTATAGTATCAATGTGACCCTGAACATAATGACCAGAAATTTTTGTTTTGTAATCTAAAGATTTTTCAATGTTAACAAGGCTACCTGCCTTAATAAATTGAAAATTAGTTTTTTTAAGAGTTTCCTTTGATAGATAAAAAGTTATATTTTTTTTTTTAATTTTTATCAAAGTTAAACAGACTCCGTTACAACTAATTGAGCTGCCTATTTCATTTTTTTTAAATGACAAGATAGTCTTTAAAGTGATTTCAATAGAGTTTTTTCCTCTTAAAACATGATTTACTATTCCTGTATTATAAATAATTCCATTAAACATTATAATTTAATTTTATATAGACTGTCTTCTTTAAGATTTATATTAACTCTATTTTTTTTAAAAAGTTTAACTTTTTTAATATAAAAAAGATTAGTTTTATTTGATCCGTTAGTAGAAAGATTATTACTCGATTTAAATAAATATAAATTTTTAATTAGTTTTAATTTTAATAATTGACTTAAAAAAGTACTTCCCGTCTCAACAAAAACTCTGCTGAAACCCAGCATTTTAATATTGTAAAAAATTCTTTTAAAATCAAAGTCATGATCATTAGAATTATTAAATTTTAAAATTTTAACACCTTTATTCTTAAAAAAATTCTCTTTCACAATATTATTTGAGTGTGTGAAAATAAAAATTTTTCTTTTAATAGATTTAAATAATTTTAAATTTTTTTTAATCTTTAAATATCTATCCAAAATGATTAGAACTGGCGTTTTT
This sequence comes from Pelagilacustribacter hypolimneticus (SeqCode), assembly GCA_965235125.1. Classification (GTDB taxonomy): domain Bacteria; phylum Pseudomonadota; class Alphaproteobacteria; order Pelagibacterales; family Pelagibacteraceae; genus Pelagilacustribacter; species Pelagilacustribacter hypolimneticus. The sequence goes on along the minus strand of CBDDXH010000005.1, from coordinate 16,263 downwards.
TTTTCCAATCCTTCTATTCTGCAATCTAATTGGGAATTATCATTATTTATTGTTTCTGCTGTTGATAATAGACAATCATATTTAGATCTTAGAAAATTACCTATATTCCTTGATTTAATGTTTGTTATCCATTTTTTTTTTTTATTTATTGTAAAATTGTCTTTTGATATTGCTAATTTTGCATCAACTAATGGCAATTTCTTTTTTGATTTTAAAAAATAACTTTCATAAAAAATTTCTGCTAGCTTTTTATTTATAAATCTTTTAACAATTATTTTTTTTTTTTTTAAATTTTTAAAAGCTTTGTTTCTGGATCGTGGATCAATATCGTTTATAGCAAATATAACTCGTTTAATTTTTTTTGTAATTATTTTGTTAATACAAGGGGGAGTTTTTCCATAGTGACTACATGGCTCTAAAGTTACATACAAATCAGAATTTTTATAATCCAATTTTTTTTTTAATGCGTTTGTTTCTGCATGAGGTCTCCCATTTTGAGATGTACGTCCGACAGAGATTACAGAATTATTTTTTACTATTACGCATCCAACTGATGGGTTAGGCCCTGTTGATCCTAAATTTATTTCAGCTTGCTGAAATGCAAGTTTTGTATAAAAATAATCTTTATTCTGATTTATAAACATTTAAGTTACCAACAAATTGTTCGAAGTCTTTTGCTTCTTTAAATTTTTTATATACAGAAGCAAAACGAACATAGGCAACTTGATCTAATGTCGAAAGACCATCCATAATGAATTTTCCTATTGTTGATGTTGGTATTTCACTCTCACCAAGTCCTTCTAAATTTCTAACTAATTTTGAAATAAATTTTTCAATAGTCTCATTATCGATTGGTCTTTTTCTTAAGGCTATTCTTATTGATTTTGAAATTTTATCTCGATCGAATGGCGCCCTTTTTCCATTTCCTTTAATTACTGTAAGCTCTTGAAATTGAACTCTTTCAAAAGTGGTAAATCTTTCTTTTCTTTCACAACCGCATAGCCTTCTTCGTTTAATAGCAGTACGATCTTCCGTAGGCCTAGAGTCGATGACAGATGTATCTTTTTCTTTACAAAATGGACAAAGCATAGTTATTTTTAATCTATAGACTACTATATATAGGAAAAGATTTACAAAGATCAATTACCTCTTTTTGCACTTCATTTTCTGCTTTGGAATTGTTTTCTCTATTTTTAGCTAGTTCTGTAAGTATTTTTGAAATTAATTGCCCAATTAAGACAAATTCTTTTTCACCAAAACCTCTTGTAGTAGATGCTGGTGTTCCTAGTCGGATACCTGACGTAACCATTGGACTTTCTGTGTCAAATGGAATTGCATTTTTATTGCACGTAATATTGGCTTTACCCAAACTTTCCATTGCAAGTTTTCCAGATAATTTTAAATTTCTTAAATCTAACAACATTAAATGTGTGTCTGTGCCTCCAGAAAAAATTTTAAATCCGTTTTTAATTAAAGTACCAGAAAGAGTTTTCGCATTTTCTATAACTTTTTGTGCATAATCTTTAAAGCTTTGGTCTAATGCTTCTTTAAAACAAACTGCTTTAGCAGCAATAACATGCATTAATGGCCCACCTTGTAAACCAGGAAATATTGCAGAATTAAATTTTTTAATTAAATCTTCACTATTAGTTAAAATTATTCCTCCACGAGGTCCTCTTAAAACTTTATGTGTAGTTGATGTAACAACATCTGCATAGTCAACTGGGTTTGGATAAACTCCACCTGCAACAAGACCAGAAAAATGTGCCATATCAACTAAAAGATAAGCTTTAACTTTATCGGCTATTTTTCTAAATTTTTTAAAATCGATAATTCTTGAATAAGCACTGCCACCAGCAATTATTATTTTTGGATTATTTTCTAATGCAAGTTTTTCAACACTTTCATAATCAATTAATCCTGTTTCTGGGTTTACATCATAATGTTTAGCATTAAACCATTTTCCAGATTGCGCTGGTTTAGCTCCGTGCGTTAAATGACCGCCAGAATTTAAACTCATGCCTAGTATGGTGTCACCAGGTTTTATAAGAGCTAGATACACTGCGCCGTTTGCTTGTGCACCTGAATGGGGTTGAACATTAGCAAACTTACAATTAAAAAGTTTTGTTACTCTTTCTATAGCCAAATTTTCGGCAATATCTACAAATTCACATCCTCCGTAATATCTTTTTCCGGAATAACCTTCTGCATATTTATTTGTTAAAACTGAACCTTGAGTCTCAAGAACAGCTCTTGAAACATAATTTTCAGATGCAATAAGTTCAATATGATTTATTTGTCTATTGTATTCGCTGCTTATAGACTGATAAAGATCTTTGTCACTAATTGCTAACTCTCTATTAAAAAAATTATTTAAATTTTCTTTGCTCATAAATTAAATTTTATTTAATCTTTTTTGATGTCTTCCACCTTGAAATTTAGTATTAAAAAAATAATTAATAAAGTTAAAAGCTTCTTTTGACTTAAGCATTCTAGAACCTAAACAAATAATATTTGCATTATTATGTTGTCTAGAAAGTATAGTGCTTTTCCTACTATAACATTGTGCTGCACGAATACCTTTAAATTTATTTGCTGTAATAGCCATTCCTGTCCCAGATCCACAAACTAAAATTCCTCCATCGCTCTTCTTTAATAGCACTCTTTTAGCTAATTTTTTCGCATAATCTGGGTAATCTACGGGTTCACTTGCTAAAGGACCCAGATCTATTACCGGGACATCTTTCTTTATTAAAAAATCTTTAATCTTTTCCTTTAATTGGTAACCGGCATGGTCAGAAGCTATGCAAATTTTTGAAAATAACATTTATATTATTATATTTTTTATTTATTTAATTACTTTTATATATAGCAATAATATTATAATTACCAAAACATTAAAGTTTATAAAAAACATGAAAACACTTGGCACATATCCAGGTCTCAGAATGAGAAGAAATCGAAAAACAGATTGGATTAGAAGGCTTGTTTCTGAACACAATTTGTCTACGAATGATTTAATTTTACCTTTATTTGTAAAAGAAGGTATTAAAAAAAAAGAGAGCATCGACTCAATGCCAAATGTTTTTCGTTATTCAATAGATGAATTGGCTCGAGTAGTCGAGAAAGCTTGTAAATTAAAAATTCCTTTAATAGCTCTTTTTCCCTACACTGAACGAAAAAAAAAAGACTCACAAGGCAAGGAGGCTCTTAATAAAAATAATTTAATATGCAAAGCTTTAAGAAAGTTAAAAAAAGAGTTTAAAAACGATATTGGTATAATGTGTGATGTTGCTCTTGATCCTTATACAAGTCATGGGCACGATGGAGTTTTAAAAAATGGTATTATTGATAATGATTTAACAATAGAAATTTTAATAAAACAATCTTTACTTCAAGCTGAAATGAAATGCGATATCATAGCTCCTTCAGACATGATGGATGGAAGAATTGGAAAAATTCGAAATGCTCTAGATAAAAAAGGTTTTAAGGATACTCAAATTGTTTCGTACGCTGTTAAATATGCATCCCATTTTTATGGACCTTTTCGAGAAGCTGTTGGTTCGAAAAAAAATTTAAAGGGCGATAAAAAAACCTATCAAATGGATTTTAGAAATTCTAGTGAAGCCCTAAGAGAAGTAGCCTTAGATATTAAAGAGGGTGCAGATATTGTTATGGTAAAACCAGGCTTACCCTATTTAGACATAATAAGATCAATAAAAGATAATTTTAAGATTCCAATTTTTTCTTACCAAGTATCTGGTGAATATTCCTTAATTAAAAATGGAATTATAAAAGGAATTATAAATAAGGAAGCTATATTAGAAAGTTTGATCTCTTTAAAACGTGCTGGCTCGAATGCTATCGTAAGTTATTTTTCTCTAGAAATAGCTGATCAATTAAAATAATTTTCTAAAACTATTCTTGATTTTGGCATAGTTAAATTATTTGGAAAAAAAAATTTATTAGCCAATATTTCTCTTGTAAAACTTAAGGCTGTTAAGATTTGTTTATTTTCTAAATTATCTACTTTTTTATTTATTAATAAAAATATAGGAACTTGATATTTTATATTATCAATTTCAACACTTTTATATTTATGTGTTTGATCGTCTTTTAAAAAAAATTGATCAAGAAAAGGATCAAACCCAAGCTCTTTTAATAACGTAAGTTCCCAATAAATATAGTTAATGATCCAAGTTTCTTGATCAAAATTATTTAATAATTCATCTAATGCTATATATAAATTTTTATAGGGTTGTGAGTCAGGAAGTATAAGATTCAAAATTGAAGATAGCGATAATAAAGCTGAAGTTCGTTTTTTATCATTAAAGTACTTGGGAGAAATAGCTGTTATGAGCTCTGTTTTAAAGTTGCCCAATCTATTTTCTGATTTTGATGAATAAATGATAAATATCTTATTTGAAATTTGTAAAAAATTTTTAATTTTTCTTGAATTACCTCCGTGAACAATGCCACTTACTTTACCTTTCATATTAGTAAAGACATTTATAATATTCGCATTTTCGCGAAACTTTATTTTTGAAAGTAAAAAACCCTGATCTTGCCAATTCATGATTGAGTTTTTAAATCAGCTAATAATTTTTGAGCAGCATTTTGTTGAGCATTTTTTTTTGATGTACCAGAAGCATAAAACTTTTTAGAATTTTTAATTTGAACTTCAACTTTGAAGACGGGTCTATGTTGAGGACCTGACTGTTTTTTTATTATGTATACTGGTAATAATTTAAATTTTTTAAGACTATATTCTTGTAATTGGGTTTTGGAATCTATTTCAGTTTCAATTGATTTTTCTAAAAATTCACTCCAAATATTTAATATAAATTTTTCAGTTATTTGCAATCCTTGATCTAAAAAAATTGCACCCAGTAAAGCCTCTAAACCATCGCTAAAAATTTTATCAGAGGACTTATTAGGGCTTTTATGCGAGTCTCCAGTAGTAATATATTTTTTTAGCTCTATTTTTTTTGCTACATGAAGACAAGTTCTTTTATTTACTAAATTTGCAAATTTTTTATCGATTGTTCCTTCATTATCATTTGGATAAATTTTTAAAAGAGTATTTGCTAATACTAGTCCTAAAACTCTATCACCCAAAAATTCTAATTTTTCATTATTGTCGGCACTATTATTACTTTTGTGTATTAAACTTTTTTCTAAAAGTGTTTTGTCTTTAAATTTGATACCTATTTTTTGTTCTAATTTAGATAAATGCTCCATCATGTTAATGATTTAAAAAATCTTGCAATTCTTAGAGAATTATTCCAATTCCAAAATTTAAATATACTACCTGACACGGTATCATTAGAGAAAAAAATTAATGACGCTTGTCCAACTAAGTTTTCACTAGCAACATATCCAACACTCGAAAGATATCGGCTATCCTTTGAACAATCTCGGTTATCACCTAAAAAAAAGAAATGATTTTCTGGAACTTTATATTCATCAGTATTTTGCATGGATCCTAATTTATTGTAAACAGCAGTATATGTTTTGCCATTCGGTAATGTTTCTTTAAAACTAATAACTTCTGGTGATAAATCTCCGCATCTTATTTTATTTAAATTTTTAGCTTCGGTTCTTAAAATTTCTTTTTGATTTAAAAATAATTTGCCATTTTTAAATTGTATTGTATCGCCAGGTAATCCAATTAACCTTTTAATATAGTCTGTTCTATTATCTACTGGTGTCTTAAATACAACTAAATCTCCATATTCAGGACGTTTATCTAAAATTCTTCCGAAAAAAAATGGTGGACTAAATGGAAATGAATGTTTGCTATAACCATAGATGAACTTTTTTACAAATATACGATCTCCAATTAAAAGTGTTGGCTCCATAGATGACGATGGAATATAAAATGGTTGAAAAAATAAGGATCTGATTATTACTGCAATTACTAAAGCATAAAATAAAGTTTTTAAATTTTCAAAAATAATTACTAAGAATTTTTTTTTCATTAAAAAGTTATAATTACCATAGCTAAAGCGTATTTGCGCTCGTCAGAGATTGTTAAAAAAATTTTATATTTTTTCTTTAAAATTAGTCTAACAATGGACTTTGTCTTACCAGATAGTTCAATATAAGGTTTACCATTTTTATCATTAATTATCGATATTTCCTTGAAAGATAAGCCTTTAGATATTCCTGTACCTAATGCTTTAGAAAAAGCTTCTTTTGCAGCAAATCTTTTAGCGTAACTTGCAATTCTATTAGATTTAGTTTCTATAATTTTTATTTCTTTGCTTGAAAATAATTTTTTTTTAAAAGTGTCATTTTTTAATGATTTTTGTATCCTGCTTATATCAATAATATCAGAACCTACTCCGTATATGGGCATATCAACCTATAAGTTTTTTAAATTGTTTTATAACCATAGGAAGCCCAACATAAATAGATTCGCCTATTAAAAAATGTCCTATATTAAATTCTTTTATTTTTTTTATTTTTGAAATTATTTTAGCTGATTGATAAGTTAGACCATGACCGGCATGAACTTCTAAACCCAAATCAGATGCAAGATTTACTGCATTAATAATTTTTTTAAACTCAGATTTATAGGATTTTTTTTTGTTTATTAGATTGCATATCTTTCCAGTATGTAATTCAATGCAGTCAACATTTAATTCAAAAGAAATTTTAACATCTTCAATTTTTGGCTCAATAAACAAACTTACACGAGATCCATTTTTCTTTAATTGTAAAATAATTTTTTTTAGAAAATTTTTTTTATAATTTAAGTTAAGTCCGCCTTCGGTGGTAATTTCTTTTCTTTTTTCTGGGACTATACAAACAAAATTTGGTTTGTGCTTCAAAGCAATGTTTAACATCTCTTTTGTTGCTGCAATTTCTAAATTTAATGGTATTTTAAGTTTTGATTTTATTTCCCTTAAATCCATATCATTAATATGTCTTCTATCTTCTCTTAGATGTATGGTAACTGAGTGAGCTCCACATTTTTGGGCAATGATTGCTGCACGTAATGGACTTGGATATTTCTCACCCCTTGCATTTCTAACCGTTGCAACGTGATCTATGTTTACACCAAGTCTTATTTTGTTCATTTAAGATCTCTGCTGCCAGGTTTAGTTGCGGGTATCAACTTTAGATCTTTTGGTAACTCATTTTCTTTATAAGTTGGTATATTTATCTTTAGCTGGGAGACTATTTTTTTATTTAACATCGAAATACCATTTGACCTATCTATTAAACAGGCAAATCCTAATAGATTTGCATTTGAATCTTTTATTAATTTCGAGCACTCTAAACTAGATTTCCCAGTTGTAATAACGTCTTCTACAACTAAAACTTTTGCATTCTCTAATATTTTAAATCCTCTTCTTAATTTGAATTCACCATTTACTCTTTCTGAAAATATTGCTACTTTTTTTAATAATCTTCCTATTTCATACCCAATAACAATACCACCCATTGCAGGTGAAAGTATCAGATCAATATTATTGAACTCTTTTAAAATTTTATCAGCTAGTGAATTGCAAAATTTTTTTGCTTTATGCGGTTTACTTAATAATTGAGCACATTGAACATATTGAGGACTATGTAAACCAGAAGAAAGAATGAAGTGTCCGTCTATTAATGCATTAGTTTCTTTTAAAATTTTTAAAGAATCTTTGTATGAAAGCATTTTTTTTCTCTTTGTGTCTAATAATCTTAAATATTAAGTTTTTCTGTTTGATTTGACTTATCAAGTTTGTAAAGTTTTTTAAATCATTTATTTGTAAATCAAAAGAGAATTGAAGAAATTTATCTTTTTTTTTCAGCAACTCCACGTTTAGTATGTTGCTTCCATTTAAGCCTATTAAAGTACTAACTTCACCTAAAACACCTGGCTGATCTGGCAAATCTACAACTAATGTACTTGTGTATTCCTTTTTTTTTTTTGAAATTAGATTTTCAGATTTATCCTGCCAATACCTTCTAATTGCTGCCCTAGCTTTTCCCGTTTTAGAGGATGAAATCCAATGTAACGAAGGCGATACATTTTTTGAGTTTATAATTTCTACCGTATCACCATTGTAAAGATGAGTTTGTAAAGCTGACTCTTGACCATTTATTCTACATCCAATTGCTGTATTTCCAATATTAGTATGAACAGCGAAAGCAAAATCTATTGGTGTGGCATCTTTTGGAAGCTTTATAACGGCTCCTTTTGGTGTAAAACAAAAAACATTTTCTTGAAACATCTGAAGTTTTGTAAATTCATAATAATGATCTAGACTATTATCTGTTTCCATTATTTCAACTAGATCTCTCAACCAATCATACTCTTTCAAGGAAAGATCAGATAATTTTTCAGATGATTTATAATTCCAGTGTGATGCAATTCCTCGTTCGGCAAAATCATGCATTTCATGTGTTCTTATTTGAATTTCAATTCTTTGTTTTTTTGGTCCAATTATTGCAGTATGTATTGACTGATATTTATTTATTTTTGGCGTTGAAATATAATCTTTAAATTTTAAAGGTATAGCTGAATAAGAGCCATGAAGTATACCAAGTGTTTTATAGCAATCTTCAATGGAGTCAACGATAACTCTAAAACCGATAATATCAGTTAAATGTTCTAAAGAAATTTTTTTATTTTGAATTTTTCTCCAAATAGAAAAAGGTGTTTTTTCTCTGCCGGTTAGAATTGCTTTAATTCCTTTTTCTTTTAAAGCCAAAATAAGTTCACCAGAAATTAATTTAAAGTTATCAGTCCGATTATCTTTAATATATTTTAATCTTTCTACAATTAAATTTCTAGCATCACTATTTAAAACTGCAAAAGATAAATCTTCTAATTCGTCTCTTATTAAATTCATTCCCATTCTATCTGCCAGAGGTGCATAAATTTCCATGGTCTCTTTAGAAATTCTTTTTTTTTTATCCTCTGAAGTAAATGAAGCAATGGTTCTCATATTATGTAATCGATCAGCTAATTTAACCAACAAAACTCTTATATCTTTAGACGTTGCTAGAATTAATTTTCTAAAATTTTCTGCTTGAGAATTTTCACTGGCTTTATTTTCTAAAGCTGAAATCTTTGTGACACCATCAACTAAGTCAGCTACTTCCTTGCCAAATTCTTGCAAAACTATATCGTATGTTGCTTTAGTGTCTTCAATTGTGTCGTGCAATAATCCTGTAATTATTGTAGCGCTATCTAATTTAAGTTCAGCTAAAATATCTGCAACGGCAATAGGATGAACCACATAGGGAAGCCCAGATACTCTTTTTTGATTTTTATGTGCTTCTAAGGCAAAATTATAAGCTTTGTTTAATGGTCCAATATTTGAAAATTTATTATAAGATTGAATTTTATTTAAAAGCTGGTCTGAACTATTCATTGATCAATTATAACACTTTCATTCAACCTTGTAATCTCATTCCTTAGTTCAAAATTAAGTTTTTTTATTAAAAAATCTATTTTTTTATTAAATACAGGATGTAACCAATTAGGGGATATTTCTCTTAATGGATAAAGAACGAAATTTCTCAAATGAGCTCTTGGATGAGGTAGAACTATTTGATTGGTATTTATTATTTTACTGTAATAATCAATTATATCAATATCGCAAGTTCTTGGCTGGTTTTTTAAAGTTCTATTTCTTTGAAGTTTTTTTTCAATTGTTTGAAATATCTTAATCAAGGACTCTGGTTTCTCTTTGGTGTCAATACTTAAAGAAATGTTTAAAAATTTAGGATTTTTTTTGTTTGGATACGAAGGTGTTTCATAAATATTTGATATTTTTAAAATTTTAAATTTATTTGCAGTTATCAATTGAATAGTTTTTTTAAGATTATAAAACCTATCACCTTTCAATGAATTTAAATTCGATCCAATATTGATATAAATCATTTTTTTGTAGCACTAAAAATTCTTTGCTTTTCTCTAGTCCAGTCTCTTTTTTTCTTAACTTGCCTTTTGTCGTAAAGTTTTTTACCTTTTGCAACAGCTATTTGAATCTTAGCTTTTCCTTTTTGAAAATATAATTTTGTTGGTACTAGAGTTAAACCTTCTTGATTAATTCTTCCGATCAGTTTGTTAATCTCTTTTCTTTTAAATAATAATTTTCTATCACCTTTTGGATCATGATTGTTATAACTTGATTGTCTATATAGTGGTATATGAGAATTAATTAAAAATATTTCTCCATTTTTGTCTGCCGCATAAGAGTCCGCGATACTTGCCTTGCCTTCCCGCAAAGATTTAACTTCTGATCCTTTCAAAGAGATGCCCGCTTCTATAAGTTCTAAAAAAAAATAATTGAAGCTTGCTTTCCTGTTTAGACAAATAATTTTTTGTCCAGGAATATCTTTTTGTTTCATTAAATTAATTTTGCGTGCTGTAAAGCTTCTTTAACAATTTTTTTAGTACTCTCAGTGACTTGAACTAATGGTAACCTAACATCGTCGGGCGCAAGACCTAATAGATAAGCAGCATATTTAACAGGTGAAGGATTACTTTCTATGAAAAGAGATTTGTTTAATGGTGTTAAAATTTTATTTATTTCTTCAGCTCTGGCTTGAAGATTGTGATCATTTCTTGATAGTGATGCATTTTGCATTTCTGAACATAGTTTAGTTGCAACATTAGCAGTAACACTTATGCATCCTCGACCACCTCTTTTATTGAACTCTATAGCATTGCTATCTTCTCCGGTCAGCATAATGAGATCTTTACCCATAGCTTTATATTGTTGATCGGCACGATCTAAATCACCTGTTGCATCTTTAACTCCTGCAATATTTTTTAATTCAAAAAGTCTACTCATTGTATCGACTGTCATATCAATTACAGATCTTGAAGGTATATTGTAAATTATTATTGGTATGCCAACATTGTCATTAATTTTTTTATAATGTTGATAAAGACCTTCTTGTGTAGGCTTATTATAATAAGGAGTTACAATTAATAGTCCATCTGAGCCAGCTTTTTCAGCGTACCTCGAAAGATCAATAGCTTCAGCTGTTGAATTTGAACCTGAGCCAGCAATTACAGGTATTTTGCCCTGACATTCTTTAACGGATAAACTTATTATTTTTCGATGCTCATCATGTGAAAGAGTTGGTGACTCACCAGTCGTACCACCTGGCACTAATCCGTGCGTACCATTTTTTAAATGATGATGAATTAAATTTATATAATTTTCTTCATCTAATTTATTGTTTTTAAAAGGTGTAATTAATGCAACAATTGATCCTTTAAACATATAATAAAATAATATAATTAAATTTAATTGTAAATTTTATGCCTAATTTTAATAATAGTCTAGTAAATTTAATAACTATTTCATTTATATTTTTTCTATTTACATTTTTACAAGCAGATAATAATGAATTTATTTTACCTAAAAAAAAAATTATTCAATTAAACTCAGAAATAAAAGAAACTAAAAAAGAATATAAAGTTAGTGAAAGAAATAATGTTTTAAAAAATCAAAATATAGAAGATAAAAATTTACCACGAAAAAAACCTAATATTAATCAAACTACAACAATAAACGATCCTGAAAAAAAAAAATCTGAAATTTCTGAGATCAAAAAAATAGAAATTATTAGTAAAGAAATTAATGACAAGATAAAACCAGAAATAAGTGTTGTTCAAAATATTTTTTTATATCCAACCAAAAAACCTCTTACATTTAAAACTTTTGATGTACCAACAATAGAAAAATCTGAAATATTAAATGATAAAGATTATATATTAGCAAAAGAAGTATTTGATTTAATAGAAAAAAACAAATGGAATGATGCAATAATTTTAAGTAAAAAATTTGACGATAAAGAAGTTATTAATTTAGTTAATTGGTTGCTTCTTAAAGAGCAGGAAAACCAAGCAACTTTTAATGATTATTATGAATTTATTTTAAAAAATCCAGACTATCCAAGAATTAACCGCTTAAGATATTTAGCTGAACATAAAATATTACTTAAAAATTCATCCCCTAGAGCTATTATAAACTGGTTTGAAAAAGAGTTACCTTCGAGTGGTGTGGGTAAAATTAAACTTGGTGAAGCTTATCTTGAAATGGGACAAAACGAATTAGCTGCGAATTTAATTAAAACTGGATGGATAGACGCTGATTTATCACCTGACGATCTTAAGTATTATAAAAATAAATTTAATAATATTCTAAAAACAGAAGACCATTTAAAGAGAGCTGATTATCTAGCATGGAATGATCAATATTGGGACTTAAAAAGAATGCTATCTTATTTGCCTCAAAATGAAAGATTGCTTTATAACGCAAGGTTTATTCTAAAAACTAATTCAAGTGGAGTTGATCAGGCAGTTGCTGATGTTCCTGAACAATTTAAAAAAGATTTTGGCTTACAATTTGATAGGTTGAAATGGAGAGTTAGAAGAAATCGGCTAGAAGGATCTGTAGAAATTTTAAAAAACTTTCATGGAGAGGAAACTTTAAAATATGCAGAAAAATGGTGGAATCTTAGAGAAAATATTGCAAGAGATTTGATTTTTGAAAAAAAATATTCTGAGGCTTACGAAGTTTCTTCAAACCATCATTTATCAGAAGGACCAGATTATGCAGACGCCGAGTGGATATCAGGATGGCTTGCATTAAGTTTTTTAAATGAAACAGATCTTGCTATAAAGCACTTTATAAACTTTTATAGCAAAGTTGGATATCCCGTAAGCTTATCTAGAGGCGCATATTGGCTAGGTTTAGCTTATGAAAAAAAAGCTGATCAAGAAAAAGCTCTGAACTTTTTTAAAGAAGCTTCAAAATTTTCAAATACATTTTACGGTCAACTATCTTACATTAAAATTAAATCTGCCCAACCTTTTCAAATTCCTACAGATTTTACTGTAAAAGATGGTTACGAAAATGAGTTTAATAAAAATAAACTAATCAAACACGTTAAACTTTTAAAAGAATTAGACAAATCTAAGTTTAGCAAAGATATTATTAAACATTTAGCAAGTTTAAATATAGATAATGGCAGCGAAGTTTTGGCTGCAAAATTAGCAACTGAAGTAGGTAGATTTGATTATGCAATTCAAGTTGCCAAAGAAGCTTCTTATGAGAAAAGATTTATAAATTTTTACAATTATCCTGTAATTAATACACAAGGAGAAATTAATAATAAGAAAATGCCTGCGCCAGAATTAATTTTAGCTATCATAAGACAGGAAAGTGAGTTTGACTCAAGGGCAAATAGTTATGTAGGCGCTCAAGGTTTAATGCAACTTATGCCGGCAACTGCTAAACTAGTTTCTAAAAACATTGGTGTAACCTATAATAAAGATTCACTTCAAAAAGATCCTAATTATAATGTTAAATTAGGTACCTATTATATTAATTCACTTCTTGATGATTACGATGGAGTATATCCATTTGCTATTGCAGCTTATAACGCAGGTCCAAATAGAGTTAAGTTATGGATAAAAAAATATGGCGATCCTAATAGAAAAGAAATAAGTTTTGTTGACTGGATAGAATTAATAAGATTTGAAGAAACACGAAATTATGTCCAAAGAGTAATTGAGAATATTAATGTCTATAAATTTTTATTAAATGGAAATAAACAATTTCAAATAGATAATTATTTTAGAGAATGAGCATAAGTGGCGGAAGCGGTGGGATTCGAACCCACGGTACATCTTGCGACGTACGGAAAGTTAGCAACCTTCTGGTTTAAGCCATCTCACCCACGCTTCCAACTCTACTTGCTATCATAGAAGAATCCGTGAGTTTAAATTCTTCCCTAATTGAACTATAACATTCTTGAAAAATTTTTCGAGTCTTAAATGAAAAAAAAAAATTTAGATGGTAGTCTTTTAACTTTAGGAGCTTCTCTTTGGTGGGGTATAATTGGTGTAATTTATTTCAAATTTGTTTCTTTTGCTGATCCAATTGAACTTGTAATTCATAGAACTATCTGGACTGCAGTTATACTTATAATAACAACTTATATCTACTCGAAATGGAATATTTTTTTAAAAGTTCTCGAAGATAAAAAAAAAATTTTTCTATTGAGTATAACTAGTATTCTTGTGATGTTTAATTGGTTTACTTGGCTTTATTCAGTTTCAGTTAACAAACTAATTGATGCTAGTTTTGGTTATTATATATTTCCAATTTTTAGTATTTTTTTTGGAATAATTTTTTTAAAAGAAAAATATAACAAAAATAAAATTATTGCTGTTCTTTGTGTATTTATTGCTATTTTATATTTATTTTTACAATATAAAACCTTACCTTGGATTGGCCTATCTCTTGCCATTACTTGGAGTCTCTATGGTCTAATTAGAAAAAAAATTAATGTTGATTCAGACATAGGATTGCTTTTTGAAACTTTACTTCTTTTACCTTTTGCCATTATTGTTTTTTTATATCTTATTAAGTTAAATCTTAATGTTTTTTCTTTAAATGAAATTAAACTTTCCTTTTATCTATTATGGGCCGGACCTGTTACTTTAATTCCATTATATTTATATACAAAAGGTTTTCAGCTTGTTGGCATAGGTCCTGCAAGTATGATTTATTTGGTTGTTCCTACTTCGCAAGTTTTGTTAGGAACGCTAGTTTATGATGAAAGTATAGACATTCATAAGATGATAAGCTTTTTCTTTGTTGGGATCGCTGTATTTATTTATTTAAATGAAATTAAAAAAGAATAATTACTAATTTATTTCATTTACACTGTTGAGACTCATATAATTAAACTTTAATTTTTTATTTTTAAACAGAATAATTATAAACATTGGGGTAAAAGTTGCTAAGATAAAAGACCAAAATAAAAGAGCTGTTGAAATCCATTTAGGAAAAAGTTCTACCTTAAATAATTCCCCTACAATAAAACTAGTTTGGAAAGATTGATCTGGAAAAAAACTAAGACCAAAAATCAGTCCAGCTAAAATAGAATAAAATATAACATTGTTAGATATATTGCCTTTATACATTCCATAGAAAACAGGAAAAAAAGCTGCACAACATAAAAGATCTGCAAAT
This sequence comes from Pelagilacustribacter hypolimneticus (SeqCode), assembly GCA_965235125.1. Classification (GTDB taxonomy): domain Bacteria; phylum Pseudomonadota; class Alphaproteobacteria; order Pelagibacterales; family Pelagibacteraceae; genus Pelagilacustribacter; species Pelagilacustribacter hypolimneticus. The sequence goes on along the minus strand of CBDDXH010000005.1, from coordinate 1,261 downwards.
AGGAACATAAATAATACGCTATTACCTTTTGAGGCTGTATAAAAAACAAACAAGGATAAAATTATTACACTGTATTTAGATAATAGAAGATAATTTTTATTATTTTTAAGTTTTATAAATTTACGAGCTTCAATTGTTATTAAAGTTGAAATAGCATTTATTAGAGTGTCCATTGAACTAATCACAAGCACAACAACTAAAATTAATAAACATATACTTAAAAATATATTTTTATCTTGGTCTAAGAGAAGTGAGAAAAAAATTGTACTGGGATCTGGTGATTTTCCTATTCCTACAGCAATAATTCCAATAAACCCTAAAATGAAAATAAAAGGAATTACAATACAAAAAGCAGAAATAAATCCAACTTTTAGATCCTCTATACTTTTTGCCGCGTAAACTCTTTGCCATATTCCTTGATCAAACAAGTTTGTTGCAAAAACTGCTATAAAAAAAGTAATTCCAGATGTATAGCCATAAAAATAATTTTTACTTAGTAAAAAATTTGCTTTTTCGTTTATTTTTTCTAAGGATGAAATATTAATATTTGAATTGTAAATATGATGAATTGCAAAAGTTAAAAATATTAAAATAACTATAAATTGAATTTTATCCGTAAATATAGAAACTTTAAGTCCTCCATATAAAGTATAACTTAGTGTTGTAACTAAAATTATTAATGAAGTTTGCCACAGAGGTATTCCAGATATTAATTTTATAACTTTAGCTACTGCGGTAACTTCTGCTGTTAAATAAACAAGCATATAAAAAATTGTTAAAATCATAACTAAATTGAAAACGGATCTATTGAATCTAATAAAAACGAATTGAGTTAAACTATTTCCATTTGGCATAATTTTTCTTAATCTTTTGCCAAAAAAATAAAATGCTAGAAATGGAAATCCCTGACCTAAAGAATATCCTATTATAGCACCAAGCCCACCCCACGTAGCTGCCTCTGCTGGACCAATTAAAATCCATACTCCAAAACACGAGGCTATCAATGTAGCTGTGAGAGTTTTTTTTCTTATTTCTCTATCAGCATTTAAATATGATTTTATAGAATTATTTTTTTTTGAATAAATAATACCTACTACGGCAAAGATTACACTTATGGCTACTAATAATATTATTGATGTTGATTGACTGATGTAAACTTGGTTCATTTTCTCCCTTCGTTGTAATTACACAACAGGTTCTTTGGGTATAATCTCAGCTGTTAAGCACCCCAGAAACTATATTTTTTTACTTTAAATTTTTT
>CBDDXH010000004.1:0-36773 GCA_965235125.1 Pelagilacustribacter hypolimneticus (SeqCode) | reverse complement strand
CTGTAAATCCTGAAAAAAATTTTGAAATGTTATGGGAAATAGATTCTTTCTCAAAAAAATATTTAAAAGAAATAACAGATGCCGTTAAAGATTCTGATAAAATAATATTAGCAACTGACCCAGATCGTGAAGGTGAAGCTATTGCATGGCATGTTAAAGAATATTTAAATTCTACCAAAGCATTAAAAGATAAAACATTAGAGAGAGTAGTTTTTAATGAAATTACTAAAAATGCTATTTTAGAAGCTATAAAAAAACCTCGACAGATAGAATTACCTTTAGTTGAAGCATACTTAACAAGAAGAGCTTTAGACTATCTTGTTGGATTTAATATATCACCCATTTTATGGACTAAACTTCCAGGCTGTAAATCAGCTGGGAGAGTTCAATCTGTAGCTTTAAAATTAATTACAGAAAGAGAACACGAAATTGAATTATTTAAACCCGAAGAATATTGGACTCTAACATCTGACTTCACCAACGTTGATAAAAAAAATATTTTTTCAAAATTAAGTTTATTTAATGGTGAAAAGGTTGAACGCTTTACTTTTAAAAATAAAGTTGAAATAGATATAGCTCTAAATGTTATTAATAAATCCAAATTTAAAATTAAAGATATTAATTCTAAAGTTCATAAAAGAAACCCCTTAGCTCCATTTACTACATCAACACTCCAACAAACAGCATCTGGAAAATTTGGTTTTGGCGCATCGAGAACAATGCAAATAGCTCAAAGACTTTATCAGGGAGTTGATATTGATGTTGAGAGTATAGGTTTAATTACTTATATGAGAACAGATGGAACTCAGTTATCAAAAGAAGCAATTGAAGATTTCAGAAATTTAATAAAGAAAGATTACGGAAAACATTATCTACCAGAAATTGCTAACTCATATGAAGGCAAAAAAGCTAAGAATGCTCAAGAGGCACACGAAGCAATTAGACCAACGGATATTTCAAGAAAACCTGATGATATAAAAAAATATTTAAATGCAGATCAATTTAAACTTTATGATCTAGTTTGGAGCAGAGCTCTTTCTTCACAAATGAATCCAGCTGAATTTTATAGGAATAGTATTGTTTTTTCTTCAGAAGATGAAAAAATTAATTTTAGAGCTAATGGATCTGTTGTTAAATTTGATGGTTTTTTAAAAGTTTATGAAGTTCCTGAAACTGATGAGGATGCGAAAAATATTCTACCCGAATGCAAAATTAGTGATGATGTTAATATTCTTAAATTAAATAGTGAACAACACTATACAGATCCACTTCCCAGATATTCAGAAGCAAGTTTGGTAAAAAAAATGGAAGAACTTGGGATTGGAAGGCCATCAACTTACGCAAGTATTATTTCTGTTTTGTCTACTAGAAATTATGTTGAACAAATAAATAAAAGATTTCACCCAACCGACAGAGGAAAACTTATATCTGCTTTTTTAGAAAAATTATTTACAAAATATGTTGATTATAATTTTACTGCTGATTTGGAAAATCAATTAGATGAAATTACAAATGGATCAATTAAATGGATTAGAGTTTTAGAAAATTTCTGGAAAGATTTTAATGCTAACGTTAATTTAGTTAAAGAAAAAAGAACACGTGAAGTTTTAGATTTATTAAATGAAAGTCTCGGTAATTTAATATTTGAAAAAAACGATCAAGATATAATTGATCGAAAATGCAAACTGTGCAGCAATGGTGAATTAAGTCTAAAAAACAGCTTTAGGGGCGGTGCGTTTATTGGTTGCTCAAACTATCCAGAATGTAAATTTACCAGATCTTTATCTAAAACAAAAGCTGCTACTCAATTTAATCTTGCTGAGCCAAAATTAATTGGACCTAATAATTTAGGTAAAGATATATATTTAAAAAATGGAAGATTTGGTCCCTACTTGCAGCATGAGAAAGAAATCGAAGCTGTAGAAGAAAAAATTTTAAAGAAGCGAAAGAAAAAAAAAATTGAAAAAAATAATAATTTTAAAAATATATCAATTCCAAAAGGGATTGAAATTGATAGTATTGACTTATCTAAAGCTCAATTTTTATGTTCACTACCAAAAATACTTGGACAAAATCCAGAAACAGGTCAAGATATTATTTTAAACTCGGGACGATTTGGTCCTTATTTAAAATGTGAAAATAAATCAGCAAGAATAGAAAATGTTGAAGAAATTTTTTCAATTGGATTAAACAGAGCCATAACATTAATAGCCGAAGCAAAACCTGGTAGAATATCTTCCTCAATTATAAAAGATTTGGGTGAACATCCAGAGGATAAAAAGCCTGTTAGAATTATGAAAGGTCAGTTTGGTCCATATATAAAATACAAATCATTAAATGCGACAATTCCTGAAGAAAAAGATCCTGCTGAAATTACCATGGAAGAAGCACTTATATTAATAGAAAAAAGAAAAGAATATGATAAAAATAAAAGAAAAAAAGGAAAAAAATGATCAAAATATTTTATATAATTATGATATCTTTAGCTTTTATAGCTTCTTCATATAGTGCTGAAAAAGAACTTAAAGCTAAAAATGAAAAAAAAGATAATAAAATTCTTGAAACAATAAAAAAAGGTGCAGGTAAATTAAATACGGAATCCAAATTAACCGACTGGATTAAAGAAAAAATGAAAAAATAAGTGTCTCCTGAAGAAAATCTTAAAAAATTAAATATAGATTTACCGAAAGCTCCCTCTCCTGTTGGTGCTTATGTTGCATATAAAAAAACTGGAAAACTTGTTTTTATATCTGGTCAAGTGTCTTTTAAAAGAGATGGTCAATTAATCAAAGGGAAAGTTGGATCTGATTTAACTCTAGAACAGGGTCAAGAAGCTGCTAAAGCTTGTGCTATAAACATACTTTCACAAATCAAAGCAGCTTGTGATGGTGATTTAAATAAAGTAAAACATTGCATTAAACTCACAGGATTTGTTAATTCGAAAGACGACTTTATTGATCAACCTAAAGTAATTAATGGAGCTTCAGAGCTTATAACAAATATTTTTGGAGATAACGGAAAACATGCTAGAGCAGCTTTAAGTGCAAATTCTTTGCCTTTAGGTGCTGCTGTTGAAATTGAAGCTATTTTTGAAGTTAATTAACGTTTGGTCTACCAATAGAAAAATATTTAATCTTTTTTTTTTTCATCTGTTCAACGGTGTAAAGATTTCTTAAATCATAAAGAGAAAATTTTTTTTGTTTTAATAACTTATTAAAATCGAGAGATTTAAATTCATCCCACTCAGTATGTAAAATAATAAGATCCGCATTCTTACATGCTTCTTGAATATCTGAATAAAAATTACAATTTTTAAGCCGAAAAAATTCTTTTTTTTCTCCTGTTGGATCGTAATAAGAGATTATAGCTTTTTTTTTATGAAGATGAGGTATCATGTATAAACTTACTGCCTCACGCATATCATCTGTATTTGGCTTGAACGTTACACCTAAAAAAACAATTTTTTTATTTTTGATATTTTTTCCAAAAATTTTATCTATTCTTCTAAGTAGTAAAGATTTTCTGCTTTGATTTGATTTAATTACAGATTTAACAACTGTTAAATTAATTTTTTCCTTATCGCCCATTGATACAAGTCCTTTTGTGTCTTTTGGAAAGCATGATCCACCATAAGCAGGACCTGCTCTTAAAAAACGACTACCTATTCTAACGTCTAAACCCATACCTAAAGAAATGTCTTCAACATTCACTCCTATTTTTTCACAAAGATTAGCAATTTCATTAATAAAAGTAATTTTAGTAGCTAAAAAAGCATTAGATGCGTACTTAATTAATTCTGCCCCTCGTCTACTTGTTGTAAAAAATTTAGCACCTTTATTTATCAATGGTAAATAAAGATTTCTCATTATGTCAAATGAATGAGAAGAATTTGAACCAATAATTATTCTATCTGGAAAACGAAAATCTCTTATGGCTTCACCTTCTCTTAAAAATTCTGGATTTGAAATAACTGTAAATTTTTTTTTATTTTTAAATATTTTTTCTAACAAATCACCTGTACCAACTGGCGTAGTGGATTTTGTAACTATAATTTTCTTTTTTTTTGATAATTTAGCTATGTCTTTTGCAGCTTTGAAAACATAGCTTAAATCAATTGACATAGAATTTTTTTTTGTAGGAGTACCAACACATATAAAAATAATGTCGGATTTATTTACACCTTCTGAAAGGCTTGAGGTAAAAAATAACCTTTTTGCTTGAGAATTTTCTTTAATAAGTTCCTCTAAACCAGGTTCATAAATAGGAGATTCTCCATAATTTAATTTTTCTATCTTTGCTTTATCGTTATCTACACAATAAACGGTGTGTCCTATGTCAGCAAAGCATGTTCCACTTACAAGACCAACGTATCCTGTGCCTATCATACAAATTTTCATTTTTTACTTACCTTTGAGATTTCTATTGATGAATTTATATATCCACTTAATGTGCCGCAATCTAAATATTTACCTGTAAATATATTTCCATAAAATTTTTCACCGTCATTTATTAATTGTCTAATGGCATCTGTAATATGTATTTCACCACCTTGACCAGGTTTTAATTGTTTTAGTTTTTTCATAATAATTTTAGGCAAAATATATCTTCCAATAATGGCATAATTTGACGGAGCCTGCTTTGTATTTGGTTTTTCTACAACATCGTTAATTTGAAAATAATTTTTTTTTTTATTTGTTAATGAAAGTATTCCCCATCTAGATGAGGTTTTTTTATCTATTGCTTTAGTTGCAATTACAGAGCCTTTTGTTTTTTTGTGGAGTAAAATCATTTCCCTTGAGCAATTTCTATTGATGATTAGATCATCTGGAAATAACATTAAAAAATGTGAACCTTTAATAAGTTTTTGGCATTTTAAAACTGCATCACCAGTTCCTTTAGGTTTGTTTTGGTAAACAAATTTTATCATTTTTTGATATCTCTTCAATTTTAAAAAATGCTTTCTAATTTTTTTGTCTTTTTTTTTAGCTAAAATAGATTTATAAAATTGATCATTAAAAAAGTATTTTTTGATACTTTCTTTTTTTTTTGATATGATAAAAATAAATTCTTTAATGCCAGCTTCAATGCATTCATCTAATATATATTCTAAATTAGTTTTTCCATTTATTGGGAGTAATTCTTTAGGTATAACGCTGGAAAGAGGTAAAAGTCTAGTTCCTAGTCCTGCTAATGGTATTATTGCCTGTCTTAACATAAGTTTCTTTTACTTTTAAATTTCAATTATTACAAATGAAAATATTTAGAGATAAAAAAAGTTTAATTTATGAGATTGGAAATCTTAAAAAAATAGCATTCGTTCCAACTATGGGAGCCCTACACAAAGGACATATAAGCTTAATAAATAAAGCTAAAAAAAAAACTAAGGAAGTGTTGGTTTCAATATACATAAATCCAAAACAATTTAATTCAAGGAAGGATTTTAAAAATTATCCAAGAGAATTAAAAAAAGATATTAAAATTTTAAGAAATATAAGAGTCAAATATCTATATATTCCAAGTGATAAAGACATTTATTCATTCAAACCAAAAACAAGGATCTTTTTAAGTAATTTTGCTAAAATCCTTTGTGGCAAATTTAGATTTTTTCACTTTAATGGCGTTATTAATGTTGTTAATAGATTTTTAGATATTATTAAACCTAAATTTATTTTTCTCGGAATGAAAGATTTTCAACAATTAGCATTAATTAATTCACACATAATTAAAAATAAAATTAGAACTAAAGTAATTCCTTGTCCTACCATAAGAGACAAAAACGGTACTGCTCTATCTTCAAGAAATTCAAAACTTAGCAGCAATCAGTTTAAAACTGCAGGAAATATTTATAAGTTTATCAAAAATAATAAAAAATTAATTCATAATCAAATCTTACATAATAAACGTTCAGATATATTTAATAAGTTAACTAAATTAGGTGCAAATAGAGTTGATTATATTGAATCTATAAATTTAAATAAAAAAAGGATATGCAGAAATTCAAGATCAAAGTTCAATATTTTTGTTGCATATCATTTAGGCGAAGTGAGACTAATTGATAATTTATAAAAAAACTAAAGATCCAATTCCTAAAAATGAAAGAAAGCCAATTACATCTGTAACTGTTGTCACAAAAACACTAGAAGCTAAAGCCGGGTCTATTTTCATTTTTTTTAAAGTTATAGGTATTAAAATTCCAAAGAGGCCCGCAACAATCATATTTAAAACCATTGAAATAGCTATAATGATTGAAAGATCTATCTGTTTAAACCATAACTGAACGACTATAGCTGTAATAATTGCAAAAATTATTCCGTTAAGTACACCTATAGAAAATTCCTTACCAATAATTTGATTTAAATTACTACTTGATAATTCTTTTGTAGCAATAGCTCTAATAGTTACTGCGAGTGTTTGCATGCCAGCATTGCCACCCATCGATGCAACTATTGGCATCAAGAAAGCTAAAGCAACAACTTTTTCAATTTCTGCTCCAAAGATACTAATGACCCAAGAAGCAAGTAATGCGGTTGCAAGATTAATTAATAACCAATTAAATCTTCTTTTTGTTTTAACAAATACTGTGTCGGTAATTTCTTCATCACCTACTCCAGCTAATCTTAACACGTCTTCTTCTGCCTCCTCTTGCACTACTGTAACGACATCATCAGCAGTTATTATACCTACTAATTTATTATTTTTATTTACAACTCCTGCAGAAACTAAATTATAATTTTCAAAAGTGTGACCAACTTCTTCTTTATCCATATTAACAGAAATAAGAACAGGCATTTCTCTCATTATTAAATTCATTTTTAAATCTCTTGACGTTCTTAAAACTCGAGAAGAAGGAACTATGCCTATAGGTTTAAAATCATTATCAACTATAAATATTTCTAAAAACTCTTGAGGCAAATCCTTGCTTTCTCTTAAATAATCTATTGTTTGTCCTACCGTCCAATCACTTGGGATAGCTGTAAATTCTCTTTGCATAATACGTGCAGCAGAATCCTCTGGATAACTAAGACCCTCTTCTAATAAAAATCGATCTTTAGGTGGTAATTTATCTAAAATTAAATTTTTTTTTTCTGTTTCTAAATTTTCTAAAATTGCAACAGCATCATCAGATACTAATCTTCTTATGATATTGGCAATAGAATTGATTGATAACAATTGTAAAACTTCACTCTGAATAGACTCATTTAATTCAATAAAAATTTCAGGTGCAATATCAAAAGATTCTATTTCAATAAGTTTAGATCGAGTTTCGTAAGGTAAATTTTCAATTAAATTAGCTACGTCCGAAGGGTGCAAATCTTTGAGTGTTTGATTGATAAATTGAAGATCGCTACTATTGATTTTTTCACTAAAAGTATTTATAAAATTTTTATTAAAATCGAAATTTACTTTTTTATTACCTATCGATTTTATAAGACTCATAAAATTCCTTTTACATTATTTGTGTGATTATTAGTTGATCTAATGATAAAATTCAAATTAATATGACCTTAGAAGTTAGGATAAGTAAAAAACTAGTTCCGTATAAATCAGCATTTGAGCAACTCATTAAGAGAGTTAATTTAATAAAAAAAGGTAAATCTAAAGATTTATTATGGATTTTAGAACATCCGCTGACTTATACTGGAGGCATCAGGTTTAAAGAAAATGAAATATTAGACAAAAAAATTAGAATCATTAGAACAAACAGGGGCGGCAAGCTAACGCTTCACAATCCAGGACAAAAAATTGTTTATTTTGTTATAAATTTAAATAAAAGAAAAAGAGATATAAAAAATTTAGTTAAGATTATTGAAAAAAGTATTATTGAATTTTTAAAAATTTATAAAATAAATAGTTATAATGATAAAGAAAATATAGGAATTTGGGTAAATGAAAAAAAAATTGCAGCTATTGGTATACGTGTAACTCAATGGATTGCATATCACGGATGTTCAATAAATATAAATAACTCATTAAAGCCATATAAAAAAATAATTCCGTGTGGACTAGATAATACAAAAGTTACTTCTATTAAAAATGAAATTAACAGTAATGTTAAAAATGTTGAAGAAAATTTAAAAAGGATTTTTTTAAAAAATTTAAAAAATATTTAAATCTTTTTTAATTATAAAATTTTTAAAATCTTCATTAAAATCTGCTTTAAAATTATATTTTACGTTATTAATCATAAATTTAATTTCATATGCGTGAAGCATTAAGCTTTTACTTTTAACAAAATCTCTGCTTTTTTTAACATAATATTTATCATCACCGATTATTGAATTTCCAATATTATATAATTGTTTTCTAAGCTGATGTTTACGCCCAGTTATAGGTCTTAATTCAAGTAAAGAATATTGATAATTACTTTTTAAAATTTTAAGATAAGAAGTGGCTTTTTGAATAATCTTTCTATCATTTTCATATACAATAAGATCGTCTTCAAGAAGTTTAATTTCACTAGAAACCTCCCCATATACAACAGCTAAATAAGTTTTGTGAATTTTTCTTATTCTAAATAATGAAGTGAATAATTGTGCGTACTCTCTATTTTTTGCAACAATTAAAATCCCAGAAGTTTCTTTATCAAGACGGTGAACAATAAATGGTTTTGTATTCTCAAAATATTTTGTTTCTCGAAGAGTATCTACAACATTTATAAAAGATTTTGTGCCAGATTGAACTGGAATTCCTGAAGGTTTATTAATAACAATAAAATTTTCATTATCTTCTATAACGTAATCATCATACTTATCTCTTTCCTTATTTGAAGGTATGTATTGAGTAATTATATTTTTTTCTGTTTGTTTAATTTTATCAATATTGAAAACTTCAATAACATCGGTTTCTTGGACGCGATAAGAACTTTTAGTTTTCTTACCATTAATTTTAACCTGATTTTTTCTTATTATTTTCTCAATTAAACCTTGAGGTATATCTAAAACTTTGTGTTTAAACCAACGATCAAAACGAGCATTATGGAAGTCCTTTTCTACTTCAAACCTTTTGATCATAAGAAAGATATTTTAAACTAAATTACTTAGTTGCTGCAACTGGAGTAGATTCTTTTTCTTTTGCTTCAATCTTTTTAGGCTTGTCAATTTTTTTAGCTTCCACATCTCTATCTACAAGTTCAATAATTGCCATTGGAGCATCATCTCCATATCTAAATCCCGCTTTTAATACTCTGCAATAACCGCCTTGTCTTTTCTGATATCTCGAAGATAAAACTTCAAAAACTTTAACAACAGAACTTCTGTCTTGTAATTTAGAAAAAAGTCTTTTTTTATTACTTAGGTTGTTTTTTTTTCCAATGGTAATTACTTTGTCTATTAATGGTTTAAGTTCTTTTGCTTTTGGTAACGTTGTTGTTATTTGTTCATACTTAATTAAAGAATTAAGCATGTTTTTAAACAAAGCTTTTCTATGCTCTGATGTTCTATTTAACTTTCTATAACCTAGACCGTGTCTCATTATTTAATAATTGTTTTCTTCCAATTTTTTTGACATTTCAACAATATTATCTGGCGGCCAATTAGGTATTTCCATTCCTAAATATAATGACATTGTACTTAAAATTTCTTTGATTTCATTTAAAGATTTTCTACCAAAGTTAGGTGTTCTAAGCATTTCTGGTTCAGTTTTTTGAACTAAATCTCCAATATAAATTATATTGTCATTTTTTAAACAATTCATTGATCTAACTGAAAGCTCTAATTCTTCAACTCTTTTTAATAAGTTTTTGTTATATTCAGGTTCTGTTGATTTAATTTCTTTAATGAACTCTTTCGGGTCATCAAAATTGACAAACATTGCTAATTGGTCTTGGAAAATTCTAGCTGCATAGGCAACTGCGTCTTCAGCATTTATTGTTCCATTTGTTTCAACATTTAAAATTAATTTATCGTAATCCAAAGCACTACCAGCTCTTGTATTTTCAACGGTATATGAGACTTTTTTAACTGGACTAAATAGTGAATCTACAGCTATTAGTCCAAGTGGGCTATCTTCACCTTTGTTTTTAGTAGAAGGAACATATCCCTTTCCAGTATTTACAATTAATTCCATATGAAAGTTGGTTTTTTCATCTAAATTACAAATTACTTGCTCGGGATTTAATATTTCTATTTCTGAAGAAAGCACTATATCTTTTGCTTTAACTTCTTTTGGACCTTTTGCATCTAATATAATTTTTTTTGGAGAGTTTACCGAAGACTTAATCGCTAAACTTTTTACATTTAGAACTATATCTGTAACATCTTCTCTAACACCTTTTATAGAAGAAAATTCATGCAATACACCATCAATTTGTATAGCTGTTACTGCTGCACCTTGTATGGAAGAAAGCAAAATTCTTCTCATAGCATTACCTAAAGTTTGACCAAAACCTTTTTCTAAAGGTTCTGCAACTACAGTTGCAAACGATTTATTATTATTATTGGTAATCTTTAATTTATCGGGTTTAATTAGAGCTTTCCAATTTTTATCTATAATATTATTTGATATTTCCATTATACTCTCCTTCTTTTTGGTGGCCTTGTACCATTATGTGGCATAGGTGTTGTATCCTTGATTGACGTGATTTTAAAACCTTTTGATTGAAATGCTCTTAATGCAGTTTCTCTTCCAGAACCTGGGCCTTTTACTTCAACAGCTAATGTTCGTAAACCTTGATCATATGCTTTTCCTCCAGCATCATCAGCAGCGACCTGAGCAGCATAAGGAGTAGATTTTCTTGATCCCTTAAAACCTTTTGCGCCCGCAGAAGACGAAGCTATAACGTTTCCACTTTCATCCGCTATAGAAATAATAGTATTATTAAAAGATGAATAAACATAAGCTATTCCTGAGGTTATATTTCTTTTAACTTTTTTCTTTTTTTTATAATTAGAAACTTTTTCAGTTTTACTTGTTTTTAAAGGTTCAATTTTTTCGTTATTGGCCTCTTTTGAATTTTCAATTTTTTTATTCATAAATTATATTTTACTTCTGTGGAGTAAGTTTTTTTCCGGCTATTGCTATAGCCTTACCTTTTCTCGTACGTGCATTGCTGTGAGTTCTTTGTCCTCTAACTGGTAATTTTTTCTTATGTCTCGTTCCTCTATAAGTAACTAAGTCTATTAATCTCTTGATATTTAAAGATACTTCTCTTCTTAAGTCTCCTTCTACTTTATGATTTTTATTAATGTATTCAGCAATCTTAACGACCTGATCTTCAGTTAAATTATTGACTCTGACATCCTCGGGTATATTTAATTTTTCACAAATTTTTTTAGAAGAGTGTAAACCAATGCCATGAATATAAGTTAAAGCTATGCTTACAATTTTATTTGGAGGAATATTAATTCCGGCTATACGGGCCATAGTTTATTGATATAATTTTAAAAAAGTTCATTTATATGGGGTTATTTCATAAAGTCAACCCTCTATAACGGTCAAATAATCATTAATTTTGCTCTGAATGCTTTCAATATCAGTTTCTCCATTAAGGTCTTTTACAAGATTCATTTTTTTATAGAATTTTAAAATTGGCTTAGTTGTATCTTCATAAGTTTCGTATCTTTTTACAGCAACTTTTACGTTATCATCATCTCTTTTTTGTAAAAAATTACCTTTACAGCAAGTAAGGTTTTTAGGTGGAGGATTAAAAAATTCATTAAATGTTTTTGAACATTTAGAACAAATAAGCCTACCGGCAATTCTTTTTTTTATTACGTCTAAAGAAACTTTTAATTTTATAACAATATTAATTTTTTGATTATATTTTAAAAGAAGTTTATTTAAATTTTTAGCCTGAAATAAGTTTCTAGGATAGCCATCAAATATAATTCTATTGTGATATTTTTTATTTGAAATAATATTCTCTATTAATTTATTAATAATCTCATCTGAAACTAGAGCGCCCGAATTTACAATTGAAGTAATTTTTAAACCTAACGTAGTTTTTTTTTTTATTTCATTTCTTAATAAATCGCCAGTTGATAATTTATAAAGATTGAAATTTTTTACAATAAAATCAGATTGAGTACCCTTACCTGCTCCTGGAGGTCCAAAAATAATAATATTCATCGAATATTTTTTTATTTACCAAACTTTGTTTTTTTTATTAATGATTCGTATTGAGAACTCATTAATCTAGTTTGAACTTGAGTTACAGTATCCATGGCCACCACGACAACTATTAAGATTGATGTGCCGCCAAGATAAAATGGTATTGGATATTTTGAAATTAAAAATTCGGGAAGTAAACATACAAATGTTAAATACAATGCACCAATTGTTGTTAATCTATTTAAAATAAACTCAATATATTCCGCAGATCTTTCACCTGGTCTAATGCCAGGAATGTATCCACCATATTTTCTTAAATTTTCAGCAGTCTCTTTTGGATTAAAAACAATTGAAGTATAAAAAAAAGCAAAAAAAATAATTCCTGAAGCATATAATAACATGTAGAGCGGTTGTCCTTGTGTAAACATAGACGAAATATTTAAAAAAGTATCTGAATTAGAAAACCCAAAATTAGTTAATGTTACTGGTAAAAGCAATAATGCCGAAGCAAATATTGCAGGTATTACTCCTGCAGTATTTATTTTCAGTGGCAAGTGAGAAGACTCTCCGCCATAAACTTTATTTCCCATTTGTCTTTTTGGATAGTTAATTAAAATTTTACGCATAGCTCTTTCAAAGAAAACTATAAAAAGAATAGTAAATATTACTAAAATAAAAATTAGCACAATTAATGTAGCTGATAGTGCGCCTGTCCTACCTAGTTCAAACGTAGAAGCTAAAGCTCGAGGAATTTCAGCAACAATACCAGAGAAAATAATTAATGAAATTCCGTTACCAACACCTCTTAGTGTAATTTGTTCACCTAGCCACATTAAAAAAGTTGTTCCAGCAACTAAAGATATAGTTGTTGTTATTCTAAAAGACATGCCTGGATCTAAAACTAGAGAACCAGAATTTTCTAAACCCACGGCTATTCCGTAACCTTGTAAACAGGCAATAAGCACAGTTCCATATCTTGTTAATTGAGTAATTTTTTTTCTTCCTATTTCACCTTGTTGTTTTAAATTTTTAAAGTAATCAGAAACACCTGTTAAAAGTTGAATAATAATAGAAGAGGATATGTAAGGCATAATCCCAAGAGCAAAAATTGCCATACGAGTAACAGCTCCACCAGAAAAAACGTTAAACATTCCAAGTAAACCTTTTTGAACCTCGCTCATTACTTGAGTTAAGGCTTGGGGATCTATACCAGCTAAAGGAACAAAAGTTCCAATTCTATAAACAATTAAAATTCCTATAGTAAAAAAAATTCTACTTTTTAGATCGTTAGCTTTAGTAAAAGCACCTTGACTAAAATTTTCGTTCGACATTATGATTTCTATTTTTTAGGAGTATTAGGGGATTCAGTAAGTTTTTTTGCTATACTTTTAATATTTTGTTTAGGAACAAAACTTTTAAGGATATTTAATGTGCCTCCAGCTTTTTCAATTTTAGCTTGAGCTTGTTTAGAGACATAATTTGTAGTTATATTAACTTTATTTTTTAAATCACCATCACCTAATATCTTTAATTTAATATAACTCCTATTTAATATTTTTTTATCTTGTAAAAATTTTAAATTGATTGGAGTATTAAGGTCAATTCTTTTTTTGTCGTGAAATTCTTGCAATTGTGACAAATTAATTATTGCAGTGACATCGGGAGCAAAAGATTTAAAGCCTCTCTTTGGTAATCTTCTGTATAGAGGCGTTTGGCCGCCTTCAAAAGCATTAATGGCAACACCACGTCTTGCTTTTTGCCCTTTTATACCTCTACCACCGGTTTTACCTTTGCCCGAACCAATACCTCGACCTCTTCTGATTTTTTTAGTATTTGTTTTTACTAAATTATTTAATTTCATTTTGAATTTTCTCTCTTAGAAACTATTTCAGATATTTTTTTTCCTCTCATTGCCGATAAAAGCTTTGGTGAAGACTGAGATAATAAAGCGTCCATAGAAGCTTTTACTACGTTATGTGGATTTGCCGAACCAACTGATTTAGCAACAATATCTTGTATACCAAGTACGTCACAAACGGCTCTGATAGGCCCCCCTGCAATAATACCGGTTCCTTCTGGCGCAGATCTTAAAATAACTTTTCCAGATCCGTTTCTACCTTTAACATCATGATGTAAGGTCCTTCCGTCTTTAAGAGAAATTTTTATTAAATTTTTAGAAGCATCATCAGTTGCTTTTTTAATTGCGTCCGGAACTTGTTTCGATTTACCAGATCCAATTCCGATAGTTCCTTTCCTAT
This sequence comes from Pelagilacustribacter hypolimneticus (SeqCode), assembly GCA_965235125.1. Lineage (GTDB taxonomy): Bacteria > Pseudomonadota > Alphaproteobacteria > Pelagibacterales > Pelagibacteraceae > Pelagilacustribacter > Pelagilacustribacter hypolimneticus. Next base: position 22,467 of record CBDDXH010000004.1, on the reverse strand, counting down.
TGCCTATAACCACTAAAGCTGCAAAACCAAATCTTCTTCCGCCTTTAACAACTTTGGTAATTCTGTTTATGGCTACAAGTCTTTCTTTAAATTCGCTCTCTTTTTTTTGCCATTCAGCCATTTAAAACTCTAATCCGTTCTTTCTTAGTGAGTCAGCAAACAATTTTATACGACCGTGATATTTATAAGCTCCTCTATCAAAACAAACTTTTGTAATTTTTTTTTCTACAGCTCTTTTTGCTAAAATTTCTCCCAATAATGTTGAAATTTCGCTTTTCTTTTTTTTTTGAGATTTAATTTCTTTTTCTATTGATGAGGCTGAAACTAGCGTTTTTTTTGCTTTATCATCAATAATTTGTGCTGAAAGATTTTTCAAAGATCTAAAAATTGAAACACGGTATCTGTTAGATACAGATTTTAATTTTTTTCTATTTCTAAGTTCTCTTTTTTTAATATTATTCAATTTTTTCATACTATTTCTTTTTGCCCTCTTTTCTAAAAACGAATTGACCTCTTTCTCTAATACCTTTACCTTTATAAGGCTCAACTGGTTTAAGAGCTTTAATATCCGAAGCAACTTTAGAAACTAATGCTTTATCTACTCCTGTAATAGTAATGGTGGTCATCTTTTCTACAGTGATTTTAACTTCTTTTGGAATATTAAAATTTATATCATGGCTAAAACCAAGTTGAAGATTTAGCACGTCACCTTTTAGATTTGCTTTAAAGCCTACGCCAGTTATATCTAGAATCTTTTGGTGGCCTTTTGAAACTCCAAGAATTGCATTGTTAATTAAACTTCTATATGTCCCCCACATTACTGAAGTTTTTTTATCTATATCTTTAGTTAATGGTTTAATATTAAATTCATTTTTTTCGTTCATTGAAGTTGAAAATATCTTATCGTTTATAGATAACGTTTTAGAGCCTTTAGGTCCTACAATGGTAATATTACCATTTGTAGAATTCACTGAAGAATCTTTAGGTATTATAATTTTTTTTTTTCCAATTTTAGACATTAAAATACTTTGCAAATTACTTCGCCACCAATATTGTTTTTTCTAGCTTCAATATCAGACATAACTCCTTTGGTAGTTGATATAATGGCCAAACCTAAGCCATTTTGAATTCTAGGTATGCTTGCTGCTCTTGAATAAACTCTTCTGCCTGGTTTTGAAATTCTTTTTATATCTTTTATTACTGGATTGCCTTCGTAGTATTTTAGATCAACAATTAATGAAATTTTATTATTTTCTTTTTTTTCGATATAATAGCTAGTTATAAAACCTTCGGTTTTTAAAACTTCCAAAATTTTAAGCCGCAAAGTAGATGATGGCATTTCAACTTTTGCGAGTAATCTTTGTTGACCATTTCTAATTCTTGTTAACATATCTCCTATTGGATCCATAAAAGTCATATTTTCTCCTTACCAGCTAGATTTTGTCATACCTGGAATCTTGCCAGATGACGCCATCTCTCTAAGTGCTATCCTCGATATTTTTAATTTTCTATAAACACCATGTGATCTACCTGTTATCTCACATCTATTTACTACTCTTATTTTTGCTGAATTTTTTGGCAACTTATTTAATTTAAGCTGGGCTGTAAATCTTTCGGACAAAGGTAAAGTTTTATTTTTGATTATTTTTTTTAAAGCCATTCTTTTTTTTGAAAACTTTTGCACTAGTTTTATTCTTTTTAGGTTCCTTTGTATTGAGCTTGTTTTTGCCATATATTAGTTTTTAGTTGATTGAGTTAACGGAAAATTAAATTCTTTTAAAAGTGCAATTGTTGCTTCTTTAGATTTACTTGTAGTAACCAGTGTAATATCCATACCTCTTATTTTATCTACTTTATCAAAATTAACTTCTGGAAAAATTATATGTTCTTTAATTCCAAAGCTATAATTTCCAAACTTATCTACTCCATTTACGCTTAGTCCTCTAAAATCTTTAATTCTTGGTAAGGCAATATTAACTAATCTATCAATAAATTCATACATTCTTGTTGATCTTAAATTAACTTTTATACCAGCTGCAAAACCTTTTCTAGTTTTGAAATTTGATATAGATTTTTTATATTTTGTCACAACTGCTTTTTGACCAGCTAACAATGTTACATCATCTTGAAAAGCTTTAACTTTTTTTGCATCTGAGGCATCTTCGCCTAAACCCATATTAAGAACAATTTTGGTAAATCTTGGGGCTTGATGTTTATTCTTATAATTCAATTTTATCATTAACTTTGGTAAAATCTCTTTTTCATATATGTTTTTTAATCTTGGTATCATTTGACCGTTTTTTCACTTTTTTTTTTAGCTTCTAAATTTTTTACATTCGAATAATGAATGAAACTCTCTTTTGAAATTATTCCACCTTTATTTTCTTTTGTTGGTTTCTGATGTTTTTTTACTAAATTAATACCTTTAACTTTTATCTTATTTAATTTTCTATTAATTTCAATTACTTCACCAGTTTTTCCCTTATCTTGACCGGTAATAATCTTAACTTGATTTCCTTTTTTAATTATCATGATTATAAAACCTCTGGAGCTAATGAAATAATTTTTGTATGTCCTGCAGCTCTCAATTCTCTTGTAACAGGCCCAAATATTCTAGTTCCAATGGGTTCACCTTTTTCATCGGTTAAAACAACAGCATTGCTATCAAATTGAATTTTTGATCCGTCATCTCTAAAAATTTCTTTTTTAGTTCTAACAACTACAGCTCTGTGCACTGAGCCTTTTTTAACTTTACCTTTTGGAATAGCATCTTTAACGCTAATTACTATTACATCTCCAACACCAGCATATCTTCTTTTGGATCCGCCAAGAACTTTAATGCATTCAACTCTTTTTGCGCCTGTATTATCAGCTACTTGTAATTCCGTTTGAACCATTATCATTATATTATAACCTCCCAGGTTTTCTTTTTTGAAATAGGAGCGCATTCGATAATTTCAACAACATCTCCCTCTTTAAATTTATTATTTTCATCGTGAGCATGATATTTTTTTGTTTTAGATATAACTTTTCCATAAAAAGGATGTTGAAATTTTCTAATAACTTCTACAACTACTGTTTTGTTGCTTTTTGAACTTACAACTTTACCTTTTAAGACTCTTTTAGTCATTTAGAAACCTTGTTATTAATTGTTGTATATAATCTTGCAATACTTTTTTTAATTTCATTATATTGAGCTGGATTTTCAGTCTGACCATTAATTTTCTTAAATCTGATATTAAATAAATCTTTTTTAAAAGTTTGAATTTGTTTAATAGCTTGATCCTCTGTTAATTTTTTATTTTCTTTTTTATTTTTTGCCATTTTATCTCTTAATAAATTTAGTTTTAATTGGAAGTTTTGCAGATGCTTTATAAAGAGCAACTCTAGCAACTTCTTCTGTTACTCCATCGACTTCAAATAAAATTCTTCCTGGTTTTACTCTACATGCATAATATTCTGGGTTTCCTTTGCCTTTACCCATTCGAACTTCGGTTGGTTTCTTGGACACCGGGATGTTTGGAAATATTCTTGTCCAAACTCTTCCTGTTCTTTTCATATATCTTGTTAAAGCAACTCTTGCTGCCTCTATTTGTTTACCAATAACTCTATTTGGCTCAAGAGCTTTAAGTCCATAAGAACCGTAGTTTAGTACTATCGCTCTTGATGAATTTCCGTGTATTCTGCCTTTAAAGGCTTTTCTATATTTAGTTCTGACTGGCTGTAGCATTTCTATTTTTTACTCTTTCTTTTTTTTCCTGATCAACATCTTTTTCAAATAATTGACCTTTATAAATCCAAACCTTAATTCCGATAATTCCATATGTAGTTAAGGCTTCTGCGGTACCGTAGTTAATATTAGCTCGTAAAGTATGCGAAGGTATACTTCCATCTCTTTCCCATTCTGTTCTGGCTATTTCATTTCCAGCTAATCTTCCACTAACCATAACTTTTATTCCCAGAGCACCTAATCTAATAGCCGATTGCATTGCTCTTTTCATTGCTCGTCTGTAGGCAATTCTTTTTACTAATTGGGCTGCTATATTTTCTGCAACTAAGTACGCATCAAGCTCAGGTTTTTTTATTTCCTTAATATTGATCGTAATTTCAGAATCTTTTGAAATTTTAAGAACGTTTAATTTAATCTTTTCAATATCAGCTCCTTTTTTACCAATTACAAAACCAGGTCTTGAGGTGTGGATTGAAACAATTAATTTTTTTCCAGATCTTTCTATAATAATATCTGACACTCCGGAATTTAAAATGTTTTTTTGGATATACTTTCTAATTTTAAAATCTTCAATTAAATATTTGCCAAATTCTTTTTTTTTTGCAAACCAAATAGAATCCCAACCACGGTTAACTCCAAGTCTAAAAGCGATTGGATTAATTTTTTGTCCCATATTTATTTTTTAACCTCTTTTTTTTCACCTAATATAATTGTAATTCTACTAAATGGTTTTTTGATTGGACTTGCTCTTCCTTTAGCTCTTGCCATAAATCTTTTCATTACAATTGATTTTCCAACATATGCTTCTTTAATATAAAGATTGTCAATGTCATATTGATAATTGTTTTCAGCATTAGCGACAGCGGATTGAACTGTTTTTTTAACATCGTGTGCTATTCTTTTTCTTGTAAATTCTAAATCTCTGATAGCTACGTCAGCTTTTTTACCTCTTATAAAGTCTAAAATTAAAGCAATTTTACGTGTACTAGATCTTACATTTTTATTTACAGCTGTTACTGTTAAATTATTTTTTTCCACTTGCACCTACCTTCTTATCACTGTCATTAGTAACTGTTGCTGCAACTTTCTTATCAGCTGGTGTATGCCCTCTGAAAGTTCTTGTTGCTGCAAATTCACCAAGCTTATGTCCAACCATTTCTTCTGAGATGGTTATGTTTATAAATGATTTTCCATTGTGGATTAAAAAACTATGACCAACGAAATCGGGAATTATTGTTGAATTTCTAGACCAAGTTTTAATTGGTTTTTTTGGTTCACCTGATTTGATTTTATCAATTTTTTTTAAAAGACTTGGGTGCACAAAGGGTCCTTTCCAAACAGATCTAGCCATAGTTATTTTCTTTTCTTTCTTCTTGAAACTATTAATTTATCACTTCGCTGAGGCTTTCTAGTTTTTAATCCTTTTGCTGATTGACCCCAAGGAGATACTGGGTGTCTACCTCCAGACGTTTTACCTTCTCCGCCACCAAGAGGATGGTCTACTGGGTTCATAGCAACCCCTCGTGACTGAGGTCTTTGCCCTTTCCATCTCCATCTTCCAGCTTTTCCATATTTAATATTTTTTTGATCTGGGTTTGATACAGCACCAATTGTAGCCATACAATTAAAAGAAACTTTTCTTGTTTCACCTGAACCCAATCGGATAATCGCATGTTCAGCATCTAAACCTGATAAAGTAGCTGAGGATCCAGCTGATCTAGCTAATTTTCCACCTGTACCTGGTACTAATTCAATATTATGAATTTCTGTACCTTGAGGAATGTCTTTTAATTCTAAACAGTTTCCAATTTTAATTTCAACACTTTTTCCAGCTTCAACAGTGTCTCCAACTTTTAATTTTTGTGGGCAGATAATGTATTTCATATCATTATCTTCATATTTAATTAAAGCAATATATCCTGTTCTATTTGGATCATATTCTATTCTTTCCACAACGGCTTTGATATTGCGTTTAGATCTTAAAAAATCAATTATTCTATATTTATGTTTGTGACCACCACCTCTGTGTCGTGATGTTATTCTCCCTAAATTATTTCTTGCACCCGTAGAATTTTGACCAAGTGTTAGTGGTTTATAAGACTCACCTTTCCACAGCTGGCTTTTATCGATAAGAACGGTGTTACGAACAGATTTTGTATAAGGTCTAAATGTTTTTAATGCCATAGTTAAATCCCTGTTGTCAGATCTATACTTTGACCTTTTTTAAGAGTTATAATTGCTTTTTTATATCCAGGTTTCTTTGATAATTTACCCTGTTTAATTTTCTTTTTAGTTTTTGTATTAATAATATTAACTTTAATTACATTTACTTTAAATAATTTCTCAATATTTTTTTTAATAGACTTCTTATTAGCTCCAGCATGAACTTTAAAAACAGTTTTATTTTGTTCAGACAAAATAGTAGCTTTTTCAGTAATAATCGGTTGTCTGATAGAATCTATTGGATTAATTTTTTTCATCTAATAACCTTGTTTCAATTTTTTTCATCGAAGAAGAGGTAATAATTACATTGGTAAATTTTAACATATCGTAAATATTTGCTCCTTCATCACTTATAACTTTGATATTTTTTATATTTCTTGCTGATCTTAAAAAGTTTTTTTCTGAGTCTTTATCAGAAACAATTAGTGCATTTGATATTTTGTTATTAATTAAAAACTTATTAAATTCTTTAGTTTTTTTAACTTCTTTTTTTACATCTGACAAAATATGCAATTGTTTATCTGTATTTTTTTTTGCTAAAGTTTGAGCTAATGCTAATTTTCTTACTTTTTTATTAATTTTTTTAATTTTGTATACCGCCCCTTTAGGTCCGTGCGCTTGTCCTCCGCCAACAAACAAGGGTGCTGTTATACTTGCGTGTCTTGCTTGACCAGTTCCTTTTTGAGCATAAATCTTTCTAGTAGAGCCTCTAACTTCATTTCTTTGTTTTGTTTTAGCTGTACGAGGTTTTTGATGATTTAACTGCCAATCGATTACATATTTAACTAGTTTATGGTTAAATCTTAATTTCATGATTTTATCTGAAACATCAATTGTTTCATTTTTATTACCATCAATATTCAATAAATTAAATTTCATTTTATTTCTTTTTACTTTTTTGTGTTTCTGCTATTTTATTTTTTGCTTCAATTTTTTCATGTAAAGTTTTTTTTCTAATTTCTTTGATAGATTGCCTTAATAAAACTATAGAATTTTTTGATCCTGGGATCGAACCTTTTAAATAAAGAAGACTGTTCTCTAAATCTGATTTTACGATTTCTAAATTCAACATTGTCCTAAATTTATCTCCCATATGTCCTGCCATTTTTTTTCCTTTAAAAACTCTACCTGGGTCTTGTCTTTGGCCAGTAGATCCATGCGATCTATGAGAAACTGAAACTCCATGTGAAGCTCTTAAACCACTAAAATTCCACCTTTTCATTACTCCAGCAAAGCCTTTACCTATGGTTTTTGATCTAACATCGACAAATTTTATATCTTTTAGTATTTCTAAACCAATTTCATTTCCTTCTTTAACTTGACTAACATCGTCTAAACGAAATTCTTTTAAAACTTTTTTAGGCTCTGTATTTTTCTTTGCAAAATAACCTTTCATTTGATTGGTTAATTTTGAATTTTTAATTGGGAAAAATCCAACTTTAGCAGCTGAATATCCTCTTGTTTCTGTAGTGATAACGTCCAGCACTCTTCCTTTTTCAATTTTAATTACAGTTACAGGCACAGATTGACCGTTTGTCAAAAACTCTCTTGTCATCCCTATTTTTGTTCCTAATAATCCCATAGTCATAATTTATATTTTAATTTCTATATCGACCCCTGCAGCTAAGTCTAATTTCATTAAAGCCTCGACTGTTTGGGGCGTTGGTTCAATAATATCTATTAATCTTTTGTGGGTTCTAGTCTCAAACTGATCTCTACTTTTTTTATCAATATGTGGAGATCTTAGGACTGTGTATCTTTCAATTCTTGTAGGTAACGGTATTGGACCTTTTACTTGAGCACCTGTCCTTTTAGCAGTATTCACAATTTCCTCAGTTGAAAGATCGAGGATTTTATTGTCATAAGCTCTTAAATGTATTCGAATATTTTGTTTGTCCATATTTTTAATTATTAAGCTAGCTTTTTTGTTACCTCATCTTGTACATTTTGAGGAACTTTGTCATAATGACTAAATTCCATAGTGTATTGAGCTCTTCCTTGTGTGGCAGATCTTAAATTATTGATATATCCAAACATATTAGCAAGTGGAACTGTTGCGGTTATTGCAGTCGCATTTCCTCTTGGTTCTGTAGATCCTATTTGACCTCTTCGGCTGTTTAAATCACCAATCACGTCTCCCATAAAGTCTTCTGGGGTCACAACTTCAACTTTCATTATTGGCTCGAGTAGTTTTAGGGTTGCTTTTTGACAGGCTTCTTTAAAGCACATACGAGCTGCCAGTTCGAAAGCTAAAACACTTGAGTCCACATCATGATGTAAACCATCCAAAATTTTAACTTTATAGTCAATGATTGGAAAACCAGCTAATATTCCACTCTCAGCTACACCTTCTACACCTTTTTCTACGCCAGGAATAAATTCTTTTGGTATAGCTCCGCCTTTTACTAAATTTTCTATTTCTCTGCCTTTGCCTGGTGCTAAGGGCTCAACACTTAAAGTAACTTTAGCAAATTGGCCAGCTCCACCACTTTGCTTTTTGTGTGTGTATGTAACTTCTGTTGAGTTTAATATTGTTTCTCTGTAAGCAACCTGTGGCGCGCCGATATTTGCTTCAACTTTGAATTCTCTTTTCATTCTATCAACAATGATATCTAAATGTAATTCACCCATGCCTTTAATAATAGTTTGACCCGACTCTTCATCTGAAGAAACTCTAAATGAAGGATCTTCTTTTGCTAATCTGCTTAATGCTTCGCCCATTTTTTCTTGGTCTGCTTTTGTTTTTGGCTCTACTGCAATTTCGATTACTGGATCAGGAAAGTCCATAGGTTCTAACAGGATAGGTTTATCTTCTTCACAAAGCGTATGACCTGTTACTGTATATTTTAATCCTGCCAAAGCAACGATATCTCCTGTTGTAGCTTCTTTAATATCTTCTCTGCTATTAGCGTGCATCAACATCATTCGACCAACACGTTCTACTTTTTCTTTTGATGAATTATAAATCGCAGTGCCGGTTTTAAGTGTGCCTGAATAAATCCTTATAAAAGTTAGAGATCCAACAAAAGGGTCATTAGCTACCTTAAATGCTAAAGCGCTAAAAGGTTCACTATCTCCAAATTTCATATTAAGTTTTTCTTCTGAACCAAGTTTAGTAGCTTCAATTGACCCAATATCCATTGGGCTAGGTAAATAATCTACAACAGAATCCAATAAAGTTTGCACCCCTTTATTTTTAAATGCAGAACCCGTAACAATAGGTACAAAATCAAAACCTATAGTACCTTTTCTTATGCATTTTTTAAGATCGATTTCCGAGGGTTCTTTACCTTCTAAATAGGCTTCCATTAATTTTTCATCTTGCTCAACTGCTAATTCCACTAATTCTTTTCTATATTTGCTAGATTGTTCTTTAAGTTCGGCAGGGATTTCTGTTATTTCGAATTTTGCACCTAAATCATCATTTTTCCAAGTAATCGCTTTCATTTTCACAAGATCGACAACTCCTTTTAATTCTGATTCCATCCCAATAGGAAGTTGTAAAACAATAGGAACGCAACCTAATCTGTTTTTAATCATTAACACGCATCTAAAAAAATCAGCTCCAGTTCTATCTAATTTGTTAACAAAACAAATTCTTGGAACTTTATACTTGTCAGCTTGTCTCCATACTGTTTCAGATTGTGGCTCCACACCTGCAACGCCGTCAAATAAGCAAACTGCACCATCTAAAACTTTTAAAGATCTTTCAACTTCAATTGTAAAATCAACATGTCCAGGGGTATCAATAATATTAATTCTATGATCGTTCCAAAAACAAGTAGTGGCAGCAGAAGTAATAGTTATACCTCGTTCTTGTTCTTGTTCCATCCAGTCCATTGTGGCTGCGCCATCATGAACCTCACCTATTTTATGATTTTTTCCTGTGTAAAATAAAATTCTCTCTGTCGTAGTCGTTTTGCCAGCATCTATGTGAGCCATGATACCAATATTTCTATATTTATCTAAAGAATATTTTTTTTCTGTCATAAAATTTTACCATCTAAAATGTGCAAAAGCCTTATTCGACTCTGCCATTTTATGAGTGTCTTCTCTTTTTTTAATTGCAGCTCCTTTGTTTTGGGAAGCATCTAATAATTCTGCGTATAATTTTTCTGACATTGTCTTATTTTTTCTATTTCTTGTGGCATCTTTAATCCATCTTAATGCTAATGCTTGAGATCTTTTAGATTTAACTTCTACTGGAACTTGATATGTGGCTCCACCTACTCTTCGGGATCTGCATTCTACGTTTGGTTTAACGTTATTGATAGCATCATTAAAAATTTTTATTGGATCTTGTTTGTTAGTTTCCTCAATTTTTTTTAAAGCATCATATAAAATTTTTTCTGCAGTAGATCTTTTTCCATCGTACATAATACAATTTATAAATTTAGAAACTAATTCTGATCGAAATTTTGGATCTGGATAAACTTTTCTTACAGGTGCTTTTCTTTTTCTGGACATGATTAAAATTATTTAGGTTTTTTGGTTCCGTATAAAGATCGTCTTTTTTTTCTCGCTGCTATTCCTTGTGTGTCTAAATTCCCTCTTAAAATATGATAACGAACACCTGGTAAATCTTTTACACGACCACCGCGAATTAAAACTACTGAGTGTTCTTGTAAGTTATGACCTTCTCCTGGAATATACGCAGTAACTTCGAATCCGTTTGATAATCTTACACGTGCAACTTTTCTTAATGCTGAATTTGGTTTTTTTGGAGTCGTTGTATAAACTTTTAAACAAACTCCACGCTTCAAAGGTTGCCCTTCTAATGCAGGAACTTTATCCCTTGCAATCGCTTTTATTCTGGGTTTTCTTATCAATTGACTAATTGTTGGCATAATAAAATTTTGATAAAAAAGTTAAGGCAGGCCTTGATTAACAAGGTACGTTTAAGTCAGTGTTTAAGGTTAAATACTACCTTACTTCTAACTATCAAAATTGCGCTAAACTAGCATTGAAAAGTCAAAAGTCAATATTTAATAGGCAAAATTAACTTTATTTTTAAAGAATTATTTAGCTATAGGAGTATTTTCAAGCTGTTGTTTTTTAATTTCAGCTAATCTTAAATCGTCTTGATTTTTTGCTTGTTTGTCCCAACCAATTTTTGTAAGGCCTGTACCAGCAGGAACTAATCTACCAACTATTACGTTCTCTTTTAGGCCTTCTAAAGTATCTACTTTACCTCTTATAGCGGCATCAGTTAATACTCTAGTTGTTTCTTGAAATGATGCTGCTGAAATAAATGATTTAGTTTGTAAAGAAGCTTTAGTAATACCAAGTAGAACCCTCTCATAAAGAGCAGGTTTTTTTCCTTTTTTTATTAAATCCTCGTTAATTTCAATCATGTCATTTAGGTCGACAGTTTCATGTAATAGGAAATTTGTGTCCCCAGGAAATTTAATTTCAACTTTTCTTAACATTTGTCTTACTATAACTTCAATATGTTTATCATTAATTACTACACCTTGAAGTCTATAAACTTCTTGAACTTCACTTACAAAATACTCTGTAAGCTTCTCAACACCTAAGATTCTTAAAATATCATGTGGTAATGGACTGCCATCAAGTAAGTACTCTCCTTTTTTTATTTTTTCTCCTTGATTAAAATTAACGTGTTTACCTTTAGGAATTAAATATGTTGAAGTTTCACCTTTAGAAGAAACAATAGAAATTTTTTGTTTTCCTCTTATTTCTTTACCAAATTCTATTACACCATCATTTTCTGCTATAATTGCACTATCTTTAGGTTTTCTAGCTTCAAATAATTCAGCAACTCTAGGTAGACCACCGGTAATATCTTTTGTTTTTGAAGTTTCTTTTGGTAAACGCGCTAAAACATCTCCAGCTGAAACTTTTTGACCATCTTTTACTGAAAGGATTGAGTCTGGTACTAAGAAATACCTTGCAACATTACCATCAGCTTTTTTAATAACTTCACCTTCATTATTTCTAAGAGTTAATCTTGGTTTAAGTTCAGTGTTTTTTGAAAGCGATTTCCAATCAGTAACTGATTTAGAAGAAATTCCAGTAGAGTCATCCATGGTTTCAGTTAGAGAAGTACCTTCGACTAAATCCATATAGTTTACTATACCGCTAGTTTCTGCAATTACCGGAAGAGTATAAGGGTCCCATTCTGCAATTTTTTTTCCTTTTTCAATTATATCGCTATCTTTAAAGAAAAGTTTTGATCCATATAGAACTTTATAAATTGCTAATTGAACTCCATTGTCATCTTCAATTGAAAGTTCAGTATTTCTACCCATAACAATTATATTTTTCTTTGAATCTTCAATAAGGTTTTTATTTATAATTCTAAGTTTTCCTCTATTCTGAGAAACAATTTGGGACTCTTCTTTAATTTGTGCTGTTCCGCCAACGTGAAAAGTCCTCATGGTTAATTGAGTTCCAGGTTCACCAATCGACTGAGCTGCGATCATTCCAACCGCTTCACCAACACTAACTAATTTACCACGAGCAAGATCTCTACCGTATGAAATTGCACACACACCTTTTTTAGATCCGCATGTTATAACGGAAAAAACTTTAACTGATTTAACACCAGCTGCATCTATTTTTTCGCAATCAGATTCATCAATAAGTTTATTTTTTTTAATTACAATCTCACCATTAATAGGATTCTTAATATCTTCAGAAATTACTCTGCCAAGGACCCTTTCAGATAAACTGACTAATATATTGCCGCCTTCGATAATCTCTGAAAGATTAATTGACGAACGATTTTTACAATCACATTCCTTTTTTGTAATTTGTACATCTTGAGCTACATCGCAAAGTCGTCTCGTTAAATAACCAGAATTTGCAGTTTTTAGCGCGGTGTCTGCAAGACCTTTTCGAGCACCGTGCGTTGAATTAAAATATTCTAATACCGATAAACCTTCTTTAAAATTTGAAATAATTGGAGTTTCAATAATTTCTCCAGATGGTTTTGCAATCAATCCTCGCATCCCAGCTAGCTGTTTCATTTGAGCCTGCGAACCTCTAGCTCCAGAATCAGCCATCATGTAAACTGAATTTGTTTCAATTCTTCCGTCTGGAAATACTTTTTGGGCTGATGAAATCTGCTTCATCATTTCGTTAGCAACTGTATCTGTACATTTAGACCATACATCTACAACTTTGTTATATTTTTCACCTCTGGTAATCAAACCATCAGAGTATTGCTTTTCATACTCTTCAATTTGTTTTTTTGTTTGATTAATTAAATTTATTTTTGTTTCTGGTATAATTAAATCGTCTTTACCGAAAGAAATTCCAGCTTTAAATGCATGTTTAAATCCTAATGATTTTATTTTATCGCAAAATATAACAGTTTCTTTTTGGCCACAAAATCTAAAGATTTTATCAATAATTTCTGAAACATTTTTCTTTGTTAAAAGTCTATCAACTAAAGTAAATTTGATTTTAAAATCTTTTGGTAGAACACTAGCTAATAAAAATCGTCCAGCGGTACTTGTATATTTTTGATTTAATTTTTTTCCATTTTCATCAATTGTTTCAAAAACAGAAACAATTTTAGAATGTATGCTAATAAATTTACTTTCTATAGCTTGCTCAATTTCTTGAATATTTGAAAAAATACCTTTTGGCTTATCATCATTTGCGTCTTCAGATTGAGAAAGATAATAAATTCCAAGGACTATATCTTGGCTTGGAACAATTATAGGTTTTCCATTGGATGGGCTTAAAATATTATTAGTCGACATCATCAAAACTCTTGCTTCAAGTTGGGCTTCTAAACTTAATGGTATATGCACTGCCATTTGGTCGCCATCAAAGTCAGCATTGAAAGCTGCGCAAACTAAAGGATGTAATTCAATAGCATATCCTTCGATTAATTTAACTTCAAAGGCTTGTACACCTAATCTATGCAGTGTTGGCGCTCTATTTAATAAAACTGGATGCTCTCTAGTAATATACTCTAATGCATCCCATACTTCGGGAACTTCTTTTTCAACTAAACGCTTCGCTTGCTTAATAGTAGTTGCTAAACCTAATTTATCTAATCTTGCGTATAAGAAAGGTTTAAATAATTCGAGTGCCATTTTTTTTGGTAGACCACACTGGTGTAATTTTAATTCTGGCCCAACAACAATCACTGATCGTCCTGAGTAATCAACACGTTTACCAAGCAAGTTTTGCCTAAATCTTCCTTGTTTTCCCTTCAGCATTTCAGCTAATGATTTTAAAGGACGTTTACCAGTTCCAGTAATAACTCTTCCTCGTCTTCCATTATCAAACAATGCATCGACTGACTCTTGGAGCATTCGTTTTTCATTTCTTAAAATGATATCTGGCGCATTAAGCTCTAATAGTCTTTTTAATCTATTATTTCGATTAATCACCCTTCTATACAAATCATTAAGATCTGAAGTGGCAAACCTACCACCGTCTAGTGGAACCAATGGTCTAAGCTCAGGTGGAATAACTGGAACAGTAGTTAAAATCATCCACTCTGGTTTGTTTCCAGACGAAATAAATGACTCTATAAGTTTCAATCTTTTAATTGTTCTTTCCTCAGTAACTTTTGATTTGACTGTATCAAGAGAAATTCTTAATTTTTTTTGTTCTTTTTCTAAATCTAAACCTAATAAAATTTCTTTAACGGCTTCAGCGCCTATACCTGCTTGAAAAGCATCTTCACCAAATTCTTCTTGGGCTTTAATTAATCGCTCTTCTGTAATTAAATCACCTTTTTTTAATGTTGTTAAACCAGGTTCTACAACGATAAAACTCTCAAAGTATAAAACTCTTTCAACATCCTTTAGCTTCATATCCATTATAAGAGCTATTCGACTTGGTAAAGATTTTAAAAACCAAATATGAGCAACAGGACAGGCTAAATCTATATGTCCCATTCTTTCTCGTCTTACGTTAGATTTTGTAATCTCAACTCCACATTTTTCACAAATAATACCTCTAAATTTCATTCTTTTATACTTACCGCATAAACATTCATAATCCTTAACGGGACCGAATATTCTTGCACAGAAAAGACCATCTTTTTCAGGTCTAAAAGTTCTATAATTAATTGTTTCTGGTTTTTTAATTTCTCCAAAAGACCAGGATTTTATCTTTTCTGGACTAGCTAAGGTTATTTTTATGCTGTTAAAGTTAGTTTCAGCTAAATTGTTAGTTTGATTATTATAGGTTTGTTTAGTTAGATTCTTTTTCATATTAATTTAATTCTATATTTAGTGCTAAGGCTCTAATCTCTTTAATTAAAACGTTAAAAGATTCTGGAACACCAGACTCAAAATTATTATTTCCTTTAACAATAGTTTCGTAAACCTTAGTTCTTCCAGCAACATCATCTGATTTAACAGTTAAAATTTCTTGCAGAGTATAAGCGGCGCCATATGCTTCTAAGGCCCAAACTTCCATTTCGCCAAATCTTTGCCCTCCCATTTGAGCTTTGCCTCCAAGTGGTTGTTGCGTAACTAGACTATATGGTCCTGTTGATCTTGCATGAATTTTATCTTCCACAAGGTGATTTAATTTCATCATATAAATGATGCCAACAGTAACTGGTCTGTCAAACTTTTCTCCTGTTAGACCATCCCACAATGTAGTTTGGCCCGAAGTTGGTAGTTTAGCCAAATTTAACATATCTTTAATGTCATCGGTACTTGCGCCATCAAAAACAGGAGTTGCAATTGGAACGCCATTTGAAATATTTTCAAGGAATTCAAATAGTTCTTTTTTGTTTAATTTGCTAACAACTTTTTCATAATATTCTTTTCCATAAATATTTGTTAATTTTTTCTTAAGCTCTTCAATTGTTTTATCAAAATTAATTAAATATTCTTTTAGTTGATCACCTAATTCGTGACATGCCCAACCCAAATGAGTTTCTAAAATTTGACCAACATTCATACGGCTAGGAACACCTAAAGGGTTTAAAACGATATCAACTGGTTTTCCATTTGACATATATGGCATATCTTCCGCAGCAACTATTTTACTAACTACGCCTTTATTGCCATGTCTTCCTGCCATTTTATCTCCTGGCATCAATCTTCTTTTAACTGCAACAAACACTTTTACTACTTTCATTACTGTAGGTAAAAGATCATCGCCTTGTTTAATTTTAATTACTTTGTCTTCAAATCTTAATTTAATATCTTCATTGGCTTCATCAAATTGTTTTTTAAGTTTTAAAAGATTTTGACTTACTTGATCCTCTGAAAAAGTAAGTTTCCAAATTTCTTTTAAATTTAAATCATTTAAATGTTCAACCTGTAAAGGTGTATTAGAGTCGATTGATTTATAAGATTTGTCTAATTTTTTATTTTTTAACAGATCAATTGCTCTTGATTTAATATTTCTGTTTAAAATTTCTTCTTCAACTAATTTATCTTCTTGAACTAATTCTATCTCAGCTCTCTCAATGGCTATAGATCTTTCATCTTTTTCTATACCGTGCCTATTAAATACTTTAACATCTATAACAACTCCCGCTCCACCTGATTTAAGTTTAAGAGAAGAGTCTCTTACGTCGGTAGCTTTTTCGCCAAATATTGATCTTAATAATTTTTCTTCTGGACTAGAAGAGGTTTCACTTTTTGGTGTAACTTTACCAACTAAAATATCTCCAGGTTTTACTTCTGCCCCAACATAAACTATTCCAGACTCATCTAAATTTCGTAAACTTTCTTCGCTAACATTTGGGATATCTCTTGTTATTTCTTCAGCTCCTAATTTGGTGTCTCGAGCCATACATTCATATTCTTCGATATGTATAGAGGTAAAAACATCTTCAGTGACACATCTTTCAGAAATTAAAATTGAGTCTTCGAAATTGTAACCTTGCCAAGGCATAAATGCTACGGTTACATTTTTGCCCAAAGCTAATTCTCCGAGTTTTGTAGCTGGACCATCTGCAATAATGTCCCCTGTTTTAATAACATCTCCAACTTTGACTAGAGGTCTTTGATTAATACATGTGTTTTGATTAGATCTTTTAAATTTTGATAAATTATAAATATCAACAGCAGATTGAGATAAATCTTTATCGTCTGTTGCTTTAACTACAATTCTTTTACCGTCAATTTTATCAACGATTCCATTTCTTCTTGAAACAATAACTACACCTGAATCTAAAGCTACATCCGATTCCATTCCAGTACCAACGATTGGGGAGTCAGGCTTTAGAAGTGGTACCGCTTGTCTCATCATGTTCGATCCCATTAAAGCTCTGTTCGCGTCATCATTTTCTAAAAAAGGAATGATAGCTGCTGCAACTGAGACTAATTGTTTTGGTGATACGTCGATATAGTCTATGCTATCTCTGTTAGCTAAAAGGAAATTTAAATTTCGTCTACAAGAAACTAATTCTTCTTCAAAAGTTCCATCTTTATTAATTGGAGAATTAGCCTGAGCAATAGTAAATTTTTCTTCTTCAATTGCTGATAGATAAAAAATTTCTTTTGTAACTTTTCCATTAACTACTTTTTTATAAGGACTATCTATATATCCATATTTATTTACACGAGAATAAGTAGCTAAACTATTTATCAAACCAATATTTGGTCCCTCTGGAGTTTCGATAGGACAAATTCTTCCATAATGAGTTGGGTGCACATCCCGAACTTCAAATCCGGCTCTTTCTCTCGTAAGTCCACCAGGTCCAAGAGCCGAGACTCTTCGTTTGTGCGTAATTTCAGATAATGGATTAGTTTGATCCATAAACTGCGAAAGAGCAGAAGTTGCAAAAAAATCTTTTAATGAAGTTGTAATTGGCTTTGCGTTTACTAAATCTTGAGGCATTGCAGATTCAATTTCTAGAAAAGTAGACATCTTTTCTCTAACTGTTCTTTCCATTCTCAATAAACCAATTCTAAATTGATTTTCAACAAGTTCTCCAACTGATCTAACTCTTCTATTTCCTAAATGATCAATATCGTCGACATCGCCTTTGCCGTCTCTAAGATCGAGCATAAGTTGAATAATGGCTAAAATATCTTCTTTATAAAGAATAGTATCTTTAACACTTCTTGTAAGGTTTAACTTAGCATTTAGTTTGACTCTCCCAACTTCTGATAAATCATAACGCTCATTATTAAAATATAAATTTTTAAACACTTGCTCAGCCACTTCTATAGTTGGTGGTTCACCAGGTCTTAAAATTCTATAAATATCGTTTAAGGCTGAAGTTTTATCGATATTTTTTTCAACTTTTAAAGTTTCTAATAAATAAGGGCCTTTATTAATTGGATCTATATTTACTAATTTTAAAGCATAAATTTCATTAGATATAATTGTTTGAAGTAACTCATCAGTAATATCAAAACCAGATCTAATTATATATTCACCGTTTTTTTCTTTAATATCATGGGCAATATATCTTCCGATAATCTCATTATTAGAAACAATAATGCTGTTAAGTCCTTTTTCTTTTAGTTTGTTAGCTATAACAAGATTAAGTTTTTCACTTTTGTCTAAAAATTTCTTATTAGTTTTAGCATCAATTAAATCATAAGGTAATTTGACTGGTCTTTTGTAGTTTTCAGGAATAAATTTTGTACTCCAATTATTCGTTTCTTTATTATAGGTAAATTGATCTTGTGTGTAATAATTTTCAATTACTTGTTCTCTGCTAATGCCTAGAGCATAAAGCAAAGTAGTAATAGGAAGTTTCTTTTTTCTATCTATTCTAAAATATAAAATATCTTTTGGATCAAATTCAAAATCTAACCAAGAACCTCTTCCTGGTATAATTCGACAGTTAAATAATAATTTTCCGCTACTATGCGTTTTTCCTTTATCATGATCGAAGAAAACACCTGGACTTCTGTGCATCTGATTGACTACAACTCTCTCGACGCCATTAACAATAAATGTACCAGTTTTAGTCATCAAGGGAAGTTCTCCAATAAATACTTCCTGTTCTTTTGTGGACAATATTTGTTTTGTATTAGCTTCCGTATCAATATCGTAAACAACTAGTCTTAAATTTGCTTTAATAGAAGCTGAGTAAGTTAAGCTTCTTTGTTTACATTCCAACACATCAAATTTTGGTTTTTCTAATTTATAAGAAATATATTCTAATGTAGATTTTTCACTAACATCCTCAATTGGAAATATACTTTGAAAAGTTTTTTGAATTCCTTTGGTAAGTTCATCATTATTTTCATGATCAGATTTTGAACTTAAAAATTCATTATAAGAATTTTTTTGTACTTCAATAAGATTTGGAATTGCTAAGCCTTCGATTAACTTGCCAAAATTTTTTCTAAGACTTTTTTTTTGTGTAAAAGATAAATCCATTAATAATCTAAAATTTTATTAAAGTTTTAAAACTTTAATAAAATGTAACTAATTTCTTATTTACTTTAATTCTACTTTTGCGCCAGCTGCTTCAAGTTTCGCTTTCATTTCTTCTGCGTCCTTTTTAGCAACTCCAGCTTTAACTTCTTTAGGTGCAGCTTCTACTAAATCTTTTGCTTCTTTTAATCCTAAACCAGTTATTGCTCTAACTTCTTTTATAACGTTAATTTTTTTATCTCCAGCTGAAGCTAAGAAAACTATAAATTCAGATTTTTCTTCTCCAGGTGTTGCGCCTCCTGCTGCTGCGGTTGCGACTGGAGCGGCTGCTGTTACACCCCATTTTTCTTCAAGTTGTTTTGATAGTTCTGCTGCTTCTACAACAGTCAGTTTTGACAAATCTTCAATAATTTTATTTAAATCTGGCATGCTTAAATCCTATGAATTATTTTTTAATTTCTTCTGCGGGCGCTAAATTAGCTATTTTTTTACTCTGTGCAAGTAAAATAGCTATTAATTTTTGAGCTGAGGCATTTAATACAAAGACTATTTTGGCTCTAGCTTCTTGTAATGTGGGCAAACTAGCTATTTTTGCAACTTCTGCCTGGTCAATAACTTTACCATCCATAAAACCGGCAATAATTTTCAATTTATCGTTGCTTTTAGCAAATTTAGTTAAGATTCGAGCTGACAGGAATGGATCTGAGGAAATTGCAGTTGCCGTTGGTCCAGTGAAAAATTTTTCAAGTTCTTTTAGTTGTGTTTCTTTAACTGCTAATTTTGTAATTCTATTTTTTGTAATCTTGAAAATAATTCCATTTTCTCTTAGTTCTTTTCTTAACTTATCTAATTCAACTACATTTAAACCTTGGTAATGAGTTATCATTACAGATTCGTTAGAAGAAAATACTTTCTTCATTTCTTCAATATAGTTTTTCTTTGTCTCTTTGTTCATCATAACTAAATACCTTTACTATTAACTTTTATCGAAGTTCCCATTGAAGATGTAATAAATATATTTTTAATAAAATCACCTTTTATTGTATCGGTTTTTTCTTTTTTAATAAAATCTACAAAGTGTTTGAAATTACTAATTAAATTTTCAGTTGAAAAACTTTTTCTTCCTATTGAAGCTCCGATATTTCCGTCTTTATCATGTTTAATTTCAACTAAGCCGGTTTTGATATCATTAACTGATTTTTTTATATCTGTTGAAACGGTTCCAAGTTTAGGATTTGGCATTAAACCCTTTGGACCTAAAACTTTACCATGTTTACCGATTTTACTCATCATACCAGGAGTACAAATTAATTTATCAAAATCAAATTTTCCTGCTGCAATTTTTTCAAGTAAATCATCTGAACCAACTATATCGGCCCCACTTTTTTTTGCTTCTTCATTTTTTTCAGGCTCACATAAAACAGCAACTTTAATTTTTTTACCTATTCCATTCGGCAGTTGAGTAACCGTTCTTAAATTAAAATCTCCACCTTTAGTTTGTTTAAGTCCGATACGCAAAGAAACGTCAATCGACTCATCAAATTTTGCAGTAGAATTTTTTTTAATAAATTCTAAAATTTCATTTAAATCTTTAGATTTAAAATCTTTAGAATTTTTTAAAATTTCTTTAAATCTTTTTGACTTTTTTTTCATCAGCCTTTTACCTCAATACCCATTGATCTTGCCGAGCCAGAAATAATCTTTGTTGCCTCTTTAAGATCGAATGCGTTTAAATCTTTCATTTTTGCTTTTGCTATCTCTTCTACTTGTTTCATTGTAATAGAGCCAACTATAACCCGTCCTGGTTCTTTGGAACCGCTTTTTAATTTTGCCGCTTCTTTTATGAAATGAGAAGCAGGTGGTGTTTTGATAATAAAATCAAATTTTTTATCTTTATATACTGTGATCACAACAGGGATTGGTTGACCCATCATTGATTTTGTTTTTTCATTAAAAGCTTTACAAAATTCCATAATATTTACACCTCGCTGACCTAATGCAGGTCCTACAGGAGGAGCTGGATTAGCTTGCCCTCCCTTGATTTGTAATTTTATTAAACCTGCTATTTCTTTTGCCATATTAATTTTTTTCTACTTGGTTATAATCTAAATCAACCGGTGTGGCCCTGCCAAAAATAGAAACCGAAACTTTAAGTCTGGACTTATCTTCATCTATTTCTTCAACTAAACCATTAAAAGAAGCAAAAGGACCATCGCATACTTTTACTTTTTCACCAATTTCAAAACTTATACCACTTTTTTGATTAATTGCACTTTCTGAAACGGATCCTAAAATTCTTTTTATTTCTTGATCAGAAATAGGGGTAGGTTTATCTCCAGATCCTAAAAAACCACTAACTTTTTGAATATTTTTAATTGTATGAATAACCTCTTTATTCAAATCAAGTTGTACTAAAATGTACCCTGGAAAATATTTTTTTTGCTTCTTAGTTCTTTTTCCCTTTTTTACTTCAGTTACCTCTTGAGAAGGCACAAGAATTTCACCTAAATATAATTCTAGTTTAGCTTTAGTTAAAGTATCTTTTATAGATTCTACTACTTTTTTTTCAAACCCTGAATATGCTTGAACAATATACCAATTCATATTTAAAAACTTATTGTAATAACTAAATTAAGCAATGTTATTAAAAGTTGATCTAAAATTAGAAAAAAAATTGCTGCAATAGCAGCTAGACCAAAAACCATTAGCCCGCCTGTTAAAGTATCTTTTTTTGTTGGCCAAGAAATTCTAAAAGCTTCCTGCTTAACCTCCTGAACAAATTTTAAAGGATTTTTCATATTTTATTTATAGTTTTTGGCAGGAGCGGAGGGACTCGAACCCACAACCTCCGGTTTTGGAGACCGGCGCTCTACCAATTGAACTACGCTCCTAAACGTTTATTTTAAAATTTTAGTTACTACTCCTGCTCCAACAGTTTTTCCACCTTCACGAATAGCAAAATTTAATTTTTCACTCATCGCAATCGGAGTAATTAATTTAACAGTAAATTTACCGTCATCACCTGGCATAACCATTTCAACTCCTTGTGGTAATATCACTTCACCGGTAACATCTGTTGTTCTAAAATAAAACTGTGGTCTATAATTAGTAAAGAAAGGAGTGTGTCTTCCGCCCTCTTCTTTTTTTAAAATATAAGCTTGAGCTTCAAATTCAGTATGAGGAGTTACAGATCCAGCCTTACAAAGAACTTGACCTCTTTC
>CBDDXH010000003.1:0-37557 GCA_965235125.1 Pelagilacustribacter hypolimneticus (SeqCode) | reverse complement strand
ATCGACAACATTTTTAATATTTAAATTTATATCTACTTTAACCATTTTTTCCCTTGATAAGGACGCTTCATCTTTAAGCATTTGAGTATAGTCAGTAATTAATCGCTCTATTCTTTCTACATCGCTATTAATAATATTTAATAGTTTTTCTCGATCTCTTAATTCTGTAGTTTTGTCTAACAGTTCAGATGCTCCTTTTAATGAAGCTAGTGGATTTCTAATCTCGTGAGCTAAATCAGTAGAAAAAGTCTCTGCTCGATTTGTTCTTTTTTGTAAATCTAAAGTCATCTCATGAATTGATTGGGTTAGCTTTCCAACTTCATCTTTTCTAATAAAAAAATCATCTATATTTAAAGGTTGGTCAGATTTAGCTTTGATTGACTCTGTGTATTTAACCAAAAAACTTATAGGCTTTAAAATATACTTATTTAAAAAAGCAGAAAAAATTAAAATAGCTAATGCAAGCACTAAAACTGTACGAATAATAAAATCTTTTCTTTCGTCTACAGCTACTAAAATTTCATTAGATTGCTCGCCAACTAAAATATAACCAACTTTTTCATCATTTATCAAAACTTTACTTAAGGTTTGAACAAAAAAATCTTTTTTTATTTTATTATCAATAACTAAAGGTTCGTCTTTAAATTTATTCAAAATAATATTTTTAATTTCTTTATAATATTCTTTTGAATCGTTAAAATTACTTTTAACATTACTGTCTATCTGATTAATATTTGTATTATTTATATCTTCTGCAATAATAAATTCAGATCTAGAAAAAACAGACTGGTCTAAATCTAGCCTATCAGTGTCTCCAATAATATTGCCATCTAAATTAAAAAATTGGACTCTGTCTAAGCTTTGAAATAAAAACCTAGCTGATAATAGAAAAGTACTTATGCCTTTTTCGTTAAATTCTATGCTTAGTCTTTGTAAATGATCATTGGTATTTTGAATAACAACTAAATGATTTATTGATTTATTCTTTACCAGATTAGGCTGAATAGCTTGAAGATAAATAAAAGTAAAAAGTCCTAATACTGAGAAAACTAATAAATTAAATAAAAGAAACTTTTTTAATATAGATGCAGTTTTTTTTTGGTTCATTAACTAACATTCCATCTATACCCGCTTCCATATCTTGTTTCAATTGCTGAAAATTTTTCGTCAACTTTTTTAAATTTTTTTCTAATACGCTTGATATGACTATCAATCGTTCTGTCTTCAATTTCTGCATTCTCTTTGTAGGCTATATCCATTAAATGAGCCCGTTCTTTTATCACACCAGGTCTTTTAGCAAGCTCTTTGACAATTAAAAATTCTGTAGTGGTTAATTTATCGGGTAAAAATTTTCCATTCCACTCACATTCTAATTGAGCAGGGTCCAACTTTAATTTTCCATGAGTAATAAGATTTTTAGATTCATCAATCACTTCAGTTTTTTTTCTAAGCTGAACTCTGATTCTTTCAATTAAAATCTTCATAGAAAATCCACCAGATTTTTTAACAAAATCATCTGCGCCTAATTTTAGTCCTAGTAATTCGTCTACTTCATCGTCTTTTGAGGTAAGGAATATAATTGGAATTGACATTTTTTTTCTCAAACGAGTTAAAAGTTCTTCCCCGTCCATTCTCGGCATTTTAATATCTATTACAGCAAGATCAGGAGGATTTCTTGTTAATCCGTTGAGTGCTGTTTCGCCATCAATATAAGTTTGAACTTTAAATCCTTCCCTCTCTAAAGCAATGCTAATGCTAGTTAAAAGATTTCGATCGTCATCTACTAAAGCTATTGTTTGCGCCATATAATAATTTTAATTTTTATAATTAAATTGTCAAAATTTAGGCGTTTATCAACTTAATTAATGAGCTTCTCCCCAATTAAGACCTGAGTTAATGCTTACGTTTAATGGTATAGAGAACATATGATAATCTGAACTTGAAATAGATATCATGGCATCTTTAATTATTTTTTGCACATACTCTTTGTCGTTTTGCAAGCATTCAAAAATTAGTTCATCATGAATTTGTAAAAGCATTTTAGCTTTAAATTTCTTATCTGTTTCAATTAATTGATCTAATTTTATCATTGCAAGCCTAATAATATCTGCTGCAGACCCTTGTATAGGTGCATTGATGGCTGCTCTTTCTTGAAAGCTCCTTACGCTAAAATTTTTATCATTAATACCCCTAAGGTGAATTCTCCTACCAAAAATATTATTTACATAACCATTTTTTCTGCATGATTTGATTGTTGAATTCATATAATCTTTGATTTCAGGAAATTTTTTAAAATATGCATTTATAAAATCTAAAGCTTCCTGATTTGAAACTGAAATTTGTTTTGCTAATCCATATTGGGTTATTCCGTAAATAATTCCAAAGTTAATCGCTTTTGCTTTTCTTCTAAGATCTTCATTAACTTTATTAGATGGTAAATTAAAAACTTGGCTGGCTGTTAAACTATGAATATCTTCATTATTTTTAAATGCTTTTTTCAACTCTTTAACATCAGCCATGTCAGCAAGTATTCTCATTTCAATTTGATCATAGTCAGCAGAGATTAAAACATTTCCTTTTTCTGCAACAAAAGCCTTTCTAATTTCTTTTCCATCCTCAGATTTGATTGGAATATTTTGTAAATTAGGATCACTTGATGCCAATCTTCCTGTATTTGTGGCCGCTAATAAGAAAGACGTATGTACTCTTTTAGTTTTTGGACTTATATGATCTTGAAGTGCATCCGTATAAGTATTTTTTAATTTAGAAATCTGCCTCCATTCCAAAACTAAATTAGGAAATTTATGTCCTGAAAAAGCAAGATCCTCTAAAATTTTTGCATTTGTAGCTAAACTTCCTTTTTTAGTTTTTTTAAGTTTTGCAATTTTAAGATCGTTATAAATAATTTCTCCAAGCTGTTTTGGAGAACCAATATTAAATTCTTTGCCTGCTAAAGCAAATATATCTTTTTCTATTTTTTTTAATTTATTTTCAAACTTTGTTGATAATTTTTTAAGTTGATTGGCGTCTACTTTAATTCCATTAAATTCTAGTTTTGCTAATAATTTAACCATAGGTTTTTCGAAATATTCATAAATTTTATTTAATTTTTCTTTATCAAGCCTTTCTTTTAAATTTTCATATAGTCTCAATGTTATGTCCGCATCTTCTGCTGCATACTCTGTTGCTTTTACAATATCTATATCTGAAAAATTTAATTTATTTTTTCCAGTTCCTACAAGTTCTTTGAATGTTATTGTCTTGTGGCCTAAGTGAATCTCAGACAGGAGATCCATGTTATGTCGATTATTTCCTGCATCCAAGGTATAGGAAATCAACATCGTGTCTTCGATTGGATTAATTTCAATTCCATTCTGTTTTAAAATAATAAAATCAAATTTAATATTCTGCCCAACTTTTTTTATACTCGGATCTTCTAGAAGTGACTTAATTTTTTTTAAAACAAGATCCTTTTTCAAACTTTTTTCTTTATGAGCCAGTGGTATATAACATGCTTTATTTTGCTCATAACTAAATGAAATACCAACTAGTTCTGCTTCTAAAGGATTTAAAGATGATGTTTCCGTATCGACAGAAATAACTGTCTTTTCTTCTAAAATTTTTATCCATTTATCTAAACTCTTCTCATCTAAAATACAGTCATAGTTTTTAACATTAACAGTATTAACATTTGTTTTTTTAGCTTGGTTAAATTGACTCGAACTTAAAATTAGGCTTTCACCATAAAAATTAATAGCTTGGCTTAATAATCTATTAAATTCCATTTCTCGGAAAAAATCAAAAAGCCTATTTTTATCTACTTCCTTCATGATAAAGCTTTCAGGTATGTCCTTTACAGGTACATCGTTTTTTAAAGTAACTAATTGTCTGCTCAACAGAGCTTTGTCTTTATTTGCTAAAAGAGTTTCTCTTCGTTTTGTTTGAGGAATTTTTTCAATATTTTTTAATAAATTATCAAGAGTTTGATATTTATTAATAAGTTCTGCTGCTGTTTTTATCCCTATACCAGGGACACCAGGTATATTATCTGAAGAATCACCTGCTAAGGATTGGACATCAATGACTTGATTAGGCTTTACACCAAATTTCTCAAATACTTCTTTCTCTCCTAAAACTTTATTTTTCATAGGATCATAAAGTCTTATTTTATTTGAAACCAATTGCATTAAGTCTTTGTCTGAAGAAATTACAGTTACTTTGGCTCCAGCATTTATAATTAGTTTTGCATAGGTCGCTATAAGATCATCAGCTTCATAATTAATTAATTCAATGGATGGCAAATTAAAAGCTTTAACAGCTTTTCTTATATACTCAAATTGTGGAATTAGATCTTCTGGAGCATCAGTTCTGTTTGCTTTATAGTCTTTATAAATTTCATTTCGAAAATTTTTTTTAGCAGAATCAAAAATGACTGCAAAATGAGTTGGTTTATGAATTGAATCATCAGATCTTGAGTCTTCTAATAATTTAAAAAGCATTGAACAAAAACCGCTTACAGCACCTGTGGGAAGTCCATCACTTTTTCTAGAAAGTGGTGGTAAAGCATAATAAGCTCTAAAAATATAGCCAGAACCATCAATCAAATAAAAATGATCTGTTTTTTTTAAGGAAGTCATAAATCCAATATTTATAATACCTTATTTATTTCGTGATATATTAAAATAAATTATGAAAAAAATTGTTTTAAGTGTTGAAAACTTAACAAAAATTTATTCAAAAAATAAAAAAATGGGTAATTCGAACAAAGCTCTTAACAACATAAGTTTTGAAGTTCGACAAGGTGAGGTGTTTGGTTTGCTGGGTCCAAATGGAGCAGGAAAAACTACTTTTTTAAGTATTCTAGCTGGAACTGTTACTAAAACCGAAGGAAAAATTAATGTTTGGGGGTTTGATTTAGATCTAAACCCTAGACAAGTTAGAGCGTCAATAGGAATTGTTCCTCAAGAAGTTAACCTCGACGCATTTTTCAGTCCTAGAAAATTATTAGAATTACAAGCAGGTTTATATGGTGTGCCACAAAAAGATAGAATTACTGATATTATTTTAAAAATGGTTTCGCTGGAAAATCAAGCTGACTCTTATGCTAGAAGCTTATCCGGCGGAATGAAAAGAAGATTATTAATTGCAAAAGCTATGGTCCACCAACCTCCTATCCTCGTTTTAGATGAGCCTACTGCTGGGGTAGACGTAGAATTAAGAAAAAATCTTTGGGAAAATGTTAAAGCTCTGAATAAAGAAGGTGTAACAATTATTTTAACAACGCATTATCTTTTTGAAGCACAAGAAATGTGTGACAGGATAGCTATTATTGATAAGGGAAATTTAGTTGCATTAGATACTACCCAAAAATTATTAGATAGAATTCAAACCAAAAAAATTACTTTTAAAGTTTCAGAACAATTTGATAGCAAAAATTTATCTTTACCCGGGGTAATATTTAATTCAGACTCTAATAACTCTATAACAGCTATATATGAAAAAAGTTCTTATCAATTTGATGATATAGCAAATATATTAAAAAAAAATAACATAAAAATACTAGATATAGCTACTGAAGACGGTGATTTAGAAGATGTATTTGTGCAATTAACAAATCACTAGATTTTAGTTAGAAAAAAAGTAAAGTTAGAATTATGGAATTAATAAAAGAATTTAAACAATCAAAAATAATTAAAAGTGTATTTGTAATTTTAATAGGAACAATTCTATTAGCAATTTCATCAAAAATTAAAATTCCTTTTTATCCCGTTCCTATGACCATGCAAACCTTAGTAGTTCTGCTTTTGGGAATTGTACTGGGTTGGAAATTGGGTCTTGCAACAGTAATGCTTTATTTATTTGAGGGCATAATTGGATTGCCTGTTTTTTCTGGATCACCTGAAAAAGGTATTGGTCTAGTTTATTTCACTGGACCGACAATGGGCTATTTGATTGGTTTTCTTTTTACTGTTTATTTTTCTGGAAGTTTTAATTTTACAGGAAACTTAATTAAAAAAATTTTACAACTAATTTTTTCTGTAAGTTTTATATATTTACTTGGGGTGCTTTGGTTGGGAACGTTAATTGGTTGGGAAAAACCTCTATTTCAATTAGGTGTTCAACCATTTTTATTAGCAGAATTGTTTAAAATTTTAATAATTCTTTTTAGTCTACCTAAGCTTAAAAAACTAAATCAATATTTAAAATAACTATTTAGGAGAACGTTTAGAGAGAATACGTTGTAGCGTTCTACGGTGCATTTTAAGCCTTCTTGCGGTCTCAGATACATTTCTATTGCACAATTCAAATACTCGGTGGATATGTTCCCATTTAACTCTGTCTGCTGACATTGGATTTTCAGGTGGTTTAGCTTTTGATTCGGGTAAAGCTAATAAAGCAGCCTCTACATCATCTGCGTCTACAGGTTTAGCGATATAATCTATGGCTCCAGCCTTAACAGCTGCAACAGCTGTAGGTAGGTTTCCATAGCCTGTTAACATAACTATTCGGCTTTCTTTT
The DNA here is from genome assembly GCA_965235125.1 of Pelagilacustribacter hypolimneticus (SeqCode). Lineage (GTDB taxonomy): Bacteria > Pseudomonadota > Alphaproteobacteria > Pelagibacterales > Pelagibacteraceae > Pelagilacustribacter > Pelagilacustribacter hypolimneticus. Next base: position 31,038 of record CBDDXH010000003.1, on the reverse strand, counting down.
TTAGCTTTATGCAGTGCTTTAACCACTTCTAACCCGTTGCCGTCTTCAAGTCTAAGGTCAACAAGGGCAAATTGGGTAGGATAATTTTGTGCAATTTTAAGGCCTTCTTCAACGTTTTTAGCCTCTTTTACTTGAAATCCTTTCTTTTCCATCGCTCTAGCAAGTCTATTTCGAAAGGGCTCATCGTCGTCAAGTATCATCAAAGTTTTGTCCGCAAAGTCTGAGAGCTTGAGAGCAGCTGGATTTAAATTTATATTTTTCATATGAGTATCATATGGATGTTAAAAAAAAATTATCAACCTCTTGAACTAAATTATTTTCTTTACATTATTTAAAAAAACACTAAATACGAATCTATAGAGTTTTTTTTTAATAAATTTTAAAAACTTTTTGTGAAGATTAAAGAGGGACATATGAGATGCAGAAATTTAAAGACGTTAACGAGTTAGTTAACACATTAAAGCCGGATTATCCGGTATATTGTATACGCCCGGAATCCATCAAAATTTCAACTCAACTTTTCAAAAATAACTTTCCTGGAAAAGTTCTATACGCTGTAAAAACTAATCCTAACGAAGAAGTTCTAAAACATATAATCAATAACGGTATAGAAAATTTTGATGCTGCTTCTATAAATGAAATTCTTTTAATAAAAAATTTAAAACCTGATGCACATATTTATTTTATGCATACTGTCAAAAGTAGAAATGATATTTCTGAAGCTTATTATAATTTAGGTATTAGAGATTTTGCACTCGATACAAAAGATGAGTTAGTAAAAATTCTTGAGGCAACTCAATATGCTAAAGATTTAACTCTTTATGTAAGAATAGCTATTTCAAATGAACATGCTGAAATTGATTTATCTAGAAAATTTGGAGCACATGCAAGTGAAGCTCTTGGCCTAGTTAGGTTATGTAAAGAACATGCAAACAAACTTGGAATTAGTTTCCATGTAGGCTCTCAATGTATGCATAAAATATCTTTTGCTAAGGCAATTAGTGAGATTGGAAATATAATTAGAAAGACCAAAATTATTCCACATATTATAAATGTTGGTGGTGGATTTCCTTCGATCTACCCTGATTTAAATCCTGAGCCAATTGAAAGTTATTTAGATGAAATTAAAAAATCTATTGCTAATCTTAATTTACCAGTAACGCCTGAACTTATTTGTGAACCTGGAAGAGCTATTGTGGCTGAGAGTGGTTCAACAATAGTAAAAGTCAATTTAAGAAAAAAACAAAAGCTTTATATAAATGATGGAACGTATGGTACTTTGTTTGATGCTGGTGTTCCTAACTTTATTCTTCCTTCAAGAATAATCCGAAATGGAAGAGTTCAATCTAGAAAATTAACAGCCTTCAACTTTTACGGCCCAACGTGTGATAGCATGGATTTTATGAAGGGGCCTTTTTTGTTACCAAATAATATTAAAGAAGGTGACTATATTGAATTAGGACAACTAGGTGCCTATGGTTTAACTTTTAGAACTAAATTTAATGGCTTCTACTCTGATGAAATTTTTGAATTGGCTGATCAACCAATTATGAGTTTGTACGATGCTTCAAGTAAAGTTAAGTACTTGGTTGCTTAATGAAATCAAAACATACCCCTGCGATAGGGCATAATAAAAAAGCTTTTCTAAAAAACCCTGTAGAACATATCGACATCAAGTCTTTTGATGCTAGAAAAATAATAGATTCTATGAGTAAAATGTCTTTTACTTCAAGAGATACAGCTAATGCGGCTAAAATCTATAATGAAATGTTGGCTGATAAAGATTGTTCTATTTTCTTAACTATAGCTGGGTCTACTTCCGCTGCTGGTTGTATGAATCTTTATTCAGACTTAATTAAATACAACATGGTAGATGCGATAGTAGCAACTGGCGCATCTATTATTGATATGGATTTCTTTGAAGCTTTGGGCTTCAAACATTATCAAGGCTCACAGTTTCAAGATGATACGGTACTTAGAGAAAACTATATTGATAGAATTTATGACACTTATATTAACGAGGATGAGTTGCAAGCTTGTGATAGAATTATTTGTGATATAGCTAACACCCTTGAATCTAGATCTTATACATCTAGAGAATTTATTAAAGAAATTGGAAAATATTTAAAAAAAAATGCTAAAAAAAAAGATTCATTAATTGAAATGGCTTATGATCATAATGTACCAATCTTTTGTCCTGCCTTTACAGATAGTTCTGCCGGCTTTGGCTTAGTAATGCACCAAGAAGAAAATCCAAAAAGTCATATGACGATTGATTCGATTCGTGAATTCAGAGAATTAACTGAAATAAAATTAAAATCTAAACAATCAGGACTTTTAATGATCGGTGGTGGGGTGCCAAAAAACTTTGTTCAAGATACCGTTGTGTGTGCTGAACTTTTAGGAAAAAAAGCTGAGATGCATAAATATGCAATTCAAATTACAATTGCTGACACAAGAGATGGTGCTTGTAGCAGCTCAACACTTAAAGAGGCTAGCTCGTGGGGAAAAGTATCAGTCACAAAAGAACAAATGGTTTTTGCTGAAGCGACAAGTGTGCTTCCGCTTATAGCAAGTGATGCTTATCACCGTAAACACTGGAAAAATAGAAGTAGAAGAAATTTCCAAAAGATCTTTTAACTACAATGGCTAACAAGACTAGGATTGGCTTAATTCAGATGAGAATGTCCTCTGATCCAAAAAAAAATATTATTACTGCTATTAAAAAAATAAAAGAAGCTGCAAAAAAAAAAGCAAAAATTATTTGTTTACCAGAGCTATTTTTATCTAACTATTTTTGCCAACAAGAAAAACACTCCAATTTTAAACTTGCTGAAAAAGTGCCGGGTCCAACAACAAGTGTTTTAGGCAAAATTGCTAAGAAACTAAAGATAGTAATAATTGCCTCTCTTTTTGAAAAAAGAACATCTGGTGTTTATCATAATACTTGTGTCGTGATAAACGAGAAGGGAAGCATGCAAGGTAAATATAGAAAAATGCACATACCAGACGATCCTCAGTATTATGAAAAATTTTATTTTACTCCTGGTGATCTGGGTTTTAAAACATTTAAAACAAATTACGGAAAAATTGGAACATTAATATGTTGGGATCAATGGTTTCCTGAAGCAGCAAGGCTTACAACTTTACTTGGAGCGGAAATTTTATTTTATCCGACAGCAATAGGTTGGCATCCAAAAGAAAAATCTAAATATGGCAAATCGCAACTTGAAGCCTGGACCGCAATTCAGAAATCACATGCAATTGCAAATGGAGTATACGTTGCAGCCATCAATAGAATAGGCCTGGAAAAACAGGGTTCAAAAAAATTAGATTTTTGGGGTCACTCTGTAGTATTTGACCCAAATGGAAATATAATCGCAAGAGCCAAAAATAAAGAACAAATTTTAATCTGTGATATTGACTTTAAAAAAGTAGATACGGTTCGTCAGCACTGGCCTTTTTTAAGAGACAGAAGAATTGATTCTTACAAGGGTATATTAAAAAATCCAAAAGATGATTAATAAAGTCAACGCATTAGACTTTAGAATGCCGGCCGAGTGGGAAAAACAAGTTTCTACTTTAATAGCTTGGCCACATAATAAAAAAGATTGGCCAGGGCATTTTATCAATATACCTAGCGTTTTTGCAAATATAATATCTGAAATATCTAAAGTTCAAAAAGTAGATTTATTGATTCAAAATAAATCTAATAAATCTAAAATTTTAAAATTAATTAAAAAATTTAAAAGTAAAGTTAATAATATAAAAATGCATATCATTAAAACTGATCGAGTTTGGACTCGAGACTCTGGTCCAATTTACTTAGTAAATAAAAATAAAACTGAAAAAATTATTTTAAATTGGAAATTTAATGCTTGGGCAAAATATAATAATTATTTAAATGATAATATTATTAATAAAAAAATAGCTAAGTTAAAAAAAATAAACTCTTTTACTCCAAAGTTTAAAATCAAAAATACACTTAAAGATATTGTCCTAGAAGGTGGCGCTATAGATGTTAATGGAAAAGGATGTTTAATGACTACAAAAGAATGCTTATTAAGTAAAATTCAACAACGAAACCCGAGTATAAGAAAAAACGAAATGGAGAATATTTTTAGAAAATACCTTGGTATAAAAAAAACGATTTGGCTTAATAAAGGCATTGTGGGGGATGATACGCATGGCCATATTGATGATATTGCTAGGTTTGTTTCTAGTAATCAAATATTTTTAGCTTATGAAAAAAATAAAAAAGATAAAAATTTTAAGGCTCTAAAAGAAAATTATAAAATTTTAAATCAAACAACTGATGAAAATGGAAAAAAATTTGAAATAATTAAAATTCCGATGCCTAAACCAATTTATATTAATAATATAAGAGTCCCTGCGAGTTATTTAAATTTTTACATAGCAAATAAAATTGTTCTTATTCCTATTTTTAAAGATCCTGAAGATAAAAAAATAATAAAAATATTTAAGAAATATTTTAAAAAAAGAAAAATTATAACGATTAATTGTAGAGATTTAATATGGGGTTTTGGTGCTATTCATTGCATGACCCAACAAGAGCCTGCACTAAATTAAACCTGGATTTCTTTTATTTGCCAAATTATTTTAACTTCAGCGCCTTTTGCATTATTAGAAAATTTTAACTTTGCTTTTTTTCGTTCAAGAAGATTTTTCCCTAAAAAAATACCTAACCCTAAACCTGATTTAGCATTAGACTTCTTTGACCTTAAATAAGGTTCTCCAATTAACTCAAAAATATCAGAGCTAAATCCAGGTCCATCATCACTTATTATAATAGTTAAGTTATCTTGATCACTTTTGATCAATATATCTATTTTTTCTTTACAAAATTTAACAGCATTTCCAATAAAATTTCTTAAACCATAAACTAACTCTGGTGCTTTTTTAATATTAATTTTATTTTTGTCTTCACTTAAGACTAAATTTATATCAATTTTTGAAGTTTGCTTAAATGAGGTAACAATTTCTTCTAATAAATCCTCAGCCTTTATAGTATTAATGAACTGATCATCTTCTATCTCTTTTCTAGAAATTTGACGTAAAATATCCCTACATCTTTTGGTTTGACTAACTAATAAATCTAAATCTTTGGAGTGCTTTGATTTAGCTCCAATTTCTTTTTTAAGTTCTTTTGCTACTACAGAAATGGTTGCAAGAGGCGTTCCTAGTGAGTGAGCTGCTGCTGCAGCTAATCCTCCTAAGGAATCAAGTTGATATTCTTTTGCCATAACTTCTTGGAGTTTCTCTAAAGCTACTGATCTTTTTTTGGTTTCTCCAGAAAATTTTATTCCAAAATAACCTAAAAAAATAAGTCCAATAATAATAGATATTAAAATACCCTCTAAATAATATTCTGGAAAACTAAAACTGTAAGTTTCTAGACCTGGCAAAATTTTATGAAATTTAGTTAAAAGAATTAAAAAGAATACGGTTAGCGCACCAAGAATTATAGTTGTTCCCATACTAAGAAAAGTTGAAGAGACGATTGAAGGAACAATCATTAAAAATGAAAATGGATTAGTAATTCCACCAGTTAAATAAAGCAAGAAACTTAACTGTAACAAATCATAAATTAAAAAAAAAGCTGAGTAAAAATCTTTTAATTGATTGTCTTTAATTTTAAATTGTAAAATTAAATTTGTAGTTATGCCTAAAAAAATAATTAAGTGTGCAGCAATTATAGGGAGATTTAATTTAAAATAGAAATAGACTAAATTAATAGTAATAAATTGGCCGATAATTGCAATCCATCTAAGATTAACTAATGTTTTTTTATCTAAATGTAGATTTTCTCCTATTCTAAATATAGTAGAAAAATTCATTAAAAGAATTAAATATCTAAATTAGCAACTTCTAAAGCGTTACTAGTAATAAAATCTTTTCTTGGGGCCACATCGTCTCCCATTAAAATATCTATAATTTTTTGATCTTCTTTTGATTTATCTTTTAACCCTTTTGAATACTGAATTTTTAACAATGTTCGATTTTCTGGATTTAAAGTGGTTTGCCATAGTTCTTCAGGGTTCATTTCGCCTAATCCTTTAAATCTTTGTATACTAATTTTTTGTCTTTGCTCTTCCATAAATTTATTAAATTCTGGTGAACCTTTTTTGATTTTTTTATCAGCTTTTTCAGATATTTTTAGGATATATTCTTCCAAGCTTTTCTCATCTTTGATATAAACACTTTTTGCTCCTTTAGTTACTTTAAACAATGGTGGCTGTGCTAAATACAAATGACCATTTTCAATTAATTGATTAAAGGGGAAATTGTTAAAGAAAGTAAGCAATAACGTCCTAATATGTGAGCCGTCGACATCGGCATCTGTCATGATAATTATTTTATCATATCTTAAATTTTCTATATCAAAATCCTTAGAACCAGTTCCTAGGGCATTTATCAACGTTACAACTTCGTTTGATGACATCATTTTTGCTAAAGCCTTGGTGAAATAATCATTGCTTCCACCATTAGGCTTATGATTATCGGCAACATAAGTATTTAGTATTTTACCTCTTAATGGCAATACTGCTTGATATTCACGAGATCTTCCTTGTTTGGCTGATCCACCAGCAGAATCTCCCTCAACTATAAATAACTCTGTACCTTCTCTTTTTGAAATTTGACAATCAGCTAATTTTCCTGGCAAACCAGATAGCTCAAAGGTACCTTTTCTTCTTACGCTGTCACGTGCTTTCCTTGCAACATCTCTTGCTACAGCTGCTTGGATAATTTTATCTAAAATACTTTTAGTAACAGAAGGATTTTGATCAAACCATGTCGAAACTTTTTCACTGATGGCACTTTCAACAACTAATCTTATTTCTGAAGAAACTAATTTATCTTTAGTTTGAGATGAAAATTTAGGGTCTGGCATTTTTATAGATAAGACTGCTACTAGGCCTTCTTTGATATCATCCCCAGAAATAGTAACTTTATTTTTTTTAATTAAGTTTGCATCATTTGCATATTTATTTATTACTCGAGTTAATGCGCTTCTAAAACCAAGAAGATGTGTCCCCCCGTCTTTTTGATGAATATTATTAGTAAAAGCCAAAACATCTTCTGAATAACCTGCGTTCCATTCTAATGCACATTCAACTATAACTTTATCTTTTTCAGCATTTATAAATATAGGTTTTTTAAATACGGCAGCTTCATTTTTATTTATTAATTGAGGTTTTTTTTGATTTAAGAATTGTACAAATTCTGATATCCCTCCCTCATATTTGTTTACGTATTCCTTTGGTTTCGAAGATGTATTATCAATTAAAATAATACTTATGCCTTTATTTAAGAATGCTAATTCACGCATTCTTCTTTGTAAAATTGCTGAACTAAATTTTGTTAAGCTAAAAATTTCTTTTGAAGGTAAAAAAGTTATCTTAGTTCCTGTTTTTTTAGTTTTTCCTATTTCTTTTAAAGGTTTTAAAGAATTTCCGTCTTTAAAAGTTATTGAGTATTCTTTTCCATCTCTAAAAATGTTAAGATCTAATTTCAGAGAAAGAGCATTAACAACTGATACACCCACACCATGCAAGCCTCCAGAAACTTTGTAAGAATCATGATCAAATTTACCGCCAGCGTGCAATTGAGTCATAATTACTTCTGCTGCTGACATCTTTTCTCCTTTGTGCATATCTACAGGGATACCTCGACCATCATCTTCCACAGTAATAGTGTCATCTTTATTCATGATGACAGAAATATTTTTACAATAACCTGCTAATGCTTCGTCAATAGAATTATCAACGACCTCAAAAACCATATGGTGAAGACCAGAACCATCATCTGTGTCACCGATATACATACCCGGTCTTTTTCTAACAGCATCTAGGCCCTTTAAGACTTTAATCGAGTCAGCACTATAAGACTGGACTGATATTTTTTCTAAACTTTTTGACATTAATTTGATTTGTGATGCATTATTGTATCATTTTTTTGATTTGATATGAAATTAAGCTGAATGTTTATCTTAAATTATTCAGTAATAACAAGAGTTTTAGAACAAATATTAAAAAAAACACGTGGATCTACCTAATCAGATTTTCATAGGCATTACTACAAAATAACTATTTTTATCAGACATATCTTCAATTAAAACTGGAGAAATAGGATCTTTAAAATTAAGTTTTAAATTTTTATCTTCAACTTCTGAAACAATATCTATTAAATATTTTGAATTAAAACTTACAGTCATTTCTTCTCCTGTAAAATGCGAGTTTACAACTTCGTTGCCTTCGCCAGAGTTAGTACTATTAACAGAAAATTTAATACTATCTTTCCCTAAGATTAGCTTTACCCCTTCTTTTCTATCTAAAGAAACTGTAATTACTCGTTCAATAGCTTGAACAAAATCAGATGAAGCAACTGTTAATATTTTGTCATTGGTAGTTGGTACCACTTTCTTATAATCAGGAAATTTTCCATCAATCACTTTGGAAATCAATTTAACTTTTCCTATTTTAAATTGAATTTTATTCTCGCTTGTCTGAATTAAGACTTTTTCATTTGTGTCTATTAGTAAATTACAGAGTTGAAAAACAGTTTTTTTTGGCAAAATTATTGAATGAAAATTTTTTCCTTTATCAATTTCTATACTACTTGAGGATAACCTATGACTATCAGTAGCAACACCAGTTAAATACGTCCTATTTTGAGACTCGGTTAAATGTAAATATATTCCATTTAAATAATGTCTTGTATCATCATTTGATATTGATATTTTTGTTTTATTTAAAAATGAAAGAAGTTTAGATTTGTTAAATGAAATCTCATCAGCGTTAAAATCATCTGCAAAATTAGGAAAATTATCTATCGGTAAACATTTGAGATTAAAATCTGAGTTATTAGCTAACAAAATTAAATTATTTTCACTTTTTAAATCAAATTTTATATCTGAATTTCCTGATATTTTCCTAAGAATGTCATATAAAATTGACGCTGAAGTTGTAGTGGCGCCTTCTTTGGCAATTTTAATTTCACTAAGCTCATCATAAAATACTAGGTCTAGATCAGTTGCAATAATTGATAGCTTCCCATTTTTAGCATCTAACAAAACATTAGAAAGAATAGGAAGTGTATTTTTTCTTTCAATAATTCCTTGAACGAGAGTTAATGATTTTAAGAGCGTGTCTCTTTTAATTACAAATTGCATATATTTTACTCTTCTAGCAATAAAATACGTAGCTGTTCTACATTCTTTTTCATTTCATCATCTTTTTCAGAAATTCTCGTTATTGTTTTTACTGCATGAATAACTGTGGTGTGATCTCTATTAGCAAAACGTCTACCGATCTCTGGTAAAGATCTGCTTGTCATTTTTTTTGCTAAGTACATTGCAATTTGTCTTGGTCTAGCTAAAGGCCTAGATCTTCTTTTGGATAACATCTCAGCTAACGGTATGTTAAAGAAATTTGAAACAGTATTTTGTATTTTATCTACTGAAATAATTTTAGCCTGGTTGAAAACGTCTTTTAGAATATTTTTACAATCACTAATAGTTAATATTTTCTTATTTATTCTACTAAATGTAACTACCCTGTTTAAAACGCCTATTAATTCTCTAATATTAATTTTACTTTCAGTGGCTATAAAATTAATAACTTCTTCGCTTATATTGCAGCTTTCTTTAAATAGATTCTGAATATCTTCTATTTTTTTTTTAATAATTTTTACTTTAAGTTCTAAGTCCGGTGTATCAATATCAACTACAAGTCCACCAGCTAAACGAGATTTAATTCTTTCTTGAACTCTATCTAATTTCATAGGAGCTCTATCAGCCGAAATGATCACTTGAGAGCTTTTATCAATCAGACTGTCAAATGTATGAAAAAATTCTTCCTGTAAACCTTCTTTGCCTCTTATGAATTGAATATCATCAATAATAAATACTGATGATTTTCTAAAGAAATCTTTAAAGCTGACCATGTCATTTTTTTTTATTGATTTAATAAAATGATACATAAATCTTTCTGCAGAAATAAACATGACATTAGTTTTTTTCTCTAGTTCAAGACCTATAGCATTTAAAAGGTGCGTTTTACCTAATCCAACACCTCCATAGATATAAAGGGGATTATATCTAGATATTTGTTCACAAACTTTTTTTGAAGAAGATAACGCAATTTCATTGCTTGATCCTGAAACAAAATTATCAAAATTTAAATTAGGATTTAATCTGTTATAATTTAAAGCTGAATCTTTAATCTCAGTAACTTTATTAAAATCATCAATTTTAAAAGCATCTATAGAGTTAATCTTATGTTCTTCTAAAATTTTAAATTCAACTCTATTAATACTATTCTTAAAAGTTTTTAATTGAGCCAATATTTTATCCAAATATCTAGATACTATCCAATCTCTAAAAAATCTAGTTGGCACACCTAAAACTAAGTAATCGTTATATTCTTTTAATAAAGAAATATTTTTTAACCAACTATGATATGCTTCAGTGCCAAAATTTTTTTCAAATACTTTTTGAACATTTTCCCATACCAAAACTTTTTCTTCTTCTGATAAAAATACTTCTTGCAATTTTATAGATTTCTTTTCCATAGGATAAATTTTAGAAACTATTTCTTATTTTTTATTCTATTCAATTACAAGGAATTTTTTTTAAAATTTGAAAATAAATTAATCCTAGTTGTATTTTTTAAAAAAAATTTTCGTATTTTATTTTTTAATAATAAATACAACCTAAAATTTAATAACTAGATTTAGTTTTTTTTTAAATTTTAAACTAAATATAGTTAAAATTAATTGAAATTAGATTACTGTTAATTGAACAACCTTAAGATGTTACAAATTTAAGGTTAATTTTTAATTTTTTTTGAGATTCTTGAGATTTTTCTTGACGCAGTTTTCTTATTTATCGTGCCAGTTTTAGCCACTTGCATTAATGCTGATTGAAAATCAGGAAAATAGCTTTTTATTTTATCCTTATCTCCAGCTTTTATTAGATCTTCCATCTTTTTAACTGCAGCTTTATATTTACTTTTTCTAATACGATTAACAGCGGTTTGAACGACTATTCTTCTAACTCTTCTGATAGCTGAGGCTGTATTTGGCATAATTTTGATGATTTATATCTCTTTAAAATATCGAGGTCAACTTCAATCATTTTTGGCAGCTAGGACAAAAAAAAGAAGAACGATTAGAATTATAAATCTTTTGAATAATGCCCGAACAATTTTTTCTATTGCATTTACTTTTTTCTTTATCGTAAACATTAAATTTTTGTTGAAAATTTCCATTTTTTCCATCTATATTAGCAAAATTCTTTATTGACGATCCGCCTTTAGTAATAGACGTTTTTAAAATTTTTTTAGTAAATTTTACGATACTGGCTTGTTTTTTTATACTAATTTTCTTTGCAAACGTAAGGGGATTTAGTTTACATAAAAATAAAATTTCATTACAATAAATATTACCTAGACCAGCAACAAATTTTTGATCCATTAATATGTCTTTAATTTTTTTTTTTTTATTAAATAAGTATTTACTTACATAATTTAAATTAAAATATTTACTTAATGGTTCCGGACCTAAAAATTTAAGATGATTAGACTTAAAAATATTTTTACTTTTTAATATTTTAATAAATCCAAATTTTCTTACATCATTATAAATTAATTTTATACCTTTTTCTAAATAAAATGTAAGATGGTCATGTTTAGATTCATTTTTATTAATTGAGTAGTAAAAACTTGTTTTTTGCCTTTTATTATTTTTTTCGATAATAAAAAATTTTCCTGTCATTCCTAGATGAGCTAAAATAGTGAAATCACTATTTAGATTTATAAGTAAATATTTAGATCTTCTGTTAACAGAAATAATTTTTTGTCCTTTAATGCTATAAAATTTTCTACTATCTATTTTATAACGAAGATTATAGTTATTAATAATTACTCTTTTTATTGTTAAGTTTTTAAGTTTATGTTCTAGTGACTTTTTAACAACTTCAACTTCAGGTAATTCTGGCATATAGTTTATTCATGAATATCCATAATCAAGAAAAAACCAAACTAGTCAACTTCGTATTTGATCAAGTTTATAAAGACTATGATTTAATGAATGACATAATGTCATTAGGTATACACAGACTTTGGAAAAAAAATCTTGTTAATTGGATGAATCCGCAATTAGGAGATAAAATTCTTGACGTTGCTTCTGGTACTGGAGATTTAGCAAAAATTATTTCAGAAAAAAATAATAACCAAAATAATATTCATTGCGCTGAGCCCAATCAAGGAATGCTTGAAATGGGTAAAAAAAAGTTAAAAAACTTCAAAAATATACAATGGCATTTATGCTCTGCAGAAAAATTACCATTTAAAAATGATACCTTTGATTTTTATACAATTAGTTATGGGATAAGAAATGTAACTGACATTGATAAATGTTTAAAAGAGGCATATCGAATTTTAAAACCAGGCGGACATTTTTTCTGCCTTGAGTTCTCAAAAGTAGAAAATGAAATCTTAAATTTCTTTTATAAAAATTACTCAAAATTAATTCCATTCTTTGGCAAAATTATTATAGGAAGCTCTGAGCCTTATGAATATCTAATAAAAAGTATTGATAAATTTTATGATCAGTATGAACTTGTTGATTTAATAGAAAAAAATAAATTTTCTAACGTAAAATTTAGAAATTTATCTAACGGTATTTCTGCTATACACTCTGGCTGGAAAATCTAAGTATGCTAAAGAGTATTTTTCAATTGTTTAGAATTGCAAGAAAGCTTGCCGTATCGGGAGCCATGGAAACCATTAATGAAATTTATAATATCCCTTTTTCTATTAAATTTTTTTTTGATTTATTCTCTATCGGTTCCCAAAAAAAGCAAATAATAAAATATAAAAAACCTGGTGAAAAATTATGTGATGCTCTTGAAGGTATGGGCACTACTTTTATTAAGTTGGGCCAGTTTTTAGCAACTAGGCCAGATATTATAGGAGAATCTTTGGCTAATGATTTAGTTAAACTTCAAGACAAATTACCTCCATTTGCAATGTATAAATCCAAAAAAATTTTAAAAAATGAAATTGGTGAAAATTTATATAATAATATTCTTGAATTAAGTGAGCCTGTCGCTGCAGCTTCCATTGCACAAGTTCATTTTGCAAAAATAAATATAGATAATAAGCCGATTGATGTTGCTATAAAAATTTTAAGACCAAATATTGAAAAGCAATTTAATGAGGAACTCGACGCTTTAATGCTTTTTGCCTATGTTGTTGAAAAACTTTTTACTAAAACTAAGAGATTAAAATTAGTAGAGGTTATTCATTTATTGAGAGAAATTACAAATATTGAAATGGACTTAAGATTTGAGGCGGCAGCAGCAAATGAATTATATGAAAATACTAAAAATGATCTTGGATTTAATGTCCCGAAAATTTATTGGAATTTTACATCCAAAAGAGTGCTCACTTTAGATAAAGTTAATGCCATATCTATTAGGGAGCAGCGATTACTTGAAGATTCTGGAGTAAATTTAAAATTTCTTGCAGAAAATTTAATTCAAAATTTTCTAAAACAAGCGGTTAGAGATGGTTTTTTTCATGGTGATATGCACCAAGGAAATTTATTTGTCGATAAAAAAGGTAATATTATTCCTGTAGATTTCGGAATTATGGGCAGACTAGACAAATACAATAGAAAATATCTAGCTGAAATTTTATATGGATTTATTCAAAGAGATTATGTCAAAGTTGCAGAAGTTCACTTCCGAGCTGGCTTAGTTCCCCAAAATGCTTCCAAAGAAGAATTTGCGCAAGCACTTCGTTCTGTTGGTGAGCCTATTTTCGGACAATCTATAAAAGATATCTCCGGTGGAAATTTATTAGCACAACTTTTTGAAATCACAGAAAAATTTAATATGCCCACCCAAACACCACTGTTATTGCTTCAAAAAACTATGGTGGTTGTAGAAGGGGTTGCTAGAAAACTTTATCCTGAAACAAACATATGGGAAACGGCTAGACCTGTCCTTGAGGACTGGATTAAAAAAGTCAAAAGTCCAAGAGCTACTTTTGATACCGCAATAAATACCTCAGCAGAAATCCTAAAACGAATACCTGATTTTCCAAATTTTATGGATAAGGCAAACTATGCTCTTCAGTTATTAGCGGAAGGAAAGTTAAACCTTGGACTAAAAAATAGTAATAATTTTGAGGCACAAGAAATGAGGCTAAAAAGCTTAAGAAACAATATTATTATTAGCTTTTTAGGTGTTGTAATTGTTGTCTTATTAGTATTTTAATTATTGCGATGTCACTACAAAATAAAAAAATACTTCTAATTATTGGTGGAGGTATCTCTGCCTACAAAGCATTAGACCTAACAAGATTACTAGTAAAGAATAACGTTGAGGTAAAAACTATATTAACCAAAAGTGGTAAAGAATTTGTTACCCCTCTTTCAATAACTTCTTTGTCTAATAACAAAGTTTTTGAAGACATTTTTGATGTAAATAATGAGAAAGAAATAGATCATATTTCTCTCTCTCGATGGGCAGATCTTGTTTTGGTTATACCTACTACGGCTAATATGATGACAAAACTCAGTGCTGGAAAAGCAGAAGATCTTGCAACAACTGTTATATTGGCATCAAACAAAGATGTCCTTTTAGTTCCAGCGATGAACGTCAGAATGTGGTTGCATAAAGCAACTCAAAAAAATTTGAAAAATTTATTAGATTTTGGTTATAAATTTATAGGACCTGTAAATGGAGAAATGGCTTGTGGAGAATACGGCGAAGGTAAAATGTCTAGTCCACGTCAGATTTTTACATACCTAAAAAACTATTTTGACAACAAAGATTTAGTTAAAAAAAAAAAATTTAGTGCTCTAGTTACTACTGGCGCTACCAGAGAATACTTAGACCCCATTAGATATATCTCAAATGAATCTAGCGGTAAACAAGGGTATGAGATAGCCTTAGCATTATCAAAATTAGGAGTAAAAACGACTTTAGTCGCAGGCCCTTCCTCAATAAATTTTTCCAAAGATATTAAAGTAAAACAAATAATTAGCGCCGATGAAATGATGGATGTTGTACAAAAACTTTTACCAGTTGATATTGCCGTATGTGCTGCTGCGGTTGCTGACTTTAAACCTAGAGATAAAAATAAACAAAAAATAAAGATGAATAAAGAAAATTATAAAGTTTTAAATTTAGAAAAAAATAAAGATATTTTAGAATATTTAGGAAAAAATAATAAATTAAGACCTAAAATAGTTATTGGTTTTTCTGCCGAGACAGAAAATCTAATAGAAAATTCTATAAAAAAGCTTAATCAAAAATATTGTGATATGATTATTGCAAACGATGTTTCGAAAAAAGAAACTGGTTTTAATGTAGACTATAACAAAATTTCAATAATAGAAAAAAATGGCAAAGTTGAAAATCTTCCTAAAAATACAAAAAGTTATATTGCAGCAAAAATAGCAAAAAAAATAATTGATAGACTTTTAATTGATGAAAAAAATACAAATTAAAAAGTTATCAAATGAAGTTTTAATTCCCAAATATGAAACACCCGGCGCCTCGGGTATGGACGTGGCGGCTTATATTAAACAAGATATAATTATTAATCCTGGTGAAAAAGCTCTTGTCCCTACAGGATTTTTTCTATCTATTCCAAGAGGTTACGAAATACAAATTAGACCAAGATCTGGACTAGCAGTAAAAGAAGGAATAACTGTTTTAAATACCCCTGGCACAATTGACTCTGATTATAGAGGTGAAGTTAAAGTTATTTTAATAAATTTGAGTAAAAATAAATTTACAATAAAAAATGGTGACAGAATTGCTCAAATGGTTGTTTGTCCTATTGAACAAGTTAGTATGGAGGAAGTTAAAGAATTACCTGGGACTGACCGTGGAATCAGTGGATTTGGTTCAACTGGAACAAAATAATATAAAATATGAAATTAAGTAATAATGAATTTTTAAGATATTCAAAGCAAATAATTTTAAAAAAAATAGGTATCGCTGGACAGAAAAAGATTTCTTCAGCAAGAGTTTTAGTGGTAGGACTTGGTGGATTAGGTTGTCCTTTGGTATTGTATTTAGCTAATACAGGTCTAGGAAACATTGGTCTTGTGGATAATGATAAAGTTGAACTTTCTAATTTAAATAGACAAATAATATTCAATAATTCGGATATTGGTAAATTTAAAGTAATACAAGCAAAAAAATATATTAAAAAAATAAATAAAAAAATTAAAATAAGTATTTATAAAAATAGATTAATTGAAAAAAATATTAAAAATATTATAAATAATTACGATATTATCTGCGATTGTTCAGATAATTTTATTACGAGATATCTTTTAAATGACTATAGTTTAAAAAATAAAAAAATATTAATTTCAGCTGCGATAAGTAAATTTGATGCACAAATATTTAATTTTAATTTTAAAAAAAATATTCCTTGTTATAGATGTTTTATGCCTGAAATACCTGATGCAGACAACAAATGTGATACCGAAGGAATTTTACCGACAGTTGCTGGTATTGCTGGGACACTTCAAGCAAATGAAGTAATAAAATCTATTATAGATAATAAAAATGGACTCATTGGAAAAATGATTATTTTTGATACTTTAAAACTAGATTTTAGAAAAGTTAAACTTACTAAAAATTGTAATTACACAACCTGTCCAAGACGATAATGTTAAAAGTTATTTCTCTTATTTTAATTTTTTTTTTTTCTAACATTAATATACTATTTTCTGATGAATATTTTGTAACATTACGCAATAATGCTGCTAACTTAAGACAGGGCCCTTCTTTTGATTATGATACAAAAATATTTTATAAAAAAAAATATCTTCCTGTTTTAGTCATTGATACTTCAGATAATTTTAGAAAAATAAAAGACCATGAAAATAATACAGGCTGGATACATGTCTCACAATTATCAAAAAAAAAAGCAGCCTTAGCTAATAATGATCAGACTGTGGTGTTTAAAAACTCTACAATTTTTTCTACCCCTTTGGTTGTTTTAGAAAAAGGCAGACTTTGTCTTGTTTTAAAATGCAATGATGATTGGTGTAAAATTAAAACTGACAAATATGCTGGTTGGGTTAAAAAAGAGAATCTTTGGGGTAATTTTTAATTAAATCGATCTTCCAACATGCAGGCCACAAGATGAATACGGTCTTGCTCTCCACCATTAAAAAAATTGTGATATTTAGTATTATTAGTTATCGTAACTGACCCGTCTGCGGGCAAGTGTTTTGCAACATTTTCAATTACCATAATACATCCAGGATTAGTGATTATTGGAATATGTAATCTTGGTTCTGGGTCTCTGTGCCAGCTAAGTGTAGTTCTTGGTTGTTTTAATAAAATTCTAACTCTACCAAGTTTAAATTTTTTTTTTAGCGTTTCATATACCTCTACAAAATAAGTATTTTCAAATTCAGGAACAATTTGGGTATATTTTGACTCATCTATTTTAACATCTCTTGTAACTTCTTTGCCTGTTTCATCTGGTTTTGTCCAATAAACTCCTCTGATATTATTTCCCTTGATGGACTCCTCATCGTTAGGTATTTGATTTAAAGAGATGGCACCAAAATTTGAAACTCCATTAGAGTCGAATTTTTTTTTCTTAAAAACCATGTCTAAATCTTTTCTTAATTTAGATATGTCAAAGTTAAGGTCTGGAACTTTGTAAAAATCTGCAAAATTTAAATTACTCATAAATTAATACCATTTAACACAAAAACTCTTTCAATAACTGTGGTTTTTTGTCATTGTATTCCTTAATTAATATGTAATTAATATATATTTCAATATAAATTAAACCTCAAATTATGCAAAAAAGAAGCTACAATTATGACGAATTAATAGACTGCGGAAAAGGTAAGCTTTTTGGAAAAGGAAATGCAAAGCTACCATTGCCACCTATGCTAATGTTTGATCGTATTACTGAAATTACTGACAATGGTGGAAATTTCAAAAAAGGACATGTTAAGGCAGAGTTAGATATAAACAAAGATATGTGGTTTTTTAACTGTCATTTTAAAGATGATCCAGTTATGCCGGGCTGTCTTGGACTTGATGCTATGTGGCAGCTAGTTGGATTTTATCTTGGATGGTTAGGTGAACCCGGCAAAGGTAGAGCATTAGGAGTAAATGAAGTTAAATTTAGTGGTGAGGTTTTAGAAAAAGTAAAGTTAGCGACATATGAGATTCATATAAAAAGAATATTAAAAAAAGAAGGTGCTACTGTTGGTCTTGCTAATGGATTATTAAAAACTGATGGCAAAATTATTTATACTGCTGAAAATTTAAAAGTAGGATTATTTACATAATGAAAAAAGTAGTTGTAACAGGTCTTGGAATAGTTTCTTGTCTAGGAAATAATCAAGAAGAAGTTTACCAATCACTTCTTAATAGCAAATCAGGTATATCTTTTTCTGAAGAGTACAAAGAATATAATTTAAAAAGTCATATTCATGGTAAACCTAAAATTAAAATAGAAGATCATATAGAAAGAAAAACCATAAGATTTATGGGATCCGGCTCGGCATATAATTTTATTGCCATGAAAGAAGCTATAAAAGATTCAGGACTTGATGAAAAAGATGTAAGTAACAACTTAACAGGTATTGTCATGGGTTCGGGTGGACCTTCTATAGAAAATGTTATTTTAGCAGCAGATAAAACTAGAGCTAAAACTCCAAAGCTAATGGGACCATTTATTGTCCCAAGAACAATGGCAAGTACAGCTTCTGCGACCTTGGCGGTTCCTTTTAAAATAAAAGGCGTCAATTACACTATGAGTTCTGCCTGCGCAACAAGTGGTCATTGCATTGGAAATTCTGTTGAGCTCATCCAATCTGGTAAACAAAAAATTATGTTTGCAGGTGGTAGTGAGGAATTGCATTGGGCTTTAACGGCAATGTTTGATGCTATGACAGCTTTGTCTTCAAAATATAATGACACTCCAGAAAAAGCATCTAGAGCTTATGATAAAACTCGAGATGGTTTTGTAATTGCTGGAGGAGGTGGTGTTTTAGTTCTTGAAGAATATGAACACGCAAGAGCACGGGGAGCAAAAATTTACGCTGAGATTACAGGTTATGGAGCAACATCGGATGGTTATGATATGGTTGCACCATCAGGTGAAGGGGCGGTAAGATGCATGCAAATGGCTCTTAAGACAGCTAAAAATAAAATAGATTATATTAATACTCACGGAACCTCGACTCCAGTTGGAGATATTACAGAGTTAAAATCAGTTGGGGAAACTTTCAAAGATAAAATACCTAAGATAAGTTCAACAAAATCTTTATCTGGACATCCATTAGGAGCTGCTTCAGTACATGAGGCTATTTATTGTTTAATAATGATGAAAAATAATTTTATTGCTGCATCAGCTAATATTAATGAAATGGATGATGAAGCAAAAAAATTTCCTATTGTTACAAAAGTTGAAAAAAATGTTATCCTTAACTCAGTGATGTCTAATAGCTTTGGGTTTGGTGGAACTAATGCAACTCTAGTATTTGAACGTATATAAAATGAAATTGATGCAAAATAAAAAAGGCTTAATCATGGGTGTTGCAAATGATCGCTCAATTGCCTGGGGTATTGCAAAAAAATTAAATGAACATGGAGCTGAACTTGCATTCACTTATGTGGGCGATGCTTTAAAAAAAAGAGTAATACCTCTAGCAGAATCCTTAGGTTCAAAATTTACTTTAGACTGCAATGTAGAAAAAAAAGAAGAAATTGTTAAAACTTTCTCAGATATTAAAGACAAATGGGGTAATTTAGACTTTGTTGTTCATGCAATCGCATTCTCTGAAAAATCAGAATTATCTGGACAATACTTAAATACTTCTCGTGAGAATTTTTCAAATAGTATGTTAATTTCTTGTTTTTCTTTCACAGAAGTCTGTAAAGAAGCCTCTAAAATAATGAAACCAGGCTCAGGATTTGTCACTTTAACTTATTGTGCTGATAAAGTTATTCCAAATTATAACGTTATGGGAGTTTGTAAAGCTGCCCTTGAATCAAGTGTTAAATATTTATCAGTAGATCTTGGATCAAGTGGGATTAGAGTAAACGCTATTAGCGCAGGCCCTATTAAAACTTTAGCAGCTTCAGCTATTGGCGATGCTAAATTTTTATATAAATGGAATGAAAACCATTCTCCTTTAAAAAGAAACGTAGACATTAATGATGTGGGTGGAGCTGCAGTTTATTTATTAAGCGATCTTGCAGCAGGTGTAACAGGCGAAATTCACTATGTAGATGCGGGATACAATATCGTTGGCATGCCTAACCCTAAAAATATGCAGGCTTAATTTTCTAAAGCCTGTTTAATAGAAAGCTTAACTTTTCCTCTATCAAAACCAAGAACTTTAACCGAAACTTCATCACCTTCTCTAACAACATCAGCTACTTTTTCTACTCTTTTTGCTGCAAGTTCAGAAATGTGAACTAAACCATCTTGTTTGCCTAAAAAATTAACAAAGGCACCAAACTCCATTATTTTTACAACCTTGCCTTTGTAAATTTTACCTACTTCAGCTTTAGCTACTAAACTTTTTATAATATCAATTGCAATTTTTCTAGATTCTTCATCTGGAGCTGAAACGGTTACTTCACCAGTATCTTTTACGTCAACTTTGGCTCCTGATTTTTCAATAATCTCTCTAATAGTTGCGCCCCCTTTTCCAATGACAGTTGCAATTTCTTTTTTATCAACTGTTATTGTTTCCATTTTTGGTGTGTGTTTAGAAAATTCAGTTCTTGAAGTTTTCAAAGCTTTATTCATCTCAGCTAATATGTGCTCTCTACCTGCTTTTGCTTGGTCTAGGGCTTTTTCCATAATCTCAAAAGTAATACCTTTGATTTTAATATCCATTTGAAGTGAGGTTATGCCTGATTTAGTTCCAGCAACTTTAAAATCCATGTCTCCTAAATGATCTTCATCACCTAAAATATCTGATAGTACTGAATAATCTTTTCCTTCTTTAATTAGACCCATGGCAATTCCTGCTACTGGCTCTTTTATTGGTACACCTGCATCCATAAGAGCTAGCGAAGTTCCACAAACTGTAGCCATTGATGATGAGCCATTTGACTCTGTAATTTCAGATACAACTCTTAAAGTATAAGGAAAGTTTTCTGGTTTTGGCAATAATGAATTAATAGCTCTCCATGCTAATTTTCCATGACCTATTTCTCTTCTGCCCGTTCCTATTCTTCCACATTCTCCAACCGAAAAAGGAGGAAAATTATAATGCAACATAAATCTATTTCTTTGCATGCCGTTTAAGCTTTCAACTCTTTGTTCGTCATCTGTTGTTCCTAAAGTGGTCACTACTAAAGCTTGGGTTTCTCCTCTAGTAAACAAAGCCGAACCATGAGCTCTTGGTAATACCCCGACTTCACATTGAATTTGTCTGACATCGGCTAAGCCTCTTCCATCAATTCTTTTTTTATCTTTAAGAATAGCTGTTCTAACAATATCTTTTTCTAAAGACTTTAATTGAGCCATAGCTTCATTTTCACTTACATTCTCATCCTCAACGAACATTTCTTTACATTTTGTATCTATCTCTGAAATTGCTGTTGATCTTTTCTTTTTATCTACTTCTTTAAATGCTTTTCGCAAATCAGTTTCGAAAGCTTTCACTATTTTTGCTTTTACAGCTGAATGATCTTTGGTTTCTAATTCCCATTTAGGTTTGCCGGCTTTTTTTGCCAATTTTTCTATAGCTTCGATGATGGGTACAAAATTTTCGTGTCCAAATTTAACAGCACCTAACATTTCTTTTTCAGTTAAACCTGAAGCTTCTGACTCTACCATTAAAACTGCATCTTTCGTCCCAGCAACAACTAAATCTAAAGAAGATTCCTCTAATTCTTTCGGTGTTGGGTTTAATAAATATTTTCCATCTCTAAAGCCAACTCTACTTGCTGCAATAGGTCCATCAAATGGTAGACCTGAGATTGCAAGAGCAGCGGATGAAGCGATAATTGATAATATGTCTGGTTGATTTTCTCCATCAAAAGAAAGAACAGTTGGTAACAACTGTACTTCATTCATAAAACTAGAAGGAAATAAAGGTCGTATAGGTCTGTCTATTAATCGAGAAATTAAAGTCTCAGCTTCTGTTGGTCTTGCTTCTCTTTTAAAATATCCACCTGGAATTTTTCCAGCCGCATAGTACTTTTCTTGGTAATTTACTGAAAGTGGAAAATAGTCTTGACCATCGGTTAACTTTTTTGCACCAACTACAGTTGCAATAATTACTGTTTCTCCACAAGTGGCTATGATCGCTCCATCTGCTTGTCTTGCGATCTTACCAGTTTCTAAAATTATTTTTTTTCCATTAATTTCTATTTCTTCTTTATATATTTTAAACATTATTTCCTTAAATTTAATTGTTTAATTACTTTATTGTATGAATCGGGATTTTTTTTCTTCAAATAAGCTAATAGTTTTTTTCTTCGATTAACTGATTTTGTTAATCCCATTGTAGAGTGTTTATCTTTCTTAAATCTTTTAAAGTGTTCTGATAATTTTTCTATTTTATTAGTTAATATACCCACTTGCACTTCAGCAGAACCTACGTCTTTAGCGTGAATAGCTAATGAATTAATTATTTCTGTTTTTTTGTTTTTCATTTCTATTATTTATATTAATTAATCTTTCTATCTTTTCAGCATATTCGAAAGAATTATCTTCTACAAATGCGAGTTTAGGAAGAAACTTTATGTCAAGTTTTTTTGACAGCGCTCTTCTAACAAGATGTGAGAACTCAGTCAAGATACTTACTGTTTTTTTTGTTTCAATGCCTCCAAGCGGTATCACGTATACTCTTGCAGATTTTAAATCTGGCGACATCTTTACTTCAGTTACTGTTATTACACTAGTATTCAAAGCCAAAATCTTTGCTTCATTTCTTATAAAAATTTCCCCAAGATTTTGCTTGATCAACTCTCCTATCCGCAATTGTCTTTGAGAATATACAGGTTCAGATTTATTTCTAGCCATTTCAAATTTGCCTATTTATTTTTTCCGACTGGTATGCCTCTATGATGTCTCTTTCTTTAAAATCTATAAAATCTTTAAAACTAATTCCACATTCAAATCCATTTTTTACTTCTTTAACAGCGTTCTTTTCTCTAAAAATACTTGAGATTTCTCCATCATAAACAACAACCCCATCTCTGATTAATCTAGCTCTACATTTATTTTTTATTTCACCATCTACAACTTTTGATCCAGCAACTTTTCCTGTATTGGAAACTTTAAAAACTTTAAGAATTTCTGCAGAACCAATTACTTTTTCTTTTATTTCAGGTTCCAATAAACCTGATAGTCCTTTTTCAATTAATTCTAATATTTCATAAATAATATTAAAAAATTTTATCTCTATTTTTTGCTGTTCTGCTAATTTTTTAGCTTGATTATTTGGTTTAACATTAAAACCAATCAAAAGTGCATTTGAAGCTTTTGCCAAAGAGACATCTGACTCATTGATCATGCCTATATCAGATAAAATAATATTAGCTTTAACTTCTGGATGTTCAATTTTATTAATAGCATTTTTTAATGCTTCACTTGAGCCTTGTACGTCTGATTTAATAATAATATTTAACTCTTGCTTATTATTTTGATTTTCAAATATTGATTTTTTATCCTTAATAATACTAGTTTTTGACTCAGTCCCATTTTTTTTAAATTCTGCAATTTCTTTTGCTTTGTCCTCATTTTCTGTTACTGCAAATTCAGATCCAGCAAATACTGACTCGTTAATACCAAGAATTTCAACTGGCATTGAAGGAAAGGCTTCTTCTATAATTTTTCCATCATGATCAATCATGGCTCTAATTTTTCCATAAGTGCTTCCGCAGTAAAAATAATCGGCTTTTTTTAATACACCATTCGTTATTAAAACAGTTGAAACAGGACCTTTTCCTTTATCTATTTTAGATTCTATCACCACTCCTGTGGCTGGACCGCTATATGAAGCTGAAAGGTCTAATATTTCAGATTGCAATAAAATACTTTCTTTTAGTTTATCTAAATTTGTTTTTTTTATCGCTGAAACTTCAACAAATAAAGTTTCTCCACTTAAATCTTCGGCAATTAATTCGTATTTCATTAAATCATTTTTAATTTTAGTAATATTTTTATCTGGTAAATCACATTTATTGATTGCTACAATAATTGGTACTTTTGCTGCCTTAGCGTGCTGTATTGCTTCAATTGTTTGAGGCATGATTCCGTCATTGGCTGCTACAACTAAAACTACAATATCAGTTATTTTTGAACCACGTGCTCTCATCTCAGTAAACGCAGCATGACCTGGTGTGTCAATAAAAGTTATGATTTCATTTTTTTCAGTTTTAACTTGATAGGCTCCTATATGCTGGGTAATACCACCATACTCGCCAGAAACTACATTGGTGTTCCTTAGTGCATCAAGAAGAGATGTTTTACCATGATCTACGTGGCCCATTATTGTAACCACTGGAGGTCTTTTTTGAATTTTTCCATCAAGCTTAGTTTTCTTTTTATTTATTTCTAAACCAGGTGCTGTTTCTATAATTGGTTTGTGTCCAAACTCTTTTACAATATATTCTGCGGTATCTTTATCAATAATATGATTTATTGTTGCTACTACTTTCATATTAAATAAAAATTTAATTATATCAGCTGATCTTTCAGCCATTCTGTTTGAAAGTTCTTGAATAGTAATTTGTTCAGGAATATTAACGTTTCTAATTACTTTTGCTGCTTCTTTTTTTTCATCAGGATTCTCTAGTTTTTTTTCTTTCAGTCTTGCTCTTTTTACTGATGCTAGACTTCTCTGTTTAATTTCTACTTCTTCAACATTCATTGCTCTAGAAACTGTGAGTTTAAATTCTCTTTTGGAAGACAATGGGTCTTTAATTTTTAATTTATCTTTGAATGGGCCCTTCTCTTCATTTTTAATAAAATTTTTGGTTGCCTGCTGTTCTATAAAATTTCTAACTATATTTTTTTTAACTGGCTCAACTGTTTTAAGAGATTTTGCTGGCGATATAGATTGATTGTCTCTATTAGACCTGAAAGGAGATTTTTTTTCTATAGAGAATGCTTTTTTTCCATCACGAGAAAGCGATAAAATATCTATTTTTTTAGATATATTAGTTGAAATGGTTAAAGTTTTTTTTTTATTTTTTTGATCGTCCATTAATATTTTATTTAAATACTATCTCTCTTGCAGCCATAATCAATTGATCGGCCTCTTCTCTTGAAAGGGAGAATTCCTCTAAATATCCCTCTATTTTAACTTTTTTCCCTTTTATTTCATCAAAACCACCAATTAATTCATCAGATGAAAGCTCGGCAAAATCTTTTAATTTTTTGATATTTCTTTGACCTAGTAACACCAACATTCCCTGGGTAATGCCTTTTAGATTTACTAGAGCATCTTCCATTCCTAACTCTTTTAATCTTTTTAAGATTTCTTCTTTTTCTTTAATTAAGTTTTCTTTTGATCTATTGATTAACTCGCTAGCAGTTGCTTCATCGATACCATCAATTTTAGTAATTTCTTCCAAGCTTATTTGTGCTATTTCTTCAATGCTTTGTATTCCCTCTGATACTAAAAGCTGACCTAAGGTTTCGTCTACTTCTAAATTTTTAATTAAATTTTCTGTTCTTTCTTTAAATTCAGCTTGTCTTCTATCTGAATCTTCTTGATCTGTTAAAATATCAATTTCATAATTAGTTAGTTTTGATGCAAGCCTAACATTTTGACCTCTTCTTCCAATAGCCTTGCTTAAATTTTCTTCAGTCAAAATTACGTCTATTCTTTTATTGTCCTTATCAATTAATACTTTTTGAATCTCTGCTGGAGATAAAGACTCTGAAATTAAAGTTGGTAAATCTTCAGTCCATTTTATAATATCAATTTTTTCACCATGTAATTCATTAACTATACTTTGCACACGGCTGCCTCTCATTCCAACGCAGGCTCCAACTGGATCTATTGAACTTTCTCTTGAAAAAACACAAATTTTTGCCCTACTACCAGGATCTCTTGCAACAGCTTTAATTTCAATAACTCCTTCATAAATTTCTGGAACTTCTTGGAAAAATAACTTAGCTAAAAACTGAGGGTGAGCTCTTGATAAAAATATTTGTTGCCCTTTAAGTTCTTTTTTAACTTCATAGCAGTAAGCTTTTACACGATCACCTGTTTTTAATATTTCTCTAGGGATGAGTTCATCTTTCTTTATTATCGCTTCAGCTTTTCCAAGATCTACAATTACATTTCCGTATTCTAATCTTTTTATAATTCCACTTAAAATTTGACCTTGCTTGTCTACAAAATCCTCATATTGTCTATTTTTTTCAGCTTCTTTAACTCTTAAACTAATAACTTGTTTTGCGCTTTGTGCTGCAATTCTTCCAAAATCTATTTGTGGCAAATCTTCTAAAATTTGATCACCTACTTTTAAATCTTTATTTTTTTTATCTATAGACTTAGCATCATTTAAATCTATTTGTTTACTTGAGTCCTCAACCTCTTCAACTATATCTAAAACTTTTTGAATTTTTATTTCACCGTTTATTCGATCTATAACAACTCTAATATTGTTATCTATTCCAAACTTAGTTAGAGCAGCTTTTTGTATAGCAGTTTCCATAGCCTCAAGAACTATTTCTTTATCTATGGATTTTTCGTTCGCTACAGCTTCTACTATTCTTAATAATTCAACTTTATCTAATCCTCTATTTAACATTTTTTTTCTTTTTAGTTTGCTCCAAAAAAAAATGGGCTTAAGCCCATTTTGTAAACATATAATTTTCCTCTATTTAATTAAAATTTAAGGCTTTTTCAAGCTTACATTTTAAAAACACTCACTTTATCCGTTTTTTCCCATGAAAATTCCCCTTTATTTGTGGGCTTTCTTCCAAAGTGTCCGTAGGCTGATGTGACTTGGTAAATAGATTTATTTAAACCTAGTAATTCTCTAATTCCTCTTGGTGATAAATCAAAATTTTTTTCTATTTTTTTTTTTACCTCTTCATTTTTTTCTTCTTCTTTTTCTCCTAGTTTTACAAAAATAGAAAGAGGTTTTGAAACGCCAATTGCGTAAGCAAGTTGTATTAAACACTTATCAGAAATTCCTGCCGCTACAATATTTTTTGCTAAATATCTTGAAACATAAGCAGCGGATCTATCAACTTTCGTTGGGTCTTTACCTGAAAAAGCACCTCCTCCATGAGGTGCGGCTCCTCCATAAGTATCAACTATAATCTTTCTTCCAGTAAGACCGGTGTCTCCATCAGGACCGCCTATAATAAATTGCCCAGTTGGATTAATATAAACTTCTTTATCATCAAGTTCTCTCAATAAATTCTCAGGTATTGATTTTTTAATATATGGGTAAATAAGATTTTTTACTTGTTCTTGTTTTAAATCTTTTGAATGTTGTGTTGAAATTACAACCGATATAACTTTTTTTGGTTTACCATTTTCATAGTACATTGTGACTTGGCTTTTTGAATCAGGTTCTATTCCTTTTAAAAAACCATTTTTTCTATCCTCTGCCATTAATCTTAGAATTTTATGAGAGTAATAAATTGGTGCAGGCATCAATTCTTCTGTCTCGTTACAGGCATAACCAAACATAATACCTTGGTCACCAGCACCTTCATCTTTATTATCTTTGGAGTCAACTCCCATAGCTATATCGGAGGATTGGGAATGCAAATAGGATTCGATTTTAGTTTGCTCTTTCCAGCTAAAACCATTTTGATCATAACCTATACCTTTTATACAATCTCTAACTTTTTGAATTAACTCTTCTTTTTTAATTTCCGGCGCTCGAATTTCTCCTGCTAAAACTACTTTATTGGTTGTAGTTAAAGTTTCACAGGCAACTCTAGAAAAAGGATCTTTTGCAAGATAGGAATCTACAACCATATCTGAAATTTGATCACAAACTTTATCTGGGTGACCTTCAGAAACTGACTCGCTTGTAAAAAGATAATTATTTTTGTTCATTTTTTAAGATAATAAAAATTGAAACAGCTGTAAATAAAAGAGCAAAAAAGATCAAATCAAATTTATATTTTTTATGAGAATTGTTTATAATTGGAACATTAAGTTCAATTGCGCCTCTCTCATTAGGTTTTAACATCTTTTTAACTATACCTTTGTTATCAATAAAAGCACTGAAACCTTTATTTGCAGATCTTACCAAATAAACATTATTTTCTACGGCTCTAAAAATAGCTTTAGCAAAATGTTGTTTGGGTCCAATGGTATCTCCAAACCAGGCATCTTCGGAAATATTTAAGATTAGATTTTTATGATTATGACTTAATTCAGGAAAAATTATTTCATAACAAATTAAAGGTAAAAGCTTTAAATTGTCTAATATAAAAACTTCACTGGCAATTCCTTTAGAAAATGAACCATGACCTTCAGTGATTTTTTTTAGCCCGAGCTTACGTAAAATATTTTCATAGGGTAAAAACTCACCAAATGGAACTAATTTAATTTTATTATATTGAAAAATGATATCTAACTGATTGTTTGTAATAATTAGACTATTAAATGTTTCAAGTTTATCTGTTTTTTTTTGGCTGGTATTAGATCCAAATAATATTAAATGATTGTCTGAAAATGCTTCTTCAAAAAAACTTTTATATTCTTTTATTTGTTCAAAATTAAATCCAGTAAAAACTCCCTCTGGCCAAACAAAAAGAGTTTTTTTATTTTTTTCAGGATCGCTATATTTGATTAAATTTGATATATTTTTAGCTAAATCATCATTAGATAAATTATATTTTAAATCAAAACCAGGTGAAATAATTTTCGTATAAATTGAATTTTCTAAATTCAATTGAAGATTAGTAAAATTTTTATTATTTTTTTTTATTATCGAAGACCCGTATATATAATTACTAAAAAAAACTAAACTGATTAAAAAAAATAATAGAAAATTAAACTTTTTTTTAAAAACCAATAAAAGAGGTGAACAATAAATTATTATACATAATAGATTAAATGAAAAAAAACCAATATTAAATAATGTCTGCAATATTTCTGGCTTCCAAGACCAAGAATAAGACCAAAGATTCCAAGGAAACCCTGAAAAAATTTTAGCTCGTAAAAAATCCATAAATGCCAAAGAACTAGAAAATAATAAAATAGATATGAAATTATTTTGAAGAAAAGGAGCAACAATTAAATTTGAAAAACCAAAAAAAAGTCCTAAAAAAATAGGTAAACCAATTACGGCAAATGGTATTAAAAATTTAAAATTCTCATCAAATGTAAGTGAATAAGATATCCAATGAATGCCTGATAAAAAAAATCCAATACCAAATAAATAACCGATTAAGAATAAATTTAATAAATAAGGTTTTTTTCTATAAGTATTGTTTGATTTTTTCTGCACGTAGGTTGTGAGTAAAAATAAAACAGGGAGTATTAAAAAGTTTATATAACTAAAATTAAATGGTTGAAAACTAAAAACTGTTAAAGTTCCTAATACAAATGGAAATAAAAAAATTAAAAAAAATCTATTATTTAAAAATTGTAAAATCATATTACTCTATAGATTCTAATAGTTTATTTTCTAATTTTCTCATTATTGAAAAATCAATATTAGATTTATGACGGTATCCTAGTAAATGAACCAATCCGTGTATCCAAATTTTATCAAAACTTTTATGAAAATTTTCATTTTTTTTTTCTTTTTTGATTTTATTTAAATTAATAATTATATCCCCTAAATATATTAGGATCTTTTTCTTTTTAAATAATTTAGTTAAAGATTTTCTTTCATAAAAAGGAAAAGATAAAATATCGGTTGTTTTGTTTTTTTTTCTAAACTTGATATTTAGTTTTTTAACTTCACTATCTGCGGAAAGGCTAAGAGTAAAATTAAAATTATTTTTTTTGAATAGTTTGGTTATTTTGTCTATTTTTTCTAATTTTTTATTTATATAAAGGCCGGGAACTCTAATATGTTTTTTCCAATTTTTATTGGTAATTATTACATTAGCTTTGATCATCAGCTTTTTCTTGATAAGCCTTGATGATTTTTGATACTAGGGGATGCCTAACAACATCGTTGTGATCAAATTCTATTATTTTTATTTCTTCAATTTGGTCTAATATTTTTTTAGATTTTATTAAACCCGAGTGGTTTTTATTAAGTAAATCAACTTGAGTAGGGTCTCCATTGACTACTAATTTTGAATTTTCTCCTATTCTGGTTAAAAACATTTTTATTTGCGTTTCAGTTGCATTTTGAGCCTCATCTAAAATAGCAAAACAGTTTTTTAATGTTCTACCTCTCATAAAAGCTAAAGGTGCAATTTCAATTTCCCCCGACTCTATTTTTTTATCAATTTTTTCAAAACCAAATAATTCATATAAAGCATCGTAAAGTGGCCTTAGATATGGATCTACTTTTTCTTTCATATCTCCTGGAAGAAATCCAAGTTTTTCCCCAGCTTCAACTGCAGGCCTTGAAAGTATAACTCTTTCAACTTTTTTTTCCATAAGTAAAGAAATTGCAACTGATACAGCAAGATAACTTTTTCCAGTTCCAGCGGGACCTAGTGCCATAACAATATCATTTTCTCTTAACGCTTTTATATAATCAGATTGTTTTTGTGAACGAGCTATAACAGATTTTCTTGGCGTTTTAATTAATTGAGCAAACGATTGTATGTTTGAATCTTTATCTGAATTTAAATTTTTACTCACAGATAGAATTATATCATTTTTTTCAATATTATTTGTTAAAAGAAATGTATCTATTAGGAATCTTACTGCATTTGAAATAGTACTAATGCTATCTGGGCTTCCTTTTGCTGTAATTGAATTGCCTCTAAAAAATAAAGTAGCTTTCGTAAGCTTTTCTAACATTCTCAAATTTTCATTAAATTGGCCTACAATTAATGATAAAATATTATTATCTAAAATTTGAATATT
>CBDDXH010000002.1:0-40936 GCA_965235125.1 Pelagilacustribacter hypolimneticus (SeqCode) | reverse complement strand
AAATAAAATAAATAAAAAATTTTTTTCTTCAAAGAATAACAAAATTTTTTTTGATTTAAGAAAATACGTTAACTCCAAAGTAGCGCAATTCGATGTAAATTATATTGAAAATATTAATCTAGATACTTATGATAAAGAAGAAATTTTTTTTAGCTTTCGTAGATCATTAAAACAAGGTAAAAAGGACTATGGTAGATGTATTTCTACTATAAGATTGATAAAAAACTAATTCATTTGAAAAGATAAATAATTAATTGTATAACGTGTCATCTTCATGAAAATTTTATCCGGCACTAGTAATCCTAAATTAAGTAAGGAGATTGCAAAACAACTCAAACTTAAACCCATCAATTCAAATATCAAAAAATTTGCTGACGGAGAAATCTTCATAGAAATAAACGAAAATATTAGAGGTAATAGTGTTTTTGTAATTCAATCAACTTCAAACCCTGCTAATGATAATATCATGGAGCTACTCTTGTGCATTGATGCTCTTAGAAGATCTTCAGCAAAAAATATTACTGCTGTGATTCCTTATTTTGGCTATGCAAGACAAGATAGAAAAGTAGCCCCAAGAACTTCCATATCGGCAAAAGTTGTTTCAAATTTGATTACAAATGCTGGGGCAAATAGAGTTGTAACCGTAGATTTGCATACAGGACAAATTCAAGGATTCTTTGACATACCTGTAGATAATTTATTTACAACTCCTTTGTTTGCTAGATATATTAAAAAAAAATTTAAAACTAAAAATTTAGTTTGTGTATCTCCTGATGTAGGTGGCGTACAAAGAACCAGAGGTTTAGCGACAAAAATAAAAGCTGATTTAGCAATTATAGATAAAAGAAGACCCGAGTCTGGCAAATCTGAAGTAATGAATATTATCGGAGAAGTTAAAGGAAAAAATTGTATAATTGTAGACGATATAATCGATAGTGGGGGAACAATAATTAATGCTGTTGACGCACTAAAAAAAGCTGGAGCGATCGATGTCTATGTTTTTATTACTCATGCGGTGTTAAGTGGAGATTCTGCAGAAAAAATTCAAAAATCTAAAATAAAAAAGTTAATTATTACAGATACAATAGATAATAGTTTTAAGATTAAAAATAATAATAAAATTGAGGTTGTTTCTATAGCGCCTCTCATGGCTGAGGCAATTAATAGAATTTCAAATTCTACGTCAGTATCTGATTTATTCAATTAGTGCTTGTTTTATTAACTAACTTAAGTTAAATAGCACATCCAATTATAAAAATGCATAATTTAAAAGCTACAAAAAGAGATACCGTTACTACTGGACAGCTAAATAAATTAAGAGCAAACGGATTTATCCCAGGCATACTTTATGGAGGAAAAGATCCTAATGCTAAGATTTCTGTTGAAAAAAAATTTATTAAAAATATCCTAAATTCAGAATCATTTCTATCTACGGTTATTGAATTAGATTTTGATGGCAAAAAATTAAAAGTTATTCCAAGAGATGTTGCTTATAATGTAATTTCCGACGAACCTATTCATATCGATTTTATTAGAGTGGTTTCGGGAACTAAAATTATTTTAGAAATTCCAGTTAAATTTATTAATGCCGATGATTGTCCGGGTTTAAAAGTTGGCGGTGTATTGAACATTGTTAGAAGAAAAGTAGAATTAAAATGTCCTGCAGATAATATTCCAGAAGAAATTATTGTTGATTTAAAAGGTTTAGAGATTGGAACTAGTATAAAAATATCTTCTGTTAAACTTTCACAAAATGTTACCCCAACTATTACTGGTAGAGACTTCGTTATTGCTACAGTAGCCGCTCCTACGGTCTTGAAAGAACCTGAAAAACCAGCTGAAGGCGAAGCGGTTGTTGGTGCTGACGGTGTTGAAGGGACTGCAGTGGCAGGAGCTGAAGGTGCAGCACCTACTACGACGGGAGCTAGCAAAGAAGGTGAAGCTCCTAAAAAAGATGATAAAGCAAAAGGTAAAGAACAGGCTTTAGAAAAAAAACCTTCTGAAAAAAAACCGTCTGAAAAAAAATAATTAAATATGCTGCTACTCGTTGGTTTAGGAAATCCAGGTCCTAAAGATATAAATAATCGCCATAACATCGGATTTAAAATTATCGATGCTGTAAATTCTTTTTTTAAATTATCAAAACAAAAACCAAAATTTAAAGGACTTTTAACAACAGGAATTATAGGTGATCATAAAGTTTATGCGATTAAACCTTTAACCTTTATGAATAATTCAGGAACTGCAATTAAAGAACTTATTGATTATTTTAAAATTGATGCAAGAAACGTAATTGTTTTTCATGATGATTTAGATATCGATTTTGGAAAAATAAAAGCAAAATTTGGCGGTAGTAGTGCAGGTCATCACGGTATTGAATCGATTGATAAATTTATTGGTAAAGATTATTCTCGCGTTAGAATTGGTATTGGCCATCCTAAAGATAAGAAAAAAGTTAATAATCATGTTCTTGAAGACTTTAAAGAAGATGAAGAAGATCAAATTAAAGATATTGCCGATAATATAGTTAAATTGCTTCCTACGCTTTTAGAAAGAAAGATAGATTTGTTCTCAAGCAAAGTTAATCATAGCTTGAATGGGATTTAAATGCGGAATTGTAGGTTTGCCTAACGTAGGTAAATCAACTCTATTTAATGCCTTAACTGCCTCTAAAAATGCACAAGCAGCAAATTTTCCTTTTTGTACTATTGATCCAAATATAGGTATTGTTGATGTGCCAGATGAAAGACTGGACCAGCTTTCTAAGCTTTCTAATTCTAAAAAAAAAATATTTACCAACATAACTTTCGTTGATATTGCAGGTTTAGTAAAAGGAGCCTCTAAAGGAGAAGGTTTAGGTAATAAATTTCTTTCACATATAAGAGAAGTTGATGCCATAATTCATCTCGTTAGATGTTTTGATTCTTCAGAAATTATCCATGTAAATTCAGAAATTAATCCACTCAATGACTTGGAGACTATAAAAACGGAGATACTTTTATCGGATATTGATCTGGTCCAGAAAAAATTAGAAAAAAGTAAAAAAAAATTATTAAGTCCTAAAGAAATTCAAGTTTTAGAAAAAAAATTAGAGTCATTAAACAGGGGGGAAGAAGACATAAACTCTTTAGACGAAGAGGAGTTAAAAATTTTAAACCAAATAGGCTTACTGAGTATTAAGCCTAAAATCATAGTTTGTAATGTTGATGAACAAAATCTTTCTTCGGGTAATAAATATACTGAAATAGTAAAAAATAAATTCCCAAATGAAAAATTAGTTATTATTTGTGCAGATATAGAGGACCAAATTATGGAGTTAGATCCAGAAGAAAGAGAAACTTTTATGAAAGATATTGGATTAAATAAAACAGGATTAAATAAATTGATAAGAGAGGGATATGATTTATTAAATCTTGATACTTATTTCACTTCGGGGCCAGAGGAAAGTAGAGCATGGACAGTAAGAAAAAATACTGTTGCACCTAAAGCAGCAGCCGTGATTCACTCTGATTTTGAAAAAAATTTCATAAGAGCTGAAGCTGTTTCTTGTGAAGATTTTATAAAATACGGAAGTTCAGAAAAATGTAGGGAAAATGGAAAGTTAAGAATTGAAGGAAAAGATTATATTGTAAAAGATGGAGATGTATTATTTTTCCGCGTTAATCCTTAACCACAACTTCTTCATGCTCAAATATACAAGTATCGCCAGCAAGATTAAATAAATCATCACTTTAATTCCTGTTTTATGTCTTGCTTCTAAATGAGGTTCCGCTGCCCAGGTAAGAAAAGTCGTCACATCTTTTGCCATTTGGTCAACGGTAGCACTTGTGCCATCTGAATATTGAACTAAATTATCTGATAATGGGTTCGTCATTTTGATTTTATTTCCATCCATATATTTGTTGTAGTGGACACCCTCCTCTAAAACAAAGTCTGCAGGTTTTTTATCGTAACCCATCAATATAGAGTAAATATAATTAGCTCCACCTGGCCTTGCTTTTGCTAATACAGACATATCGGGCGGGTATGCTCCGCCATTAGCAGCTATTGCAGCATTATCATTTGGGTAGGGATTTTTAAAGTGATCTGAAGGCCTTCCTGGTCTTGTAAACTTTTCGCCTTCGCTGTTTGGCCCGTCTTCAACTTCATAGCTAGCTGCGATAGCTTTAACTTCTTCTAAAGAAAATTCAGGACCACCTTTTTCACCCAAATTTCTATAACTTAAATATTTCATGGAGTGACATGAAGAACATACTTCTTTGTAAACTTGATAGCCTCTTTGTAAAGAAGATCTGTCAAACTTTCCTGTAAGTCCAGCAAAACTCCAATCGACTTTTAACAATTCTTTATTAGCTGAATATGCTTTTTCAAAAAAACAAATAAATAAAAAAGTAATTATTAATAATTTAAGAATTTTTTTTTTATTCATTAATTATTTTATCTGTCTTAGCCATTGCACCACTAAATCCACCAGTTAAGACTGGCTCAGAAATACTTGCTGGCAGCGGATCAGTTTTTTCAAAGATGCTTAAAACTGGTAAAATAACAATAAAATGAATGAAATAGTAGGTTGTGGCTATTCTTGCTAAAAATAAATAAATACCCTCTGCAGGCATAGCTCCTAGATAACCAAGGGCCAAAACATCAATAACAAGTATCCAAAAAAATTGTCTATACATTGGTCTAAATATTGCAGATCTTACTTTGCTCATATCTAACCAGGGTAAAATGATTAAAACAAACAAAGCTCCAAACATTAATATAACACCCCCTAATTTATCTGGCACTGATCTTAAAATTGCATAAAAAGGAAGTAAGTACCACTCTGGAACAATGTGAGCTGGAGTAACGAGAGGATTAGCCGGAATATAATTATCTGGGTGTCCTAAAACGTTTGGTGTAAAAAATACAAATCCAGAAAAAATAATCATAAACATTAATAGAGAAAAAATATCTTTGATTGTTATATAAGGATGAAAAGGTACAGTATCTTTTGAAGGTTTTTTTATATCTATTCCAATTGGATTATTATTGCCAGGAATATGCAAGGCCCAAATATGCAAAACAACTAAACCCAAAATTAAAAATGGGACTAAATAATGAAGACTAAAGAAACGATTTAATGTTGGGTTGTCTACTGAATAACCTCCCCACAACCATGTAACAATACTCTCACCTACTAAAGGTATAGCGCTAAATAAATTTGTAATAACGGTTGCGCCCCAAAAACTCATCTGACCCCACGGTAAAACATAGCCCATAAAAGCTGTAGCCATCATTAGAATGTAAATTAACATTCCAATAATCCAAATTAATTCTCTTGGAGATTTAAACGACCCATAGAATAAAGATCTAAAAATATGTATATAAACTGCAAGAAAAAACATTGAAGCTCCATTGCTATGAATGTATCTTATAAGCCATCCATAATTTACATCTCTCATTATTTTTTCGACACTCTCAAAGGCAAGATCAGCATGAGCAACGTAATGCATGGCTAAAACAATTCCTGTTACTATCTGAGTGATTAAACAAAAGCTAAGTATTCCGCCAAATGTCCACCAATAATTTAAATTTTTAGGTGTTGGGTAATCTGATAAATGTGCACCTAATGATAAAAGTGGTAGTCTATCATTAAACCATTTTCCAGCTTTAGACTTTGGTACGTATTCATGGTCGCTCATTTTTTTTATCCTATCTTAATTGTATTGTTATTTACGAATTCATACTTTGGTATCTCCATATTAGCTGGAGCAGGTCCTTTTCTAACTCTTCCTGAAACATCATAGTGAGAGCCGTGACATGGACAAAACCAACCTTTAAAATCTCCTTTGTCTTTTAACGGTACACATCCTAAATGTGTACAAACTCCGATCATAACCAGCCACTCGTCTTTTCCTTCCTTAACTCTTTCTTCATCCCTTTGTGGGTCAGGTAGCTCTTTTAAATCTACAGCTTTAGCTTCTTGAATTTCTTGTGGTGTTCTTCTTTTTACAAAAATTGGTTTACCTCTCCACAACACTGTGATGGACTTGCCTGGAGCAATTTGACTGATATCAACTTCGGTTGTTGCCAAAGCTTTAACTGATTCATCAGGATTCATTTGATGAATAAAAGGCCAAATAGTAGCGCCTAAACCCACGGCACCAATAGTGTAAGTTGCTGTGAAAAGAAAATCTCTTCTTTCTTTTTTATCTTCTTGTTTGCTCATAATTAACTATTTATTATTAAAAATGTTTAATTAAAACTTATTCTAAAGCTTTTCTACGGTCAGAATGACACATAAATAAACTCACAATGATTAATATAGCGCTTTATAAACCAGATATACCTCAAAATACTGCTGCTATTGTTAGGTTATCTGCTTGTTTAAATCTTAAAATACATATCATTGAGCCTTGTGGATTTAACCTAGACGACTCAAGATTTAAAAGAGTTGCTATGGATTATATTAATCTTAGTGAAATCATTAGATATCCTGATTTTGAAACTTTTTTACAAAAAAATATACATTCTAGAATAATTTTAATGACTACTAAGTCAAAAAAATTTTATCACTATTTTAAATTTAAAAAAAATGATTTTCTTCTTTTTGGAAGAGAGAGTGCTGGTGTACCAAGTGAAATTCATAAAAAAATAAAAAATAAATTAAAAGTACCCTTGAGTGAAAAAGCAAGATCGCTTAATGTGGCTATGACGGTTGCTATAGTGGCTTCAGAAGCTCTTAAACAAAATAACTTTTTTAAATGAAAAAATTAGTTGAAATAAAAAAAAAATTAGCCAACGAATGGTTTAAATCCTTACAAGAAAAAATGATTATTCAGTTTCAATCATTAGAAGATGAAATAAGTAAAAAAAATAAAAAGGAAACTTCATTCTTTGTTAGACGAGAATGGAAAAAAAATAATAAAAACGAAGGTGGAGGAATTTCCTGCCTTTTAAGTGGAGGTGAAATTTTTGATAAAGTTGGCATAAATCAATCAACAGTATCCGGTCAATTTGAAAAGATATTTAGATCTAAAATTTTAGGAGCTGAAAAAAACGGTAAATACTGGGCTTCTGGTATTTCAGTAGTTGCACATATGAAAAACCCTAAAATTCCTGCATTTCATTTTAATACAAGATTTATTGTAACTTCAAAAACTTGGTTCGGGGGTGGAATGGATGCGACACCTTCTTTTAGTGACAAAAAAGAAAAAAATTTTATTCATAAAAAATTAAAAAAAATATGTATACTTAATAATAAAAATTATAATAAATATAAAAATTGGTGTGATAAGTATTTTTATTTACCTCACAGACATGAACCAAGAGGTATTGGTGGTATATTTTTTGATTACGAAACTAAAAATTGGGAAAAAAATTTTAAATTTGTACAAGATCTAGGTATTGAATTTATTAATATAACCAAACAAATAATTTTAAATAAAAGTAAATTGAAATGGAGTGAAAAAGATAAAGAACAACAATTATATAAAAGAGGAAGGTATGTTGAATTTAATCTTTTATATGATAGGGGTACAAAGTTTGGATTAAACACAGGTGGCAACATTGATTCAATTTTGATGTCTTTACCACCTTTAG
The DNA here is from genome assembly GCA_965235125.1 of Pelagilacustribacter hypolimneticus (SeqCode). Lineage (GTDB taxonomy): Bacteria > Pseudomonadota > Alphaproteobacteria > Pelagibacterales > Pelagibacteraceae > Pelagilacustribacter > Pelagilacustribacter hypolimneticus. The sequence continues at coordinate 33,352 of CBDDXH010000002.1, read as the reverse complement.
CAAAATGGAAATAAATGGATAAGGAACCAATAACAGTTCAAGGGCTGGAAAAACTTAAGTTAGAGCTTAATGAACTAAAAAATATAAAGCGTCCACAAATAGTCGCCGCTATTGCTGAAGCAAGATCTCATGGAGATCTAAAAGAAAATGCTGAATATCACGCGGCTAAAGAACAACAGGCACAAATGGAGAGTCGAGTTATTGAAATAAACGATATCATAGCTAGAGCTAATGTAATTGATGTTACCAAGATTGAAAATAATGGAAATGTAATTTTTGGAGCAACTGCTACCGTTCAAGATTTAGGCATTAATAAAAAAAAAACTTATAAAATAGTTGGAAAAGATGAAGCAGATATTTCTAAAAACTTAATCTATTTTAAATCACCAATTGGAAAAGCATTGATTGGTAAAAGTGTGGGTGACATGGTAGTTGTAGAAACGCCATCTGGAGAAAAAAAAATTGAGATCTTAGATGTTCAATACACTTGATTTTTTTATCTTATTAACAATAGAGATAGCCTCTCTAGCTTTTAAATTAAAATCTTTCTCAAGCCACTCTTTTTCTAGTTCTTTCAAAGCAAAACCAATTTCCTTTCCTTCGCTCAAACCATTTTTTTTTAAGTACTGACCGTTAAATGGAAAGCTTGGGATGACAATTTTTTCAATTTCATTAAGTAAATTATTTAGTGATTTTGACGAAAATTTTAGCTCTGTGCAATAAATAAATTTTATTATTAGCTTAATATTTTCTTTTCCATGACTGTAAATATGTTTTTTTAAATCTTTTTTTAAAAAATCTTTTTCTTCTTTAAACTTAATATAATTACTAGCAATAAAGCTTAGGTCTTTTTTTAATTTATTTGAAATCTTATATTTATGACAAAAATACTCGTGATTATCTTTTTCATCAATTAACAGTATAGAAAAAATTAATTCAGGATTTTGAGAGAAATTATATTTCTTAAGTCTTTCTAAATATTTAAATTCTGGGAAAATTAATAAAAAAATATCATTAATATCTTTGTTTTCTAAAAGAATATTAATATTTTTTAATTCAAAAATTTTATAAAGCTCACTTAGAATACGTTCTTTAGAAAGATTTTTCATTCCATTCAAATTAAGTTTAATTGCTTCTATTATTTTAGAATCAGAATACTTAATGTTATATTGAATGCAAAATCTAAGATAACGAACAATCCTTAAATAATCTTCCTCAATTCGTGTAGAAGGATTTCCTATAAAATTAATTTTACTATTTTTTAAATCATTAATTCCATTTTGTGGATCATAAATCTTACCTCTACAATCCATATAAATTGCATTTATAGTAAAATCTCTCCTTTCTGAATCTTGTTTCCAATTATCTGTAAATAATATTTCAGCGTGTCTACCGTCGGTTTTGACATCTTGTCGCAAAGTTGTAATTTCATATTTATTAGAATCAACAATAACTGTTATCGATCCATGCTCAATGCCGGTATCTACAATTTTAAAATTTGATTCTTTAAATTTTTCTTTTATTTCCTCTGGAGAAAAAATAGTTGCTATATCTATATCATCTATGATTTCATCTTTTAAAAATTTTCTAACACAGCCTCCAACAAACATTGCTACCTGGGTGTCATTTGGCTTATCTTTTTCAAGTATTTGAAATAATTTTTTAATATTTTTAGATTTGTAAAAAGGAAAAAATATTTTTTTTATTTTTTGATAAAAAGTTATATTTTTTGATAATTTGTCCATTAAATTGGTTGGGGCACTAGGATTCGAACCTAGGATGGCGGTATCAAAAACCGCTGCCTTACCGCTTGGCTATGCCCCATTATTATCGTTTTGATATATCATAAAAACAAATAATTAAATAGAATTTGCGGTTATGCACCAATAATTAGGAAATTTTTTATGAATTATTCTCATACCAAGCTTTGCTGATTTTTTATCAATAAACACTCCAAAACAAACTGATCCAGAACCGGTCATTCGAGAAAAAAGACAATTTTTCTGTGTTTTTATTACATCTAAAATTTTTTTTATCTTAGGATATTTCTTTTCAACTATACTTTGTAAGTCATTAGTTTCATTCTGTAGAAATTTTAAATATTTAATTTTAGTTTGAATATTTGATAAATTATTTTCTAAAGGTAAATTAAATTTCTTAACTTTAGAATATATCTGTTTTGTGGAACAATTTATATTTGGATAAATTAAAACAAAATAAAAAGTATATCTTTTCTTAAATTCTAAAATTTTTTTAAGTCTTTTTTGAAAAGAATGGTTAAAAAAGAATAATCTAAAATCTGAACCTATTTCTTTTTCGAATATTTGCAATATTCTCTCATTAATTTTATTTTTTAAAAAATATTTAATTAAAAATACCGCATTACTAGTTCCTCCTCCAAGCCCTGCAAATACTGGTATTTTCTTATCTATAATAATTTCATATTTATTTCTTTTACTTATAAAACCATGTTTTCTTAAAAGATATATAGATTTAGTTATTGAGTTGCTTTTACTGATTATTTTTTTTTTAAATTGACCTATAAACTTTATTTTATCATGTTTTTTATTTATTTTTTTTATACTAATATGATCACAAAGATTTAAAAGCATTACACTAGATTGTATATTGTGTAACCCACGACTAGTTTTTTTAAGAACTCTAAGAAATAAATTGATCTTAGAAAATGATTTGATCATTTCTTTTTCTAACTTTTTAATCCAAATAAAAGTTTTTGTTTAATTTCTTCCTTAAGTTTTTCTTCTGTCTTTTCTAAGTTAAGAACGTAATTCCAATAATACCTTGCTTGAAGTGTGTTATTATTCATCCATAATACATCAGCAAAATGATCATTTACGACCGGATCTGATGCCATTAATCTAACTGCCAGTTGCATATATTCTTTGGCCTCTTCGTATTTTTTTAATTTAAATAAAGCCCATCCCAAAGAATCAGTAATGTAACCATCATTTGGTTTTAACTTGGTAGCTTTTTTCAACATCTCTAGCGACTTCTCAATATTAATTCCTTTTTCAATCCACGAATAAGCTAGATAATTAATCACATAAGCATCATCGGGAGATACCCTTAGTGAATTAAGTAAATCAATTTCAGCTTTATCCCACTGGTCTGTTCTCTCATAAGCTACTCCTCTTCCATCTAATACTTGTCCGTAAAGATTATGTTTTTTATCAATTAATAGAATTAACTCAGAATAATATTTAATTGAGTCTTGATAGAGCTCATTGTTTCTTAAAAATTCAGCAAAATCAAATATCTCGTAAACTGTGGGGTTTTTAATTTTTAAAAAAGAATCTTTTAAATATTTAATTGATTCATCTTTTTTTTCTTGTTTTGTTAAAATAGATGCAATTCTCTTAGATGAGTGCCAATTATAATTAGAACCTTTTTTATTTATGTTTTCATAAATATTTATAGCTTCTGGATATTGTTGAATCGCTTCAAAATTTTCAGCATAAAGTATCTCGAAAGATAAAAAATTTAAGTTTAAATATTTTGCTAAATTTAAATAAAAATTTGAAGCGGTATAATTAGCTTGTGAAGATAGTCCATTAGCAATGATATAAAGAATTTCTGCAATTACATGATTAACTTTTTTACAATCAAATTCATCACTTTTTCTCTTTTTTTCATTTAAATCTATTTGTAATTGATTTAAAATTACATTTGTTGGATCTGAATTAAGAGAAGATTGTAAAACATTTTTCGCTTTTTTTTCGTTTCCAATAGATAATAAGTATTTTGTATGAAAAAAATAATGTCTTGAATAATTAATATTAGGATTTTTAGTTAGTTTTTCAAATGCTGCATCCGTTCGATCAGAGTCAAAATAACAATATATGAACAATTCTTGAATATTTTTTATATTCTCAAACCTGCTTGGTAAAGATTTAAGGCTAACAAGAGCCGAATTAATATCATTAATATTAGACCAAATATTAAGCGAAGCAGAAAGAAGATTTTGAATTGTATCGGGCTGGTTTTGATTCTTTAATTTTTCAAAGTAAAATTTAGCTTTTGAAAGATCTTTATTTTCTAAATGGTATATACCGCTTACTAAATTACTCTCAAAATTATCAATTTTTTTTTTTTCTAAATCCCGAGCGTAATTAGCTGCATCTTTAAATTTTTTAAGCGTTACTAATGAATATAAATAATATTGAGAGTAAGCGTAATGGCTCTCTTCAAGGTTGTTTAGTGATTTAAAATAATCATAAGAAGCTTGGTATTGATTGTCATTAATAGCAATTATGCCTGAAAAATAATTAGATATCTCTTTTGGATTTGAAAATTTATCTATATTCTTAGCTAAAAGAAAGTTAGAAAAATTTAAAAATATTGTAAATAATATAATAAACTTGAATTGAGTTATTAAGTTTTTCATAATTATTCAAATGGTAAAAAAAATTAATACCAAATTCGTAAAATTAATTAAATATTATAATCTAATTAATTATAACCTAATATATGAGAATGAAGCTATAAATCGATACAAAATTAATGGCAATTTGGCGATCAAAGGATTAAAGGGTAAAGAGCTTCAAGAACTTAAACAATCTATTGAAAATATTAAAAATTGTGAATTAAAAAAAAATTCTACAACTATTGTTTTTTCTGATGGTGATCCCAATTCAAAAATTATGATTATTGGAGAAGGTCCTGGAGCGAACGAAGATTTAGAGGGAGTACCATTTATAGGTAAAACGGGCGAGCTATTAGATAAAATGCTCCTATCAATTAATTTAAATAGAAATAATGTTTATATAACTAATGTAATTAATTATAGAACTCCTGAAAATAGAAGCCCGACAAAAGATGAAATAGCTCGCTATCTACCATACCTAACGAGACATATAGAAATTATAGACCCTAAAATATTAATTTTATTAGGCAGCACTGCTTTAAATGCTATTATTGGGGATCATCAACCAATATCAGAAATTAGAGGAAAGTGGATTAATCAAAAAATAGGAAAGTGCAATTCATCTGTGATTGTATCATTTCATCCAGCTTTTTTAATGAGGCAGCCCGATCAAAAAGCAATGTCCTGGATTGACTTAAAAATGATTAAAAAAAAAGTTTCAGATTTAAAAATAAAAATTGAAAAATAATATTGTCATAGCGGGTGTTGATGAAGTTGGTAGAGGCTGTTTAGCAGGCCCTGTTGTTTCTGCAGCCGTTATTCTAAATGATAAGATTGATTTGAAATCAATAAAAGATTCAAAAAAAATTAATTTTAAAAACAGATTAAAGATTGCAGAATATATAAAAGAAAATTCTTGCTATGCAATTGGGTTAGCATCTGTTAAAGAAATTTTTAAAGTTAATATTCTCCAAGCAACACTTCTTTCAATGAAAAGAGCTATTGATAAACTAAACCAAAAACCTGAGCTAATTTTAATTGATGGTCTTTTTGCACCTAAGGGCCTGAAAAATTATAAAACTTTAATAAAGGGAGATGAAAAAATTAAATGTATAAGCGCTGCATCAATCATAGCAAAAACTTATAGAGATTTGCTAATGATCAAATTATCTAAAAAATTTACTAATTATGCTTGGGAAAGTAATTTTGGCTACGGAACTAAAGAACATCTTGAGAGTTTAAAAAAGTTTGGAGTTACCTCGGAGCATCGAAAAGGATTTAAACCAATACACAACATCTTGTTAAGATAAAAATTTTAAACACAAAAGACACCCTATTTCACGTAAAACTGTTTGACCCCAGATTCAATTTCGAGTTGAATCTAAAAAAATGTCAGACTTTGATAACAAAATTATTAACGACAACTCCTTAGAAATTTTAAAAAAAATTCCTGACAGAACTTTTGATTTAATTTTTGCAGATCCTCCATACAACATGCAAATTGGTGAGACATTGAGAAGACCAAACGATAGCAAAGTTAATGGGGTTGATGACAAATGGGATCAGTTTAAAAGCTTTAAACATTACGATGATTTTTGCAAAGCATGGTTAACAGAGTGCAAAAGAATATTAAAAGATAATGGGAGTATTTGGGTTATTGGATCTTACCACAATATTTTTCGTTTAGGTTACCATATTCAAAATTTAGATTTTTGGATTTTAAATGATGTTATATGGCGAAAAAATAATCCCATGCCAAATTTTAAAGGCACAAGATTTACAAATGCGCATGAAACTTTGATATGGGCCTCAAAAAGTAAGAAATCTAAATATAAGTTTAATTATCAATCTCTTAAATGCTTTAACGATGACCTCCAGATGAGATCCGACTGGATGTTGCCAATTTGCAGCGGAAAAGAAAGACTAAAAAAAGATGGTCAAAAAGTTCACTCTACGCAAAAACCAGAATCTCTATTATATAGAATAATTTTATCTACTACGAATAAAGGTGACTCGGTGTTTGATCCCTTTTTAGGTACTGGAACGACTGCAGTTGTAGCTAAAAAACTAGGTAGAAAATATTATGGTATTGAAAAAGACAAAAAATACTTTTTAGCGGCAAAAAAAAGAATAGAAGAAGTAAAAGAAATTGAAGATAATTATTTAGATACCATTCAAAACAACAAATCTAAACCAAGAATACCATTTGGTTGTTTAATTGAGATGGGCATTCTAGAGCCTGGCATGATTCTATTTGATCATAAAAAAAAATATAACGCTAAAATTATGGCTGACGGAAGTATCAAATATAAAGATAAAGAAGGATCGATTCATAAAGTAGCAGCTAAAATATTGGGTGCGGAAAGTTGTAACGGTTGGACTTATTGGCACTACAACATAGAAGGATCAATACAGCCCATTGATAATCTAAGACAAAAATTGTTTGCTAAAAACTCTTTCTAAAAAAATATTTATAAATTTTTTATTATAAATTAATTTTCTTAAAAAAAAATTTCTAATTCTAATTAAAAAAAAATTAGATAAATGAAAAACAAAAAAATTAAAACTAGATCTTTTTCTAATCATTTCTATTCTTTCTAATCTATTTGAAAAAAAAAGATCTTGTTTATCTTTGTTATTTTTTTCAAATATTATAAACAGTTCTTTAGCTCCTTCTATTGATTGAGAGGCACCTTGTGCCATGGTTGGTAGTAAGGTACAAAACGCATCTCCTAGATAGAAAATATTATTATATTTAGAAATAGTTGGTTTGGGAGAAGTATAAATAGGCCAAAAAGATAAGTCTTTTTCAGATAGAATATTTAAATTATTTTGCTTTAATATTTTGCTAAGTAGCGCTTTTTTTGTATCATCAGAATTAATATTCCTACTTCTTACAGTGGTAACAAAATTAAACTGATCATTATTTACTGGATAAAAAACTAAGTGTGCGCGCTCACACATAAATAATGAAATATTTTCTTTATTCAAAATTTTTAACTTATCTTTATTGATCGTTATTCTTGTAGCAAAAGTTTTATGAAAATTTATTTTAAATTTTTTATTTTCTATAACTGTTTTTGTGATTGAAAAAACTCCGTCTGAAACCACAAGATAGTCAATTTCATCTATATGTCCATCTGCAAATGAAATCCTTATTTTACTATTTTTATATTCAACAGTTTTAATTATTTTATTAAACATAAATACATTTGAAAATAATTTATCTTTTAGAAACTTGATTAGAGAAGATCTTTTAAGGGTAGTGTATTTAGCTAATTCTGTATTAAATTGAGTTAAATCTAAATCACATATTTTATTTTGATTAGAATAAAAATCTATAGCTTTAGGATTAAAAAAATCTGATTTATTTAATTCAGAAAATCCAATTTGATTTAAAATAGAAATACTATTGACCGCAAGCTGAATGCCAAAACCCTCATCTAAGTTTAATGCTTCCCTTTTTTCATAGATCGTAAATTCATAATTTGAATTTTTTTGTAAAAAATTTCCTAAAGTTAGACCGGCGATACCAGCACCTATGATTGCAATTTTTTTTTTCATTATTTTATTTTTGAAAATTGTTTAAATATTTTTTTTGTAAAAGAAGGAATAAACTCATCATTATCTTTTAAAGAAAACCAGCGCAACGAAAGTGGAAGTTTTGATGAATATTTATAATATAAATCTATATTTAATTTTTTATTGGAAATAGATTTTTTAAAATTAGAATGAAAATTCCAATTTTGAATTTTATTTTTAATATTTTTTTCTTTAATAGGTGGCAAATAAAATTTATCTAAAAATCCTAGATTGTGATTTTTCGTTAATGCAATTTTATTTTTTGTCTTATTAATGTAACAAAATATATCGTAGCTCTTCTCTAAAGGTTGAATCTTTTTAAATTGTTTAAACTTTTTGTCAGACTTAAAATATTTACATGTATTTCTTATATTGCATTTAAAACATTCTGGATCTTTTGGCTTACAAATTAATGCTCCAAACTCCATCAAAGCTTCAACCAAATCAGAATTTCTTTTTGTTTCAAATAAAGATTTTTTATTATTTTCTATAACTTTATTTAAATCGATTAAAACTTGATTTTTATTAAGTATTCTTGAAAACACTCTCTTGACATTTCCATCTATAGCAATTGTTGGTTGATTATATACAAAAGCTAATAAAGCATTAGCAGTATAATTACCTACTCCGGGTAATTTTTTTATATCAAAAATTTTATTTGGTAACTTTGAGTTATACTCATTGACTAGTATTTTAGCTGTTAATAAAAGATTTCTGGCTCTTCTGTAGTAGCCAAGACCTTCCCATAGTTTTAAAATTTTTTTTTCATTAGACTTTGATAGCGACTCTAAGGTTGGAAAATGAATCAAAAATTTTTTGAAATAGGGAAGAACTGTTTTGACTTGCGTTTGTTGCAACATAAACTCACTTAAAAGTCTATAATAAAGCTTTTTTGATGATTTTTTACCAACACGCCAAGGCAGTTTTCTCTTGTTATTATCGTACCAAGCTAGAATTTTTTTTGATAAATTGCGAGGAAGATGCATGATAAAAATAATAATAAAACCAATACCTTCATACAAGGTTTAAGGCCTTTTTCTAAGTCATTACCGCAAGGCCTAAAAAAACTATTGAAAAAAGGGAGTTATAATTTTTCTAATATAGTCGATAACTGGACTAAAATGGTAGGTAAAAACCTGTCAGATGCGTGTTATCCAAGTACGGTAAAAATGGGTAAAGAAATGAATAATGGAACTTTAGTTTTAAACGTCATTCATGGGAATGAAGTTACTGTAGAATATAGTAAGCAAGAAATTATGGATAAAATTAACAGTTTTTTTGGTTTCAATTGTATTAAAGAAGTTAAACTGAAAGTTGTTCAGGAAAAAAAATCACTTAAAAATAATTTGCCATTAAATGAAATTAAATTGAATTATAGTAATAAGTTAGAGAATATTAAAAATGAAGGACTTAAAAAAACATTAAATAAATTGATTGAAGCCTATAATGCAAAAAATAATTAAAAATATTTTTTTATTCTCTTTTATTTTTCTATTTGTAAGTTGTGACTCATCTTCGCAAAGTAAGAGCAACTCTAATGGCATGGTAACAGTAAAAGTTTTTTCTTCACTTACTTGCCCGCATTGTGCTGATTTTCACGGGAAAATTTATCAAGAATTGGATAAAGAATATATTAGTAAAGGAAAAGTAAAATTTGAGCATATCAGTTTTCCACTTGACCTGGCTGCTCTAAATGCAGAGAAAATTTTACAATGTGACGGAAATTCTCAAACAAATTTTAAATTTTTAACTGAAATTTATAAAAAACAAGATAAATGGGCAGCAGGATCAGACATTAATATTATTAATAATGCTATTAAGGCTATTGGTAAGGAATTTAATTTGACAGAAGAGGTAATGAATAAATGTTTAGCCAATAAAGATCTGGAAGAAAAAATCTTAAATGAGAGAATTGAAGCTCAAAAAAATTATAAAATTAGTTCAACTCCTACAATCTATATAAACGAAAAAAAATATAAAGGAGAAAGAGATTATAAATCTTTCAAAAAAATAATTGATAAACTTTTATAATGAAATTTAAAAAAATAGAAATTACTGGATTTAAATCTTTTTTTGATAAAACTCATTTTTATATTGAAGATGGTTTAACTGGAATCGTTGGACCTAATGGGTGCGGAAAATCTAATATAGTAGAATCTTTAAAATGGTGCATGGGTGAAACGTCTGCCAAAAGCATGAGAGGATCTGGTATGGAAGACGTTATTTTTGCGGGAACATCAAATCGACCTTCTAAAAATATTGCAGAGGTCTCTATACAAATTGAAAATAATAATAAAGACGGGCCTATGCAGTATAATGATTTAGATGAGATTATAGTTACAAGAAGAATTGAAATAGATAAAGGTTCAAAATATTTTATTAATCAAAAAGAAGTAAGAGCAAGAGATGCGCAAACTTTTTTTGCTGATCTGTCTACTGGAGCACACTCCCCTTCTTTAATTAGCCAAGGAAGAATTGGTTCACTTGTTACTTCAAAACCAGCTGAGCGAAGAGCGGTGTTAGAAGAGGCTGCGGGCATTTCTGGTATCCACGCAAGACGAGAAGAAGCGGAAGCTAGATTGGAAGCAACAGAAAATAATTTAAAAAGAGCTGACGAACTTAAAAGACAACAAGAAAAACAATTAGATAGTCTAAGAAAACAAGCTGAAGAAGCTACTAGATACAAAGATATCTCAAGGGAAATTAAGAGTATTGAAGCTGGTCTTTATTATTTAAAACTAACAGAAATAGAAAAAGACAAATCAGAAATAACTGAAAAATTAAACGAACAAGATGATGAGCTTAGTGCAGTTAAAATAGATTTAAGTCACAATAATCAAATGCTTGAAGAGGAAAATAAAAGACTAGCCCCTTTAAGAGACAGAAGAATGGAGAATCTTGCCAGATTACAAAAACTTAATCTTGAAATGACCAATTTAGAAGAGGAAGCGTCTAGAATTAAAGATTTACAAATTAAACTTCAAAAATCATTAGAAACTCTAGATTTAGATTTACAAAGAGAAAAAAGTATATCTTTAGACTCATCATTAAATGAAAAAAGAATTTTTGGAGAAAAAAATGAGTTATTAAAAACTGAAAAAGAACTATCTCAAACTGAAGTAAAGTCTCAATCAGAATTAAACTTGTCTAAATCAAGTCTGCAACAGCTTCGAGATCAATTAGATAAAATTATTAATGAAATTGAAAGTTATATTGATTCTGATAAAAAACTTACTAAAGATCTTTTTCAAAGATTAAAAAGTATTGTAAACCAAATTACTTCTTCACAAGAACAGTATGCCTTGGTTTATGGAAAAAACGAGTCAATTAAAAGCGATTCTATAAAAAGAAGAGAAAGAATTAAAAATATAGATGTAGAACTTGAGAACTGGAAAAATTTAAAAACTAATTCTGACAGAATGATCGATGAATTAAATGAAAGAAAAAATAAAATAATACTTGAAATTAACGAAAATCAAAAAAACCCTGAAAAAATTGCAAATAATAAAGGTCAGAATATTCAGAATATAGAAAATACTAAAAAAAGAAGTGAAGAACTTAATGAAGAACTAAATAAAGCTGAAGAAAAATATAATTTAATCAATCAAAATTTAAAAGAAATCCAGGAAAAATTTAGTATACTCAGAGAAAATAAAGCAAGGAGTGAAGCAACAATAGAAGGCATTGATAAAAGAAAAAAAGATTTAGTTTATTCTATCAAAAATGATCTTCAAATAGATAACGAAACTAATCTTTTATCAATTTCAAATTTAAATGGTTTAACCCCAGAAAATTATCCAAGCTTAGAAAAACAAGAGTCGCTGCTTGAAAAAATTAAAAAACAAAGAGAGGCTTTGGGTTCAGTTAATTTAAGAGCTGATGAAGAAACAAAAAAATACCAAGACGAAATTAAAAAAATGGAAGATGATCGTGCTGATCTCTACTCAGCTATAGTTAAACTAAAAGCTTCCATAAATGAACTCAACCAAAAAGGAAGAGAGAAACTTTTAGAAGCTTACGAAAAAGTTAATAGAAAATTTAATGAGGTTTACACTAAATTATTTAATGGAGGTACTGCTAAACTAGAACTTGTAGATTCTGATGATCCTCTTGAAGCAGGTTTAGAAATGCTAGTTTCTCCTCCAGGAAAAAGATTGCAATCAATAACTTTACTTTCTGGTGGTGAACAGGCTCTTACAGCATTGTCTCTTATTTTTGCTGTATTCTTAGTCAATCCTTCTCCGATTTGCGTTTTAGATGAGGTTGATGCTCCTTTAGATGATTCAAATGTAACAAGATTTTGTACTTTGTTAGATGAATTAACAAAAATAACTCAAACTAGATTTATTATTATTACCCATCACGCGCTAACAATGTCCAGAATGCACAGACTTTACGGAGTAACGATGCCGGAGAAAGGGGTTAGTCAACTTGTGGCCGTAGATTTAGAGAAAGCAGAAGAGCTAGTCGCCTAATAATGTCAGACCATGAAGACTTTAAAACTCGCCTAAAAATTGCAAAAGATAAGCTAAAAAATTATTCAAAAATTAGAAATAATAACCAAAACAGCTCATTTGTAGGGAGTGCTTTTAAATTAGGCACAGAGCTTGTAGCGGCTGTACTGGTTGGGACAATTATTGGGTTTATTTTAGATACTTGGTTTGGTACTAAACCTTGGTTAATAATTTTTTTCTTTTTTCTAGGTTCTGCAGCTGGCATTTTAAACGTCATAAAAGCTGCAAAAAGAATGCAGCAAAAAGATTAATTTAAAATTTTATGGCAACAAATCCAATGCAACAATTCGAAGTTTATAGAATTGGTCCAGAAATCAAAATAGAAGGTTTAGACCTGTCTTTTACAAATGCAAGTTTATTTATGCTTTTAAGCGCTCTTGCTATTTGTGGAGTACTTTTTTTAGGCACAAGGGAGAGAAAACTTGTCCCTGATAAGCTACAATTGATTTCTGAAATTATTTATAATTTTATAGCTAAAATGATTAGTGACACTGCGGGAACTAAAGCAAAACCTTACTTTCCTTTTATTTTTAGTTTATTCATGTTTGTGCTTTTTTGTAACATGCTAGGCATGTTGCCTTACTCCTTTACGGTAACAAGTCATATTATAATTACTTTAATCATGGCAATATTTATTTTTATTGCTATAACAATTATAGGTTTTTTAAAACATGGTTTTGGATATTTAAAGCTTTTTGTACCAAGTGGAGTACCAATGGTTTTGCTTCCCCTTATTACAATAATCGAAATAATTTCTTATTTAAGCAGACCGGTCAGTCTTTCTGTTCGTTTATTTGCGAATATGATGGCGGGGCATACTATGTTAAAAGTTTTTGGGGGATTTGTTATTAGTTTAGGAATGCTAGGGGGCTGGTTACCACTTAGTTTTTCAGTAGCATTAACAGGCTTGGAAATATTAGTTGCGTTTTTGCAAGCTTATGTTTTTGCAATCTTAACCTGCATTTACTTAAATGATGCATTAAATTTACACCATTAACAAAAAAAAGGAGGAACAATGGAGTTAGAAGCAGCAAAAATGATTGGAGCGGGTCTCGCTGCAATCGCACTAGCAGGAGCAGGAGTTGGTATTGGAATAATATTTGGTAATTATTTATCAGGTGCTATGAGAAACCCTTCAGCAGCTCAAAAACAATTTCCTAATTTACTTTTAGGATTTGCTTTAGCTGAAGCAACTGGTCTATTTGGATTAGTTATCGCCCTAATTATATTATTTGCATTTTAAGTTATAGTCTTTAAATTTGAATGAGACTATTTTCTTTAATCATCGGAATCTTTTTAACAAGTGAGTCTTACTTGTTAACAGCTGAGGCTGGTATGCCTCAGCTAGATCCGACCTATTGGGCCTCACAAGCTGTCTGGTTAATTCTAATTTTTACGGGACTATACTTGGCAATATCAAATTTATTTATCCCAAAAATTAGAGATAATATCGATAGCCGAGAGAATAAAATCAAAGATGATTTGGATGAAGCTCAAAAATTAAAAAATTTAGCAGAGCAAAAGCTAAAAGAGTATGAACAATCTATTGAAAATGCCAAAAAAGAAGTTCAAAAAATTATTTTAAAAAATAAAAATGAACTGAATTCACAAATTAAGAGCAAAAGAAAACAATTTGAAAAAGAAATTGAAAATGAAATTAAGGCTGTTGAAACAGAAATAGAGAACTTAAAAAAAGATTCTCTAAAAAGTATCTCAGTCATATCTGAAGAAATGGCTTCAAAAGTAATTGAGCAAATAGCTGGCGAGCCAATGAATCAAAGTAGTGTTAAAGCAGCTATAATAGAGGCAACGAAGAAAAATTTATCTAAATATTTATGATTATTGATGCTACTTTTTGGGTCGCTATATCTTTCTTTATATTTTTAGGCATTTTAATCTATTTTAAAATACCACAAAAAATAATTAATACTTTAAATGAAAGCATTTATTCTATCAAAAATGAAATTGATAATGCTGAAAATCTTAAATATGAATCTAAAAATATTCTAAGCGAATATGAAAAAAAGATTGGTAACGCTAAGAAAGAGATTAAACAAATGATTGATGCTGCCACAGAAGAAGCGGAAAGAAATGTTTTAAAGACGAATGAGGAATTCCATATACAAATGGAAAATAGAAAGAAAAATACTGAAGATCGAATAAAACAAATAAGAAATCAAGCTTTGAAAGATATTAGAGATGCTTCTGTTAAAATCTCTATTCAGGCGGTAGAGGTATTACTTAAAAATTTTTTAGATAAGAATAAATTAAATAAAATTTTTATCTCAAGTGTAGAAGATACGAAATCAGCTCTTAAAAGAAAATCTACTTAAAAAATAATTTAAGAACAAAAAAAATAGGGCGAGTTATTAAACTCGCCCTATTATGACTTTTTAAATATATTATCTAACTGCTCTTGAACTAGTATTTTGCATTGCGGCAGCCCAAATAATAAGACCGAAAGCGATCTTGTTTAAGAAGTCTGCGGCATTGTAAACAACGTTTAATGTATTAACGTCTGCTCCGCCTGAAGTTAAATATCCAAACATATAACCTAGCGGGTATACAGCCCAACCAACAGTAACGATTATTCTCATTGCGCTGAAAGCAGTAGTTAAAGATTTGTTACCGCTCTTAGCTGCTAGCTCTCCAGCTTCACCTGAGAAGATTTCAAATAGAATGTATATCCATCCTGCCATTCCTACGATGAAACCAATCATTGGTGATACGTATCCAGCTTCTCCGGCATAACCACCAACTAACATAACTGTCGAACCTATTAAAAGTTTCCAGAATACTGAACTTGGAACTTTTCTTACTGCTGCTAACACGAAATAAAACTCTAGCATTAATAATGGTACAGTAATTAACCAATCAATATATCTGTAAACAGTTGGAGACTCTCCAGTTCCAATCCATACTTCTCTCATGTACATGTAGTGTATGAATGCAATACCAGTAACAAGTCCCGCAACAGTTATTGAAACTCTCCAAGCAGGTGCAACTGAACCTCTTTCTAAAAAGAAGAACGCTGTAGCTGCTAAACAACCCATTGATACTAACCAAAATGATATTCCAACGAAATCATTGGTTTTTAACAAAGCAGTTGCTGCATTAGCTGAGCTAGTAATTCCAATCATGGTTACCGCTAGCAATGCGATTTTAATTAATTTACTCATGAAAACCTCCCTCATTTTTAGTTTTCTACTTAGTTTATATATAAACTGTTTGAAAAAAATTTTTTCAAACAAACTACATGAAACTTATAAAAAAAATCCATCCATTAGAAGCTTTAATTTTATTTTAAAATGTTGATTTTATTGACTTTTTTACAATTTATGAGGATAACTCTTAGAAGATTTATAAAAATCTTAAGTTTAGATACAACTGATTCAACTGCAGATTTAAAGCTAAGTAGAATGTGAACCGTCACATAACGGTTGATCTTTAGTCTTCTTACAAGCGCAAAAAAAGAGATCTTTACTCTCTATAGCAACAAACTTAAGAGGAGATTTACCTGTATCCTTGTGAGAGCCGTCACAAAAAGGCTGTGTTTTAGAAAAACCGCAACTGCACCAAAAATAAGATTTACTTTTTACTACTGAAATTTTAATTGGGGATTTTTGCGTTGTAGATATTTTCGTCATAATTTATTAGTGTTTGACAGTATTCTTTAAGATTGTCAATTAAATCAAGTTTTATGAAAGAAGATAAAAAAATTATTGTAATAGGGTCTGGATTTGGAGGCATGGCTTCAGCGTTACGAATGCGTGCGAAAGGTTATGGTGTAACCCTGTTAGAAAAACATCCAGATTTGGGAGGCCGAGCACGTGTTTTTAAAAAAGATGGTTTTACTTATGATGGGGGACCTACGGTTATAACAGCTCCTTATTTATTGGAGGAACTTTTTTCATTATTCAATAAAAAAATTTCAGACTATACAAAAATAGTTCCATTAGATCTTTGGTACAGATTTGTTTTTGAAGATAATTCTTCATTTGACTATTCAGGAAATGAAAAAGATATGGAGAAAGAAATACAAAAATTTTCTAGAAATGATTTCGAAGGATATAAAAAGCTAGTTAACTTTACAGAAAAAATATTTGATAAAGGTTTTACGGAACTTTCAGCAAAACCTTTTAATAGTTTTATGTTTATGTTAAAACAAATTCCAGCATTATTAAAACTTAAAAGCTACCAGTCAGTCTACAAATTAGTTTCTAGTTATATTTCTAATGAGAAATTAAAAAGAGTATTTAGTATGCACCCTTTATTAGTTGGTGGAAATCCTTTTACAACAACTTCTATCTATACACTTATTTTATTTTTAGAAAAAAAATGGGGAATACATTACTCGATGGGGGGAACTGGCAGCTTAGTAAATGCATTAGAAAAATTAATGATAGAAGAAAATATTGAAATTATTAAAAATGCTGAAGTAACAGAAATATTTGATTTTGGTAATCAGGTTACAGGTGTTAAAATTAATAATAATAAAGAAATATATGGAAGTTATATAATTTGTAATTCCGATCCTCCTAACGTCTATAAAAATTTAATTAAATCAAAAAAAAAATATGGTTTTTTATTTAAGCAGAAAATAAAAAGAATGAATTATTCTATGGGCTTGTTTGTTTATTATTTTGGTTCAAAAAAACAATATAAAGATGTGGCTCACCATACTATTTATTTTGGTAAATCCTACAAAGAACACCTAAATAAAATCTTTGATAAGAAAGAATTATCCAGCGATATCAGTTATTATCTTCATAGGCCTTCTGCTACAGATCTAAGTATGGCTCCAAAAAACCATGACGCTTTTTATGTTTTAGTGCCAGTGCCTAATAATCTTTCTGGTATTAATTGGTCTAATGAAGGAAAAAAATTCAAAGAATTAGTTCTTTCAAAAATGAACGAGACTGTACTGCCTGGAATAAAAAATAACGTTGTTAGCGATTTTTATTTAACTCCGGATTATTTTGAAAATGAACTTGCTACACTTCATGGGTCGGGCTTTTCTATTCAACCAAAATTTACTCAATCCGCTTACTTTAGATTTCATAATAAATCAGAAATCTTTGACAATCTTTATTTTGTTGGAGCAGGAACTCATCCTGGCGCTGGGATGCCAGGTGTATTATCTTCAGCTAAAGTATTAGATGAATTATTGTAATGAATAAAGATCAAAGTCTAATTTCAAAACACGCCAAGTCTTTTAATTGGGCTGGTTTTTTTTTATCTAAAGAAACTTTCATAAAATGTTCAAACTTATACGACTTTTGCAGAACACTTGATGATATAGCTGATGGAGAAGAAGAGTTAGATTTGAAGAAAAAAAAATTTTTAACTTTTAAAAAAGAATTCGAAAATAAAATTTTTTCAAATAAGATTATAAAAAATATTCATCTTCTTTTAGAAGAAGAAAATATTTCGCATGAAATAATTAATGATCTATTTAGAGGTGTTGAATCTGATCTTGCTTATGAAGTTAATTTAAAAACTAAAAAAGATTTGCTTATTTATTCCTACCAAGTTGCGGGAACTGTAGGGATAATGGTGGCAAAAATACTTAAAATTAAAGATCGGCAATCCCTTGAATGTGCGGTTGACTTAGGAGTTGCTATGCAGCTTACCAATATCGCAAGAGATGTGGTTGAAGACAAAAAAAAAAATAGATCTTATACAAAGCAAGATTTTAGCTCAATTAAAGAAACAATTATTCTGGCAGATATTTTTTATCAAAGTTCTTTTCCTGCTATAAAAAATATTCCATTCTTTTCAAGGTTTGCAATTTTAGTAGCAAGAAGATTATATAAAAAAATAGGAACTGAAATTTTGAATCAAAAAAATATAGAAACCTACAATAATGCAGGAAAAATATATGTTTCAATTTTATATAAGATAATAGAAACATTTTTATCTTTTTTCGATTTTCTGAGGCTTTTTTTTATAAATTCAAATAAATATAAAAAGCATAATGAACATATAATGCTTTATAAAGAAATTAATTTAGATGAAAAATTTTGATTATATAATTATTGGCGGTGGATGTGCGGGTTTATCTTTAGCTTATGAGTTGGAAATTTATAACAAACTAGATAATAAAAATTTAGCTATTATTGAGCCTAGAGTAGAATATAATAAAGATAAAACTTGGTCTTTTTGGAAAGTTATTAAACATAACTTTGATGATTGTGTCATAAAAAACTGGAATAACTTTTCTATAAATTCCCCATCTGGATCACATAAACTTAAAACTGAAAATTTTCCCTATCAAAGTATTGATAGCGGCCTTTTTTATAAAAAAATCAATACTGCTTTATCTAAAAATAAAAATATTCAATTTTTTAAAAATATAAACGAAATAAACACAAATAATTCTTTCATTTTTAATAGTGTTCCACCATCTAGGTTAGAAAAATCAAAGCTCTGGCAGCACTTCCAGGGTACAGAAATTGAAGTTGAAAAAAATATTTTTGATGATGAAATAATTAATTTAATGGATTTTAATTGTGACCAAAGAAATAATGTTCATTTTTTTTATATATTACCATTTTCTAAAAATAAGGCTCTTATCGAAACAACATGGTTGTCGAGGTTGGATAATGAATCATTAAAAGACTACGATTCTCAAATTGAAAATTACATAAAAGATACATTGGGCATTAAACAATATAAAATTAATTTTAAAGAAAAAGGAGCAATTCCTCTTTTTTATTCAAATCTTACTAAAGAAAATAACAAAATAAATATCGGTTCAGCTGGTTATATGACGCGGTTAAGTACTGGGTATACTTTTTTAAATATCCAAGAGCATAGTAAATATATTAGAGAAAATATTGATAATATTACAAATGCAAAAGTTTATACTATTAAAAAAAAATATAAAATTCTTGATAATATTTTTTTAAAAGTAATAAAAAATTACCCAGAAAAAATGCCAGATATATTTTTAAAAATGTTTAAGAGCAAAGCAAATACTATTATAAAATTTTTGTCCAATAAAAGTAATATTTTAGAAGATATATTAATAATTTTAAAAATGCCTAAATGGATTTTTATAAAAGCTATTTTTAAAAATGACTGATTATAATTTAATAAATAAATACCATACAATTTTATTATTTGTATTAAGTCTTTTTTTTTTAATTTTAAAAATAGATTTTCAAATAAATAGTATTGCGCTAATATGTTTTTTTCTAATTGCTACGATTGGCGTATCACATGGTTCTTTAGATCATCTAAAAGGTATTAAATTATTAAAAATATTTAATATTCAAAATAAATTATCATTTTATTTTATTTATATTTTAATTTCCTTAATAGTTATATGTTCCTGGTTAATATTTCCTTTATTTACACTATCTATATTTCTAATTATTGCAGGCTATCATTTTGGTAAGGAAGACTCTGTCTTTGGAAAAATAAGAAAATTTAAATTATCAAATTTATTTTTATTTTTAAAAGGCTCATTGATTATTTTGTCACCATTATATTTTCACACTGATGAAACTATTAAAATTTTTGAAATTTTAGATGTTAAATTTAATCAATATAATGATAACTTAATCATGATCTTAATAGGTTTGTGCTTGGTTAGCAATTTTTTTATAAATAAGTATATTTTTTTATCTTTGTTAGATTCTTTAACGGTAATATTTCTTAATATAAACTTTGAACCTTTACTTGCTTTTACAATATACTTTTGCTTTTTACATTCTATAAGACACTCACTATCTTTAATCGAAAGTATAAATAGTAAAAATTTTAAAAAAGGTTTAGTAAGCTTTTTAAAAAAAGCTCTTCCCTTAACTATCGTTACTGCTCTTGCCTTTTTAATTGCTATATCTTTACTCAATAAATATTCTTCGCTTGATTATGCTATTTTAAAAGTTGTATTTATTGGTTTGGCGTCTTTAACCTTTCCTCATATATTGCTTGAGTATCTATTGGAAAAAAATGAAAAACGATCTTAAAATATTACTGGCTTCTCCAAGAGGTTTTTGTGCAGGGGTCGATAGAGCTATTGAAATAGTCAATAAAGCTTTAGATAAATATGGTAAGCCAGTCTATGTTAGACACGAGATAGTACACAATAAACAAGTAGTTGAGGATCTTAAAAAAAAGGGAGCAATATTTGTTAATGAAATTAGTGATATTGAAGATCTAACAAGACCAGTTATTTTTTCTGCACATGGTGTTCCAAAAAAAGTTCCTGAAGAAGCTAAACTAAAAAATATCTCTTATATTGATGCTACTTGTCCCTTGGTCTCAAAAGTTCATAGGGAATCAGAGCAGTTATTTAAAAATGGTTTTGATATTATTTTAATAGGTCATAAAAATCATCCTGAAGTTATAGGAACTATGGGTCAATTGCCTAATGGAAGTATAAAACTTATAGAAACAATTAATGACATAAAATCACTTGATACTAAATATTTTAAAAAACCATTAGCTTATATTACTCAAACAACTTTATCGGTAGATGACACGGCAGAAATGATTGACTCATTAAAAAGTAAATTTCCAGAAATTAAGGGGCCTATAAAAGAAGATATATGCTACGCAACCACAAATAGACAAAATGCTGTTAAAAAAATAGCAGCTGATTGTGAAATGTTTTTTATTATTGGAAGTAGAAATTCATCTAATTCAGCTAGATTAGTAGAAGTTGCTAAAAAAGCTGGATGTAAAAATTCAGAATTAATACACTCTGAAAAAAAACTACCTATAGAGCAAATTAAAAAATGCAAAAAAATTGGAATTTCTTCTGGAGCATCGGCTCCAGAACAGCTAGTTCAAAATCTAATAAGTGAAATCAAAGAAAACTGTAATGTATCTATTGAAGAAGTTATAATTGCAGAAGAAAAAGTAGTTTTTAAAATTCCAAAAGAACTAAATTAAAATGGCTGTATATACAAAATTTAGCAAAAAAAATATTGAAGAAATCCTATCCAACTATTCTATTGGAGATTTAAAGGAATTCCGAGGGATAGAAGAAGGAATTGAAAATACTAATTACTTTCTTCTTGTAGATGATAAAAAATATATTCTGACAATTTATGAAAAAAGAGTTAAGGAAAAAGATTTACCTTTTTTTTCTACTCTAATGAGTAATTTAAATAAAGCTAATTTTAAATGCCCTGTGCCTATTGAAACTAATAATAAAAAAACAATAGTTAATTATAAAAATAAGAATTTAATGATTGTAAGTTTTCTTGAAGGAAAAGCTAAAAACACTCTAAGTCCAGAGGATTGTAAATCAATTGGGCAAGAAGTTGCAAAAATGCATGAATTAACTAAAAATTTTAAAATACATAGAGAAAACAATTTATCTGTAAATTCCTGGAGAAAAATATTTGATCAAATTAGAGTTAAATGTGTCCAGATTCATAAAGATCTTCCTCTACTTATAGAATCAAATCTAAAAGATGTTGAAAAAAATTGGCCTGATGATCTGCCTAAAGGAATAATACACGCTGACCTGTTCAACGATAATATTTTTTTTAAAGATAATAAATTTAGTGGAATAATTGATTTTTATTTTTCTTGTAATGATTTTTATGCGCTAGAAATAGCTATTTGTTTTAATGCTCTTTGCTTCGATGGTCCAAAAAATAATTTAAGTTTCAATGTAACTAAAGCTATTAATTTTATGAATGGCTACAATCAATTTAGAAAATTAAGTGATAATGAAAAAAAATATATTAAAGTATTATCTCAAGGATCGGCTTTACGATTTTTATTAACTAGAGTTTTTGATTCTCTTAATACGGTCAAAGGAGCAATTGTAAAAGTCAAAGACCCCATAGAATATTTAGTAAGACTTGAATTTCATAAAAATTCTAAAAATTTCGAAGATTATTTTTTTTAATGAAATATATTATTTATACGGATGGAGCATGCTCTGGTAACCCTGGCCCTGGCGGGTGGGGCACTATAATTTTAGACGAAAAAGAAAATCAAATTAATTTATCTGGTAAAGAAAAATCTACCACCAATAACAGAATGGAACTTATGGCTCCAATTATGGCTCTTAAAAAAATCAAGAAAAGTTCTGAAATAGTTATTTATACAGACTCAACTTATCTTAAAAATGGAATTACAACTTGGATAAAAAATTGGGAAAAAAATGGCTGGAAAAGTGCAAATAGAAAGCCAGTTAAAAATAAAGATTTGTGGATAACGTTAAATAAATTAACTGAAAAAAAAAATATTATCTGGAAATGGGTTAAAGCTCACTCAGGTAATAAATTTAATGAGCTTGCTGACAGGCTAGCTACTGAAGCTATTAATAATTAAATTTCTTTTAAAAAATTTTCAGCGGCAGATATTTCGCAGGTACCTGTATCAGATTCTTCTTTAATTTTAGTTATTACTCCATTCTCTACCAGCATGGTATATCTAGAAGACCTCATGCCTAGTCCTCTTGATGTTCTATCTATATCTGCACCAATTGATTTTGTAAAAGTGCAATAAGGATCTCCTAACATAAGAATTTTATCGCTAACATTATGTGCCTCCCCCCAAGCTTTCATTACATTTGGATCATTCACGGAAAGACAAACAATTTTAGACACGCCTTTTCTTTTTGCTTCATCATAATTTTTTACATAACCAGGCAGATGTTTTGTTGAACAGACTTTTGTAAAAGCTCCTGGAACTCCAAACATAATTGCTTTTTGATTTTTAAAAAGACTGTTAGTGTCAATTTTCTGAACAGCATTATCCTTGTCTAGATAAAAAAAATCTGCTGATGGTAATTTATCTCCTTCTTTAATTCTCATAATACTTTTCCAAAATATATTTTTTAACAATATTGGTATTGTTATTTAATATATCATATTTTTCTTTACCAGATATCAATTTTGAGATCTGTGATGGTTTTTTAATTTTCTTGCCTGTGACTTTAGTCATAGTTTCTAAAAACTTATAAGGATGTGCAGTTCCTAGAACAATGCAAGGAAATCTACTTTTTACTTTACTAGCTGCATAAAAACCTGTTGCTGTATGAGGATCAACTAAGAAATTGTTCTCTACGTAAATTTTTTTTATTATTTTTTTTGTTTCTCTATCTGTTACTTTATATGCAGAAAAATCTTTTTGAATTATTTTTTTTTGAATTTTAGTTAATTTAAAATAACCTTTTGTTTCTAAATTATTCATTAATTTTTTAACCTGAAAATCTTTAGAGTTCAAAACATAAAATAATAATCTTTCAAAATTACTTGCAACCTGTATGTCCATGCTAGGAGAAATAGATGTTTTAACTTTAGATGGTTTGTAAATTCCTTGATTTATAACTCTCTGCAAAATATCATTTTCATTCGTTGCCGCTATCAATCTTTCTATAGGTAATCCCATTTTTTTTGCCATATAACCTGCATAAATATCTCCAAAGTTTCCTGTTGGCACAGAAAAGTTAACTTTCTTATTATTTAATCTCAAATAAGAATAAAAATAATAAACTATCTGAAATATTATTCTTGCCCAATTAATTGAATTTACTCCTGACATATTAACTACTTCTCTAAATAAATTATCTGCAAACATTTGTTTTACTATTTTCTGACAGTCATCGAAAGATCCTTTGATGGCTATATTATGGATATTGTTCCCACCCATTGTTGTCATAATTTTTCTTTGAATTTTAGAAATTTTATTATGCGGATGAAGTATGAATAAATTAATATTTTTTCTATTTCTTAAAGCTGAAATGGCAGCAGCTCCGGTGTCACCTGAAGTAGCTACTACAATATTCACAATTTGGTTTTTCTTTTTATTAAACTCTTCATAAATATTGCCAATACACTGCATGGCAATATCTTTAAAAGCTAAAGTGGGACCATGATAAAGCTCTAATAAAACATCCTTATTGATGTTTACTAAATTGACCACATTTTTTTTCTTAAATTTTTTATAGGATTTACTTATTAAAGTCTTAAGCTGTTGCTTGTTAAATGTAGGCTCACAAAAACTTAAAATAATTGAAACAGCTAAATCAACATAATTTAATTTTTTAAGTTTTTTTAAATCAGCTGGACTAAACTTTTTAATTTTCTTGGGTATAAATAGGCCTCCATCAGGTGCTAGACTTCTTTGAAATACTTGTTCAAAATTAAAATCTAATTTTTTGTTTCTAGTACTACAGTATTTCATTTTTCTTTCTAAAATATAAAAAATATAAAAATATTGATATGGATATTGAATACCATGTAATAGCATATTTAAGGTGATTATTTGGCAAGTCTATTGTAATTTTTTTAGGTTTTGGTGTGCTTATTTTTTCATCTTCCAAATAAAAAATGTATTCATTAAATTTTTTGCCAGTAAACTTATTTACATCTTCTAAATTAATAGAAAACCAAATATTTTTTTCAATTTCATTATCTGGTTTAAATATATTTTTTTTAACATTTTTAAACATTAGACCTTGAATTTTCTTTCCCTCAACTTTATTGATAATACTTTCATTTTTTTGATTGGCTTTAATCCACCCTCTATTAATTAATATGTTTTCTAAGTCTAGAGTTTTGAATGGAGTAATTACATCATAACCAGGTTCGCCTTTTTCATTAAGACTATATAGATAGATTTGTTTTTCAAAATCGTACTCACCTTCAGCAATAATTCTTTGATAATTTTTTTGGATCTTATTAGAATAATTTATTGCAGGAGACTTGAGTCCTTCGCCAATTTCATTAATTAAATTATTTTTCCATTGTAGTCTTACGAGCTGCCAAGTTCCAAGTGCACAAAATAATGTAATGATAAAAAAAACAAAAAAATTAAATAATAATTTATGTTTCAATTAATTTTTAACTTCCCCAAATATAAATAGCTGCAAAAAGAAATAGCCAGACTACATCAACAAAATGCCAATACCATGCTGCTGCTTCAAATCCAAAGTGATGATCGACTTTAAAATGTCCTTTTGTTACTCTAAAAAGACATACTGCTAAAAAAATAGTTCCTATTATGACATGGAAACCATGAAAGCCTGTGGCCATAAAAAATGTTGATCCATATATATTTCCAGCAAGAGTAAAAGTTGCATGATGATACTCGTAGGCCTGAAAACAGGTAAATATAAAACCTAAAAAAACACTCAAGATTAATCCGTGCAATAAACCTTTTCTGTCATTTTCTAAAAGCGCATGATGTGCCCAAGTTACGGTAGTACCTGATAATAGTAATATTAAAGTGTTGATTAAAGGAATGTCCCAAGGATCAAATGTTTTTATTTCAATTGGTGGCCAAGCACTTCCAATTTGAACTGTTGGAAAAAGACTGGCATTAAAAAAAGCCCAAAACCACGCAACAAAAAACATAACTTCAGATGCAATAAACAGTGTCATTCCATATCGATGACCTATTTGAACAACCATAGTATGGTGACCTTGATGCTCAGCTTCAATCACAACTTCTCTAAACCACATAAATGCACCATAAAGTAATAATGCAGTTCCAATTAATAAAAGCCATAAAGCTTTAGTATGAAAATAATAAACCGCTCCAAATGCCAAGATTAAACATGCAAAAGATGCAAAAATTGGCCATGGACTTGGATCAACTAGATGGAAGTCATGTTTTTTTTCACTTGAAGACATATTCAATCTTTATTTTTTATAATATTCAGCTGAAAAAAAAGTATACGACAATGTAACATCTGAAATATTTTTAGTCTTATTATCATCAACTACTTTTGGATCCAAGAAAAAGCTTAAAACAAACTCTTTTTTTTCTAGAGGCTTAAGTGCCTGCTTTTCAAAACAAAAACAACCAACTTTATTTAAATATATGCCAAAAGACGAAGGCGAAGCATTATATGAAGCTACGCCAGAAGTCTCTGATTGGCTTAAGTTTTGTACATAAAACTTAACGTTGTGTATTTCTCCGGGCTTTAATTCTAATGTATTTTTTTCTGGAAAAAAATCCCATTCGAGTTGATTACCAACGTTGGTATCAAAACGAAGTTTGTAAATTTGATTAATAACAATTTTAGGTACTTCTTTATTTTTCGCATCTTGAATTGTGCCGCCAAAACCAGTTACTCTACAAAATAATTCATACAAAGGTACAGACGCAAAAGATAATCCTAACATTAATACAAAAATGGAGACTAAAGCAATTGGGGTTAATTTTTTTTTATTTAAAGTCATTATATTTCTCTATTATAAATTCTAATATTGTAAAAAGTTAATAAAAATAAAAAAATCATAAAGAAAATTAAAACTAATGCTGTAATAATATTTTTTTTTTTCTTGCTCATTATACTAAATGAAACTATCAGCTAATATTAAAACAAAAATAAAAAATAAATAAAAAATAGAATAAACAAATATTTTTTTAGCTATAATATTTGAAGATTTATTATTTTTTTCTTTAAAAAGATAAGCACACAAATAAATATAATAGAATGTCATTGATAAAGATGGAACTAAATAAAAAAGGCCAGCAAAATTAAAAAAATATGGCAGAGCAACAACTGGAGCCATTAACAATGAGTAGATTAAAATATTTAATTTAGTAGTCTGAATACCAGCGGTAATAGGAAGCATGGGGATTTTTGCTTTTTTATAATCATTTGATTTATATAAACTTAAAGCCCAAAAATGAGATGGGGTCCAAATAAATATAATTAAAAATAATATAATTGGCTCCATAGAAATACTATTAGCGCCTATGGCCCAACCAATAACGGGTGGTAAAGCTCCTGCTGCTCCCCCTATCACAATATTCTGAGAAGTTCTTCTCTTAAGCCAGATTGTATAAATAAAAAAATAAAAGCCAATAGTTGTAGCAAGCAGTATGGATGAAACTACATTTGCTATAAAATAAAGTATGGTAATTGAAACGAAAGATAGAATAATACCAAACCATAAAGCTTGATTTTTTTGCACACGACCCGTTGGTATGGGTCTCAAACAAGTCCTTGTCATTAAAGCATCAAGATCTGAATCGTACCACATATTTAAAGCACCAGCTGCGCCTGCTCCAAGGGCTACTGCAAATAATGAAATTATTGAAACAGTGAATGAAACCTTTTCAGGTGTGATTAGCAAGCCAACCATACTTGTGAATAAAACAAGAGACATCACTCTTGGTTTCATTAAATTAAAAAATGAATTCAAGCTAAAGCTATTGCTAACTTTTAAATTATTTATTCTGATTGAAGATTGGATCAATTTATTTTACTTTGGGTAGCTCTTCAAAAGTATGGAATGGAGGTGGTGATGTAACTGTCCATTCTAAAGTTGTAGCCCCTTCTCCCCATGGATTTTGTTTTGCTTTTTCTTGCTTTATAAAAGCGTAAAGCAAGTTGATTAAAAAAACAGCTAAGCCGATCAATGAAATATATGAACCAATTGATGATACATAATTCCAACCAGCAAATGCATCAGGATAATCTGCATATCTTCTTGGCATACCAGCTAAACCTAAAAAATGTTGAGGGAAGAAGATTAAATTAACACCTATAAAAGTTAACCAGAAATGTAATTTTCCTAAAAATTCAGAATACTCATATCCGCTCATTTTGCTAAACCAGTAATAAAATCCAGCGAAAATTGCAAAAACTGCACCTAAAGAAAGCACGTAATGAAAGTGAGCAACAACATAATAAGTGTCGTGCAATGCCGTATCAACACCTGCGTTGGCAAGAACTACACCGGTTAGTCCGCCAAGAGTAAATAAGAAGATAAAACCTATAGCCCATAACATAGGAGTTTTAAAAGAGATTGATCCTCCCCACATTGTAGCTATCCAAGAGAATACTTTTATTCCGGTTGGAACGGCGATAATCATCGTTGCAGCTAAAAAATAAGCTTTTGTGTCTGTGTCTAATCCAACAGTATACATATGGTGTGCCCAAACAACGAAACCAACAACTCCAATTGCAACCATCGCATAAGCCATGCCTAAATAACCAAAAATTGGTTTTTTTGAAAAAGTAGAAACGATATGACTGATCATTCCAAAACCTGGGAGAATTAAAATATAAACTTCTGGGTGCCCAAAAAACCAAAATAGATGTTGAAACAATACTGGATCACCTCCAGTTTGCGCTTCAAAGAAAGATGTTCCAAAATTTCTATCTGTAAGCAACATAGTGATCGCACCAGCTAAAACTGGTAGAGATAATAAAAGTAAAAAAGCAGTAACTAAAATTGACCAAGCAAACAAAGGCATTTTATGTAACGTCATACCCGGCGTTCTCATATTTAAAATTGTTGTAATAAAATTAATCGCACCTAAAATTGAAGAAGCTCCGGCTATGTGTAAGCTTAAAATTGCTAAATCCATTGCAGGACCTGGTTGGCCGGTTTTGGATGATAAAGGAGGATAAATAGTCCAACCGCCACCTACGCCTGTTTGGCCCGGGGGTCCAGGAACAAAAATTGAAGCTAATAAGAGAATAAAAGCAACAGGCAATAACCAGAAAGAAATATTATTCATTCTTGGAAAAGCCATATCAGGTGCACCAAGCATAATTGGAACAAACCAATTACCAAACCCACCGATCATTGCCGGCATCACCATGAAAAAAATCATAATTAAACCGTGACCAGTAACTAACACATTGTATAAATGATAATTTCCAGCAAGAATTCCATCGCCAGGATACATTAACTCTATTCTCATTAAAACTGAAAAAGCTGAACCAATAATCCCTGCAATAATTGCAAACACAAGATACATCGTTCCTATGTCTTTATGATTTGTAGAATAAGCCCATCGCTTCCAACCAGTGGGGTGATGGCTATCTGCGGTTTGACTGTACATGTTTATTTAATTTTTTTTACTACTTTATTATTTACTGTTGAATCTTCCAATGCAAATTTTTGCTTGGCCTCTTTTAACCATTTATTATACTCTTCTTCAGTAACAACATTAACTGTAATTGGCATAAAGGCATGTTTAATTCCACAAAGTTCTGAACATTGGCCATAATAGGTTCCGGTTTTTTCTGCTTTAAACCAAGTTTCATTTATTCTGCCAGGAACTGCATCTCTTTTAACTCCAAAAGATGGCAATGCCCAAGCATGTAAAACATCATTAGCCGTTATCATGACTCTTACAACTTTATTAACCGGAACGTAAATTTCATTATCAACTGTCAGTAATCTTGGTTGATTAGGTTTAAGATCTTTCTCTTCAATCATATAAGAGTCAAAACCAATTTTTTCATCAGGGTACTCGTATCCCCAATACCACTGATAACCAACAGCTTTGATTGTAACGTCGACTTTAGGAATGGTATCTTGCTCGTACAAAAGTTTAAAAGATGGAACTGCTAAAACAATTAATATTAAACAAGGAATTAAAGTCCATAAAACTTCAACGGTCGCATTGTGACTTGTTGTAGAGGCAATTTTATTTTTTGAAGCTCTAAATTTTATACAAACATATAAAATTAAAAATAAAACGAAAACCATAATGGCTGTTATAGTTGGAAGCAGCATATAGTCATGAAACCAAACTATGGTTTTCATGCCCTTTGAGGCAGAGTCTTGAAATCCTAATTGCCAATCTTTAGGCTGATCTGCATAAGAGTTTGCAAAAATTAATAAAGAAATAACTACATAAATTAGGGATTTTAAAATAATTTTCATATAGGCTTATATATATCTTTTAAATTATTTAACAATTTCAATTAATGCGACAATTAATGATCTGTGCTAATAAAATTAATTAAGGAAATTGCACTTATTACGGCAGTATCTGCTCGTAAAATATTTTTGGATAGACTGAATGGAATAGTGTTAACATTTTTTAAAATAAGTTCTCTTTCAGAAAGTGAAAAATCACCTTCGGGGCCTATTAGAATACAGTTTACTTTACCTGGTATAATATTTTTGGCCTC
Organism: Pelagilacustribacter hypolimneticus (SeqCode); assembly: GCA_965235125.1. Lineage (GTDB taxonomy): Bacteria > Pseudomonadota > Alphaproteobacteria > Pelagibacterales > Pelagibacteraceae > Pelagilacustribacter > Pelagilacustribacter hypolimneticus. The sequence continues at coordinate 3,006 of CBDDXH010000002.1, read as the reverse complement.
TAATTTGTAGTCTGAATTAATATCGGCAAAAAATAATGTTTTATTTTCAATATTCTCAATAAATTTTTTCAATTTGGTTACTTCACTAATTTCAGGTGGATTTAATTGATTAGATTGCTCAGTAGCTTCAATAACTATTTTATTTGCCCTTTCAATATTTAATTCTTTAACCTCTGTTCGCTCTGAAATTATTGGGGTAATCTTTCTTACGCCAAGCTCTGTTGCTTTTTGGAAGATTATTTCCATTGGATTCTTTTTTACTAAACAAATACCTAGCTCGATATTTATTAATTTTATATTTTCTTTAACTTTATTTAAAAATTTAACTTCTACTCTTTCTTTTTCCAAAAAAACTATTTCACTTTCCCACTCACCTTCTTTATTAAAAAAATTAACAAAAGATCCTCTTTTTAATCTCATAACATTTACAAGGTAATGCGTGTGTTCCTTGGAAAGTAAAATTGTTGAACTTTGTATAATATGTTTAGGATAATATAATCTTACACTATTCATAATAATTTACTGATGAACCCATAATAGCAAATAATACCTGTTCTTATATACTGATTTATATAAGCACAGCAATTACTTGCTATAATTTAATAATTGCTTATAAAATTTCAGAAATGAAAACTATTGAAATTAAAAAAATTGTAGAAGCTATAGAGACCTCAGATGGTGCCGGGGTTAAATTAAAAAGAAGTATTGGAACACATGAAGCAGATTATATAGATCCATTTTTAATGCTAGATGAGTTTGGTTCTGAAAATAAAGATGATTATATTGCAGGATTCCCGCCGCATCCGCATCGAGGAATCGAAACGGTTACCTATATGCTTAAGGGAGAGTTTGAGCATGAGGATAGTACTGGCGCAAAAGGAAGAATGACTCCAGGGGACGTTCAGTGGATGAAGACTGGTAGAGGAATTATTCATTCAGAAATGCCAGCTATGTCAGAAGGAAAATTATTAGGTTTTCAACTTTGGATCAATATGCCTGCAAAATTAAAAATGAACAAACCTAAATATCTATATATTAAAGGAAATGATTTGGGCACATACCAGGATAGTGAAAAAGTAGTTAAAGTAATAGCTGGAAAGTTTGAAAATGCTGAAGGTCCAGAAAAAAATCATAATGTTGAACCCATTTATTTTCACATCATTTTAGAAAAAGATAAAAAGTTTACCTATCATGTTCCAGAAGGACATAACTCATTTATTTATTTGTTAACTGGCGATTTGACCGTTGGAGAAAAAAAGCATTCAAAAACTTCTAACTCTAATTTAATTTTGTTAAATAAAGGCAATAAACTTATTGTAGAAGCTAACAAAAAAAGTGAATTTTTATTTATTGCTGGCAAACCTATTGGAGAGCCTATAGCTAGAGGAGGACCTTTTGTTATGAATACTAAAGCAGAAATTCTTCAAGCAATTCAAGATTATCATAACGGGACCTTCGCAAAATATTAATGACTAAAGCTATAATTATAAAAAAGCAAGGTGGTCCTGAAGTTCTTGAACTTTCAGAAATTAAACTTGGTTCGCCTGGTCCTGATGAAATAAAAGTAAAAAATATTGCAATTGCAATAAACTATATTGATACTTACCATAGATCTGGTTTGTATCCTGTAAATCTGCCGAGCGGAATAGGTTTGGAGGGTGCTGGAAAAATTATTGAAATTGGATCCAAAGTTAAACATTTAAGTATTGGAGATAACGTAGCTTACGCAGGAGGAACTCCAAGCTCCTACGCTGAAGAGAGAATATTGCCTGCTCAATTAGGAATAAAAATACCAGAAGGTATTTCCCATAAAATCGCAGCTTCAATAATGACTAAGGGATTAACGACTTATTATCTTTTATGTAAAACTTATAAACTTGCTTCAAGTGATGTTGTTCTTTTTCATGCAGCGGCTGGTGGTGTTGGTCAAATTTTTTCACAATGGGCAAAAAGTATTGGGTGTAAATTAATTGGTACAGTTGGTTCAGATGACAAAATTGCTATAGCAAAAGAAAATGGATGTGATCATGTTATTAATTATACCAAACAAGATTTTGTTAAAGAAGTTAAAGACATTACTAAAGGTTTAGGTGTTTCAATAGTGTATGATGGTGTTGGTAAAAAAACTTTTAAAGGATCATGTGAGTGTTTGAGGCCAAAAGGTATGATGGTGTCTTTTGGCAACGCATCTGGTCCGTTAGACCCTTTAGATGTTCCAAAAGATATACAGTCAAAAAGCTTGTTTTTTACAAGACCTACCATGAAAGATTATTATGCAAAAAGAGAGGAATTAGTTGAAGGAGCGGAAAAACTATTTGAAAAAATTAAATTTGGAAAAATAAAAATAAAAATATTTAAAGAATACGCCCTAGCTGATGCTAAACAAGCCCATATAGATTTAGAATCTAGGAAAATTAATGGTCCAGCGATTTTTCTTGTTTAATGAATAATATTATATCTCCCTGTATTAGCATTTGTAAAACAGATCCTGTAACAGGATATTGTTATGGATGTGCAAGAACTAATGAAGAAAAAAAATTATGGAAAGAAGAAAATACTAAAGATGAGTGGAAACTAAATAATCTAAAAGAAATTCAAAATAGAATGTCGGGCTGGCAACTAGAAACATTTAAAGAATCTTATAAACATAAAACCGAACATGGCATTTCTCTTTTTAAGAAAAGTTTAGAAAAAAATTAATATTATTTTTTAATATTAATGTTCATATCAGAGATGTGAAATTTTAAAGCTTGCGTTGATATAAATATTTCTCTGATAAACAAACTTATCGATACAATCATACATAAACAACAAGAAACAAATATTAATCTAGCTGCATAAATCTGATCAAGGTAGAGTGCAAAAACTGTTACCATATTAAATAGAAATCCAAAGCTTGCAAATCCTATGGTGAATTTTAATAAGAATACACGATGATTTAAATTCGCTAACTGTTTTTCCCACTCAGGAGGAATGTGTTTTTCAAAAACATATTCATCATGAAGT
>CBDDXH010000001.1:0-51687 GCA_965235125.1 Pelagilacustribacter hypolimneticus (SeqCode) | reverse complement strand
AAATTTTTTTTGTGATATCTGTATTAATTTTTTGGTATCTTGAAGCATGAAAAATATAGGATTTATTGGCGTTGGTTACATGGGCTATGGTATAGCTAAAAATATTTTAAAACATGGGCACAAACTTTTTGTAGTTGCAAACAAAAATAGAAAACCTATCGATAAAATTATTAAAGATGGCGCTCTAGAAGTTAAGTCGCTTGAAGATTTTTCAAATAAAAATTTAAATATTTTATTTATGTGTGTCACGAATACACCTATTGCAAAATCTATATCTGAAATAATGTCTAAAATATTAAATTCAGATGCACTTGTGATTGATATTACAACACATAATAAAACTGGATCAATTGAGACAGAGACTATTTATAAGTCTAATCATATTCAATATGTTGAATGCCCAGTGATGGGCGGACCTGTTCAGGCTGAAGAGGGGGTTTTAGGCGGTATTGTTGGTGCCTCTGATAAAAATTTTAAAATAGCTGAACCTTACTTAAAAATATTTTGCAAAAATTATTTTCATTTTGGTCCTGTTGGAATGGGTGCAAAATCTAAACTATTAAATAACTTTTTAACTTTAGGAAATGCAGCCTTAATTAATCATATGGCAAAAGCTGCTCGAGAATTAGGTTTGGATCTTAAAAAATTATATGAAGTTGCAAAATTAGGATCAGCAAATTCGGCAGCTCTAGTTAGGGTTTTTGATAATCTATTAAAGAACGATTACACTGGGTTTAAATTTACTGCAAAAAATTCAGTTAAAGACTTGACTTATATCCAAGAACTTTTAAGAGATTTTCCTGAAGCTGAAAAGACTGCAGAAATGAATAAAAACTATTTTCAAAAAGCAGTTGATGATGGTTATGGTGAAAATTTTATAAGCGAACTTATAAATAAAAAATAATGATGAAAACGCAATTTGTACCTCTTTATTCTTAATAATTTTTCAACCTAAAGTTTAATACAGGTAAAAATTTACGTATATAAAAATTCTTCCTTGTAGTTAAATTTTATTTATAAACAAAAGGGGGAACAATGAGTGCACAAGTTAAAGTCACGAAAATGTCATCTTCCATAGATACCTCTCATCTAAAAGTAAAATTTCCATTTAAAGCAAGATATGGAAATTACATTGGTGGAAAATTTGTAGAACCAAAATCAGGAAAGTATTTTGATAATACAACTCCAATTACTAATGAAGTTATCTGTCAGGTGCCACGTTCAGACGAAAAAGACGTAGAGCTAGCATTAGATGCGGCGCACGCAGCTTTTCCAACATGGGGAAAGACTTCAATCACAGAAAGATCTAACATTCTTTTAAAAATTGCTGATGTAATAGAAAAAAATCTAAATTTATTAGCAACCGCAGAATGTTTAGACAATGGTAAGCCAATTAGAGAATGTATTTATGCTGATTTACCACTAGTTATTGATCACTGGAGATATTTTGCGGGCGTAATTAGGGCGGAAGAAGGCTCAGTAGCGGAGATAAGTAATAATGAATATTCTTATCACGTACCTGAACCACTTGGTGTAGTTGCGCAAATTATACCTTGGAATTTTCCACTTTTAATGGCAACCTGGAAATTAGCACCAGCATTAGCTGCTGGAAACTGCGTAGTATTAAAACCAGCCGAACAAACACCAGCTTCTATTTTACTTTTAATGGAATTAATTGGTGACTTGTTACCGGCGGGAGTGGTTAACGTAATTAGTGGCTACGGTTTAGAAGCAGGCAAACCTTTAGCATCTTCAAAAAGAATTAGAAAGATTGCTTTCACAGGTGAAACAACAACTGGACGATTGATCATGCAATATGCGTCACAAAACTTAATTCCAATCACATTAGAATTAGGTGGAAAATCTCCAAATATTTTCTTTGAAGATATTTTGGATAAAGATGATGCATTTTTTGACAAATGTTTAGAAGGGTTCACAATGTTTGCTCTTAACCAAGGAGAAGTTTGTACTTGTCCTAGCAGAGCTTTAATTCAAGAGTCTATCTACGATAGATTTATGGAGAGAGCTATAAAGAGAACAAAAGCCATTATACAAGACAATCCTTTGAAGATGGAAACTATGATTGGTGCACTAGCATCATTAGAACAAATGGAAAAAGTAAAATCTTATCTAGATTTAGGCAAGAAAGAAGGTGCCAAAGTTCTAAGTGGTGGATCAGTTGCTAAATTAAATAGTGGTTTGGAAAAAGGAAATTATATCCAACCAACTATTTTTGAAGGTCATAACAAAATGCGAATATTCCAAGAAGAAATCTTTGGACCTGTAGTATCAGTTACTAAGTTTAAAGATGAAAAAGAAGCGTTAGAGATTGCTAACGATACTCTTTATGGATTAGGCGCAGGTGTTTGGACTAGAAATGGTAACATCGCATACAGAATGGGTAGAGGAATACAAGCTGGTAGAGTTTGGACAAACTGTTATCACGCTTATCCAGCTCATGCTGCTTTTGGTGGATATAAACAATCTGGTATTGGAAGAGAGACTCACAAAATGATGTTAAATCATTATAGACAAGTGAAAAATTTACACGTGTCGTACAGTGAGAGTAAACTAGGTTTCTTTTAAAAAATATATTATAATGGCCCGTATCAATTACGGGCCATTTAATTATGAAAGTTACCGCAACCTTACCTGCTAAAAAATTACTAAACGATCTTAAAAAAGTTCATGGCAACGATCTTCTTTTTCATCAGTCAGGCGGCTGCTGCGATGGGAGCGCTCCTATGTGTTTTCCTGCTAAAGAATATTTAGTAGGAAATAGTGACATTAAATTAGGTGAAATTGACGGCACACCATTTTACATGAATGTAGACCAATACGAGACTTGGAAGCATACCGATCTTATTATCGATGCTGTAAATGGTATAGGTGGAATGTTTTCGCTTGATAATGGAACAGGTCGAAGATTTCTCACTAAATCAGAAATTTGTTTGGTCGAAGACAATTAAAAGTAAAAAAAATCATCACTTAGCCTTATAGACATATCAAAAAATATCTGTATTTATTGAAATATGGGTCAGATTTTATTAACCGATGTTAGAAGAAAATTTTTAGATTATTTTAAAAAAAACAATCACCAAATTGTTGAGTCTAGTAATTTAGTTCCAAATAACGATCCAACATTAATGTTTACGAATTCTGGAATGGTTCAATTCAAGAACGTTTTTACCGGTCTTGAAAAGAAGCCATTTAAATTAGCAACCACATCTCAGAAATGTGTACGTGCAGGCGGTAAACATAATGATTTAGAAAATGTTGGATACACTCCAAGACACCATACTTTTTTTGAAATGTTGGGCAATTTCTCTTTTGGAGATTATTTTAAAGAACAAGCAATTGTACATGCTTGGGAATTGTTAACTAAAGATTTTAGTTTGCCTAAGGAAAAATTATTAGTAACCGTTTTTGCTGAAGATAACGATTCTTTTAATTTATGGAAAAAAATTGCAGGATTAAGCGAAAATAAAATAATTAGAATATCAACTTCAGATAATTTTTGGTCAATGGGAGATATAGGCCCATGCGGTCCATGCTCCGAAATATTTTATGATCACGGAGAAAGATTAAAAGGAGGTCCTCCAGGCACGCCCGAGCAAGACGGAGACCGATTCATTGAAATATGGAATCTAGTTTTTATGCAGTACGAGCAAGTCACCAAAGACAAAAAAATTAATTTACCAAAACCATCAGTTGATACAGGTATGGGTTTAGAGAGAATGACTGCAGTTCTTCAAGGCACTCACGATAATTATAGTATCGATCATTTTAAAAAAATAATGAGCGCTTCAGCAGACATTACAAAAATAGCAATCAATGAAAAAACAATTGCTAGTCATAGAGTTATAGCTGATCATTTAAGAGCAAGCAGTTTTTTAATAGCTGAAGGCATTCTTCCTTCCAATGAAGGTCGTGGCTATGTGCTTAGAAGAATTATGAGAAGAGGTATGCGTCATGCCCATACGTTAGGTTGCAAGAATCCTATTTTCTTTAAATTATTTGATACACTTTTAAATGAAATGTCAGGAAGTTATCCTGAATTAAAAAGAGGAAAGGATTTAATTGTAGAAACACTTAAAAACGAGGAAGAAAAGTTTTCATCTTTATTAGAGCGTGGTATTAAAATTTTAGATGAAAATTTAGAAAAAGTTAAAAACAAGGTTTTACCAGGCGAAATTGCCTTTAAACTTTACGATACTTACGGATTTCCATTAGATTTAACTGAAGATATTTTAAGAGGCAAAAATACTACCGTGGATAAAGTTGGCTTTAAAAAATCAATGGAGAAGAGTAAAAAATTAGCTAGAGCTAACTGGAAAGGCTCAGGTGATAAATCTTTAGAGGAAAAATGGTTTAAAGTTAGAGAAGAATTAGATCCAACAGAATTTTTAGGTTACGAATACGATAAAGCTGAAGGTGTTGTTCTAAAAATATCAAAAGAAAATAGTTTTGTTAATGAGGCTAAAGCTGGAGATGAGATTGAATTAATAACAAATCAAACGCCTTTTTACGGAGAATCAGGCGGTCAAATAGGCGATCAAGGTATTATCAAAAATTTTGATTGTAAAATTACTGTCAAAGATACTTTAAAGAAGATGGGAGACCTACATGTCCATGTAGCAAAAGTTGAATCGGGAAAAATTAAAATTGGTCAAAGCGTAAATTTAGAAATTAATACTGAAAAGAGAAATGATACAAGAGCCTATCATTCAGCAACTCACTTACTTCATGAGGCATTAAGAAGAACTCTTGGTAAACACGTTACACAGAAAGGATCTTTTGTTAGTCATGAGAAATTAAGATTTGATTTTAGTCACAATAAACCCATAGAAAATAGTGAAATTATTAAGATTGAAAAATTTGTAAACGATATGGTTGCTACCGCTAGCGATGTAAAAACCCGAATTATGTCAAAAACTGAAGCAGTAGAAAATGGGGCTTTAGCTTTATTTGGAGAAAAATACAGTGAAGAAGTTAGGGTTTTATCTATGGGTAAAGAAGGAAGTTCTTTTTTTTCAACTGAACTGTGTGGAGGAACTCATGTTAGGAATACAAAAAATATTGGAAGATTTAAAATAGTCAGTCAATCATCCATCGCTTCTGGAATCAGGAGAGTTGAGGCATTAAGAGATAAACAACTAGAGGTTTATGAAAAATCATTAAACGAAAATAAATATAATAAAGAAAAAAATTTAATGGAAGAAATTAATTCTATTAAACTAGAATTAAAATCATTTAATATATCACCAGATTACAATGAAAACATTGAATTAAAAGAAAATCTAAAAAATCTAACAAAACAATTAGAAAAAATTAAAATTCAAAATATTATCAAAGATAAAAACAAAAACGTTATCAAAGATATAAAAATAAATAATTTTATTTTAAGATATCAAATATTAAATGGTCTTCCGTTTAAAGAATTAAAGAATATAGTTGAAGAAGGAAAAAAAGAAATCAAAGAAGGAGTTGTAATAGTTTTTTGTAACTTTGAAGATAAAGTTGGCGTAGCCATTGGCATTTCTACCAAGCTAACCGAAAAATTTGATGCTGTAGCTTTAGTCAAGCAAGCATCTGAAATTTTGGGTGGTCAAGGCGGAGGCGGAAGAAAAGATTTTGCACAAGCTGGTGGGGTAAATAAAGAAAAAATTGAAGAAGCTTATAAAGCTTTAAGTAAAAATATTAGTTAAGTTTTTTTTTTAAATTTGAATTTATGGTTTCAAGAAATTCTGTTGTTGTTAGGTACTTAGTCGATTTATTAATTAATATAGCTAAATCTTTAGTCATTGATCCGCTCTCTACTGTTTTAACGCACACATTTTCTAATGTCTTTGAAAATTTAATAAGTTCGTTATTTCCATCTAACTTACCTCTGTGAGCCAAACCCTGTGTCCACGCAAAAATAGAAGCAATTGGATTAGTAGAAGTTTCTTTTCCTTGTTGATGCATTCGATAGTGTCTCGTAACAGTTCCATGAGCGGCTTCTGCTTCAACCGTTTTTCCATCGGGAGATATTAATACACTTGTCATAAGACCTAACGAACCAAACCCTTGGGCAACTGTATCTGATTGAACATCACCATCATAATTTTTACATGCCCATATATATCCTCCACTCCATTTCATTGCACATGCCACCATGTCATCAATTAATCTATGTTCATAAGTTATATTGGCTAATTTAAATTTTACCGAAAATTCTTTTTTAAAAACTTCTTCAAATAAATCTTTAAACCTTCCATCGTAAGCTTTTAAAATTGTGTTTTTTGTTGATAAATAGACGGGCCAATTTCTTTGTAGACCATAATTCATACAAGCTCTTGCAAAATCTTTGATAGATTCATCTAAGTTGTACATAGACAAAGCAACGCCTGGCCCAGGAAAGTTAAACACCTCAAATTCTTTTTTTTGTTTTCCATCTTCAGAAGTCCATTTAATTTCCATCTTGCCTTTTCCAGGAACTAAAAAATCTGTAGCTTTATATTGATCACCAAATGCATGTCGTCCAATTACAATTGGTTTGGTCCACGTAGGAACTAATTTTGGTATATTTTTACATAGAATAGGTTCTCTAAAAACGGTTCCGCCTAAAATATTTCTTATAGTTCCATTAGGAGATTTCCACATTTTTTTTAAATTGAATTCTTTTACTCTTTCTTCATCTGGAGTAATTGTTGCACACTTAATTCCAACGCTAAATTTATTGATCGCATTAGCCGAGTCGATAGTGATTTGATCAGATGTTTTATCTCTATTTTCAACACCTAAGTCATAGTATTTGATGTTTAAATCTAAATAGGGAGTAATAAGTTTTTCTTTGATAAATGACCAAATAATTCTAGTCATTTCGTCACCATCTAACTCTACTACTGGATTTTTTACCTTAATCTTAGACATATAAATTTAAATTGACTAAAATAGATTTTTATACTTATTAACAAAAACTATCAAATTTTATATATGCTTGATTCAGTGTTTCCGAAAATACATAAAGAAGGTTACCGTTTTTTAGCGATAGCAGCATTAATAACATTTGTATCTTTACTTTTATCTAAACCTTTAGGTTTGATCACAATGCTTCTCACCGTTTGGGTTTATTATTTTTTTAGAGATCCTGATCGTGTTTCAATACAAGATGACAATTATCTTGTGAGTCCTGCAGATGGATTAATTTGCAGTATAGACGAAGTTGATGGTCCAATGGAACTTTCTTTAGAGAATGAAAAATTTACTAAAGTTAGTATTTTTATGAATGTTTTTAATTGCCATGTAAATCGAACGCCAGTATCTGGTAAGGTAGAAGAAATACTTTATGAACCTGGAATATTTTTAAATGCCTCACTCGACAAGGCTAGTGATTTAAATGAGAGAAATTATTATCGATTAAAAACTAAAGAAGGAGACGAAATTATTATTGTTCAAATAGCAGGATTAATCGCAAGAAGAATAGTTTGCGAAGTAGAGGTAAATCAAACTCTAGTTCAAGGTGATAGAGTTGGAATGATCAGATTTGGAAGTAGGGTTGATCTTTATTTTAGAAATAGAACATTATTAGCTAAGCTTGGTCAGAATGTAGTTGCAGGAGAAAGCTTAATTGCAGTTAAATAAAATGGAAAAAAAAAATCCTTTTCATCTAGTCTCATCAAAAAAATCTAGATTTATTTTACCTAGTTTGCTAACTATCATTGGTGTTTGTTTAGGGATTAGTTCCATCAAATTTGCCCTAGATCAAAATTATAATTTAGCAGTTATTTTTCTAGTTTGTGCCGGGATCATAGACACGCTAGACGGAAGAATAGCAAGACTAATTAAGGGCACATCAGAGTTTGGTAAAGAATTAGACTCTCTAACTGATTTTGTAAGTTTTGGAATTGCACCAGCCTTCATTTTATATTTTTGGGAATTAAAAAATTATGGAAAAATTGGCTGGGCTATAACTTTAATTTTTTCTGTTTGTTGTGTCTTAAGATTAGCAAGGTTTAACTTAACCAAAACTTCAGAAGATGCAGAATGGAAATTACATTTTTTTGAAGGTATTCCTTCTCCTGCCGGAGCGGGCTTAATATTATTGCCATTAATTTATGAACTATCTAATCTTGAATTAAACTTTGATGTTAAAATTATCACGCCATATCTTGTCGTTTTTGTCGCTTTTCTTTTAATCAGTAAAATACCGACTTTTTCATTAAAAAAAATAAAAGTATCCAGTCAGCTAACTATTTTTTTATTATTTGGGATAATTATTATTTTTATTTTTTTAATTTTTTTTACGTTTGAATCCTTATTAGTTGTTGGAATTACATACTTGTTATCAATCCCAATAAGTTATTACTCATATAAACAAACTTTAAAAAAAGCTCATAACATTCTGGAAGAAGATCATGAAGATATTCTTTAATGAAAAAGTCAAAACGAGCAAAGAAAAGTAGAACCTGGGTTATAAAACAACACAGGGATCAATTCTTTAAAAAAGCTAAAGTTTTAGGTTATAGATCAAGATCAGCTTTTAAATTATTAGAATTAAATAAAAAATTTAATTTTATAAAAAAAAACTCTAATTTATTAGATGTTGGTTCTGCGCCCGGTGGTTGGTCTCAAGTAGCGTCTAAAATTGTTACTAATGGAAAAATTGTAGCTATAGATATAACTTCTATGGAGAAGATTGAAAATGTTTTTTTTTTAAACAATGATTTTTTAGAAAAAGAAACGCAGGAAAAAATTCTTAATACCTTTGGCACTAAAATTGATGTTATCGTTTCTGACATGGCCGAAAATACAACTGGAAATAAAAGTCTTGATTCTATTAGAACTAATAACCTTTGTACTGAGGTTATTAATTTTTCTTTAAAGATGCTAAATAATAAAGGAACTTTAATATGTAAATTATTTATGGGTGAAGATTTTTTAAATGTACAGAATTTAGCAAAAAATAATTTCAAAAAAGTTAATTTTTTTAAACCAGAATCAAGCAGAAGTGAGTCAAAAGAAACTTATATTATTTGTTCCTTATTAAAGACTTTATAAATTATTAAAATTGTATATAAGTGTATATGGAACCAATCAAAGAGACTCTCACATTCGATGACGTACTTCTCTTACCAAGGTATTCCTCAGTCCTTCCTTCAGAAACAAATTTAAACATAAAACTAGGCCATAATTTAAATTTAAAATCTCCATTTTTGTCATCTGCTATGGACACTGTAACTGAATCTAATATGGCTATAGCTATTGCTCAAAAAGGGGGCATAGGAATTATTCATCGTAATTTATCTATAAACGATCAGGTTAAAGAAATTAAAAAAGTTAAAAATAAAAAATTAATCGTAGGTGCTGCAGTAGGTACTGCTGACGAAGATTTAATAAGAGCTAAATCAATCTTAAATGCAGGAGTAGATCTTATAGTTATAGATACTGCTCATGGGCATAGTGAAAGGGTTATAAAAATTTTAAGCAAAATTAAAAAAATAGTTATTAAAACCCCAATCTGTGTAGGAAATATTGCTTCAGGCGAAGCAGCGCTTAAGCTTTACAATGAAGGGGCAGATATTCTAAAAGTAGGTATTGGCCCTGGTTCTATTTGCACTACTAGAATAATAGCGGGCATAGGTGTTCCTCAAATTTCCGCAGTTATGGAAGTTAAAAAAAGTATGAAAAATAAAAAAATAAAGATTATATCTGATGGAGGAATAAAATTTTCAGGAGACCTTATTAAAGGTTTGGCAGCTGGAGCAGATGCTATAATGATGGGCTCAATATTTGCTGGAACCGATGAAAGCCCTGGAAAGAAATTTAAATATAAAAATAAATTTTATAAAACCTATAGAGGCATGGGATCAATAGGAGCAATGTCAGCAGGCTCTTCAAATAGATATTTTCAGAAACACCAAAAAGATAAATCAAAATTTGTTCCAGAAGGTGTTGAAGCAAAAGTACCCTATAAAGGTTCAGTTGATGAAATTTTATATCAATTACAAGGTGGCCTTAGATCGTCTATGGGCTATATAGGGGCAAAAACGATTGAAGACATTCAAAAAAAAGCAAAGTTTATAAAAATCACTAAAGCAGGATTTTATGAAAGTATGGTACATAGCGTAGAAACATAAAAAAGAAGTAACTAATTATTAACTATGAAAAAATTTCTGATTATTTTTATATCTATATTTTTATTTATTCACAGTCATTTATCTGCAAACGCTAAAAACTCATATTTTGAAAATGGAAAAAAACTTTTTGAAAACAAAAAATATAAAGATTCAAAATTTTATTTTGAAAAGGATATAGTTTTCAATCCTAAAAATGAAAACTCTTATCTTTTTCTAGCAAAGATTTTTAAAGAAGAAGAAAAAAATAGTTTAGAAGAAAATAACTTAAATACTGTATTGTTACTAAATCCAAAAAAAGAAGAGGCAATTTATCTTTTAACTTTACTGAATATTAAGAATTCTAATTATGTTAAAGCTAAAGAACTTATAAAAACATTTACTTTAGTATGTGAAAAAATGTGCTCATCTAAAGCAGAACTACAATCAAAACTAGACAGTTCATTCAAAAGTGAATGAACAACGATTTAAATAAAGATAAAATTGTTGTTATTGATTTTGGTTCCCAAGTTACAAAATTAATCGCAAGAAGAATCAGGGAATATTCTGTTTTATCTGAAGTTATTGCTTTAAAAGACTTAAAAAAAAATAGTATATCTTCAAATGTAAGAGGCATCATCCTGTCTGGCGGACCCTCAACGGTTACAAAAAGTTTATTTCCTAAAATACCGAAAGAAATATTTCATTTAAATATTCCTATTCTTGGAATTTGCTATGGTCTCCAATTAATTGTTAAACAATTTAAAGGAATAGTTAAAGCAAATGTTACAAAAAGAGAGTTTGGTAGAGCTATTCTAATTAAAAAAAAAAATTCTCGATTAATTAAGAATTTTTTTAATAAAAATAAATCTACTGTTTGGATGAGCCACCAAGATTCAGTTCAGAAATTACCTAAAGGATTTTCAAGAATCGCTTCGACGTCCCAATCCCCAATGACTATTATAGAAGATAAAAAAAGAAAAATATATGGAATCCAATTTCATCCCGAAGTCACTCATACAGATAATGGAAATATTATTTTTAAAAATTTTATTTTTGATATTTGTAAAGCAAAAAAACAATGGAAATTAAATTCTGAAAAAAATAGAATTATAAGAGAAATCAAAGAGACAGTACAAAAAAATAGAGTTATTTGTGCTTTATCAGGCGGAGTCGATAGCAGTGTAGTCGCTTTGTTGATTCACAAAGCTATAGGTAAAAATTTAAAATGCATAATGGTCGATACAGGTTTAATGAGAAAAGATGAATTTAAAACCAGTTATCAAATATTTAGAAATAAATATAAACTAAATGTAAAAATAATTGATGCATCAAAAATTTACTTTAAAAAGCTTAAAAATGTCATCAACCCTGAAAAAAAGAGAAAAATTATAGGTAATTTATTTATTAAGTTATTCGAAAAAGAGGCTAAATCATTTAAAAATGTGAAATTCTTAGCTCAAGGAACTTTATATCCTGATATTATTGAAAGCAGATCAGCTACAGGCAGTAAAACTTCTAAAATTAAATCACACCACAATGTTGGAGGGCTTCCAAAAGAAATGAATTTACAATTGATAGAACCTTTAAAAGATTTTTTTAAAGACGAGGTGAGAGCATTAGGAAAATCACTTGGATTAGTTAAAAGCATATCAAGTAAGCATCCTTTTCCAGGCCCTGGATTAGCTATAAGGATGGTTGGAAATATAACTCCTGAAAAAGTTAAAATTTTACAAGAAGCTGACTACATTTTTATCCAAGAACTTATTAAAAATAATTTATATGATAAAATTTGGCAAGCCTACGCTGCTTTGTTGCCAGTAAAGACCGTAGGTGTTATGGGCGATTCAAGAACGTATGAATATATTTGTTTAATTAGAGCGGTAGTTTCAGAAGATGGCATGACAGCTGATTATTTTAATTTTCCAAAGAATTTTTTAGATAAAATTTCAAATAAAATCATAAATGGCGTAAAAGGTATAAATAGAGTTGTTTATGATATAACTTCAAAACCTCCAAGCACTATTGAGCTTGAATGATTAATGAAAAAAAAAATTTTAAAAATTATAGAAAAAAAAAACAAAAGACCTTTAGTGTGTCTTACTGCTTATTCTAAGCCAATAGCAAAAATTTTGGATAAATATTGTGATATTGTCTTAGTAGGAGACTCTTTAGCAACAGCCATGTATGGCATGAACAACACTCACCAAGTTACTATTGAAACGATGATACAACATGGCATTAGCGTAAAGTCTAATCTAAAAAAAGCATTGTGTGTTGTAGATATGCCAATCAACACATACCGAAGTGTAAAAGAAGCAAAAAAAAATGCAAAATTAATTGTTAAAAAAACAAAATGCGACGCAGTTAAAATGGAATATAATGGAAAAAATTTCAGAATTATACAAAGCGTGGTTAAGATAGGCATTCCAGTAATGGGTCATATAGGTTTTACTCCTCAATATTTTAAAAAATTTAAAGTTCAAGGTTTAATGGAAAAGGATAGAAATAAATTAATTAAACAAGCAAAAGAGAATGAAAAAGCTGGAGTATTTAGTATTGTAATCGAGTGTGTCACATCTGATGTAGCTAAAGAAATCACAAGATCTGTGAAAATTCCAACAATAGGAATAGGAGCATCCATACATTGTGATGGGCAAATTTTAGTTACCGATGATATGCTAGGACTGAGCGGTTTTTACCCAAGATTTGTTAAAAAATTTGTAAGTTTAAATAATGTAATTCAAAAAGGAGTTCAAAATTACCATAAAACAGTATTAACTAAGAAATTTCCGAGCAAACAAAACGAATTCTAAACTATGTCTGAAGAAATATTAAATAATAGTTTTCAAAGTAAAATCTCTAATTTTATTAAGAAAAATTTTAAAAATTTAATTATATTATTAATTTTTTTAATTTTAGTATTATTTAGTGCTTTCATTTATAAAGATTTACAAAAAAAAAATGAAATTAAAATTGCAGAAAATTATACGCAAGCCACTATAAAATTTAAAGAAAATAAATCAGATGAAGCAAAACAATTATTAGAAAATATTATACAGAAAGGTCATAGGTTTTATTCACCTTTAGCGTTATATTTTATTATTGATAATAACTTAGAGAAAGATTCTTTAAAAATAGTTAGTTTTTTTGATAGAATTTTATTAATAAGTTCTATTGATAAAGAAAATATAAATTTAATTAAAATAAAAAAAACTATATTTTTATTTAAATTGGGAGAAGAAGAAGCAATAATAAAAACATTAAACCCAATAATTAATTCTGACTCAGTTTGGAGAAATATGGCAATTAATCTAATATCAGATTATTTTTTATCTAAAGATCAAAAAGCAAAAGCCAAAGAATATCTTCAATTATTAAATAAAAATTTTTAAGAATAATTAATAATGAAAAAATTATTGCCAGTTTTAGCGGTATTAATCTTTAGCTCTTGCTCATTTGATAATAAAACAGGAATATGGAAAGACGCTTCAGATATTTCAGTAGATAATAAACAATCAAAATCAATTTCAAAAAACCTACCAGGGATAATATATGAGAATGTTTCAACTAAAAATATAATTTATAATGAAGAAAAAGATGCTGTCAATTTATCCAATTTTGAAATCGATAATCCTATAAAGATATCATATTGGCTTGAACAATTTGCTATACCAACAAATAATATTTCAAATATTTCTTATAGCGGTAATAAAAGATTGTTATATAAAAGTCCTAAATTAAGTAGCGTTTCTTCAAGTAAAAATAGAAATATTATCTTTTATGATAATAATTTAATTTCCCACGATCAAAAAGGAACAATTTTCATTTTTTCATTGAGCTTAAATAAGAAAATATTTGAATATAACTTTTATAAAAAAAATTTTGAAAATATTAATAAAGAACTTAATTTTATTGTTAACGATAATTTTTTATATGTATCCGATAATCTTGGTTATTTATATGCAATTAATTTAGATAATAAATCTATTATTTGGGCTAAAAATTATGGAATACCTTTTAGATCTAATTTAAAATTTATAAATAATGAAATTTTTTTAGCAAATCAAGATAACGTTATTTACGCTATTAATGCAAATACAGGGGAAAAAAATTGGCAATTTCAAACTAGTCTTACATTTTTAAAGTCCGATTTTGTCAATAATTTTGCATTGGACTTAATTAATAGCAATTTAATTTTTTTAAATACTAGTGGTGAACTTTATTCTATAAATTTTGAATCACAAAAAATTAATTGGGTATTAAACTTCAAAAATTCTTCTTTAGCTGGAGACACAGAATTATTTCTAAGTCATCCAATTGTTATTAAAAATAATAATCTAACTGTAAGTACAGAAAAATTTTTATTAAATTATGATACTGTAACAGCTTCAAGGAATTGGATGTTTTCTTCTGAGTCCATTTTTAAGCCAATAATAACTTCTAATTATATTTATGTTATTTTAAAAAATGATCTTTTAGTTTGCCTGGAGAATGCTAGTGGTAAAGTTATTTGGTCTAAAAATATTTTTACTAATCTGAAAGATAAAAAAATAAAAAATAAATTTGGTTTAATTTCAGATTTTAAAATAGTTAATAGTGAAATTTATATATATTCAAAAAATGGATATTTATTTACTTTTAATCCTAGCAATGGAGCTCTAACTTTTTTCAACGAAATTAGTAAAAATGGAATAAGTTCTGAAATAGTTTTTTTAGACAATAATATGTTATTTTTAGATAACGATAATAAATTATTAAAATTTAATTAATTATTTGATTTTCCGCTTAATAACGAAAGTTGTGTAATCTTTCCTTCGCCTAGTAAATTTGAAGGTTTTATAGGATACTCGCCCGTAAAATAGTGATCACTTAATTGAGGATATAATTTATTTCTCTCTTTAAATCCTAGCGCCCTATACAAGCCTGATAAACTTAAAAATTTTAATGACTTAGCGTTAATATACTTACACATTTCTTCATTTGTTTTATTGCTAGCTAGTAATTCTTTTTTTGTTGGCATATCAACACCGTAAAAATCTGGAAAAAGTATTTCTGGGCAAGCAATTCTTACATGCACTTCTTTAGCTCCTGAATCATAAAGCATTTTGACTATCTTATGACAAGTAGTTCCTCTAACCAACGAGTCATCGACTAGTATAATTGATTTGTTTTTAACTAGAGTTTGCGTTGGGTTTAATTTTAGTTTGACCCCAAAACTTCTAATACTTTGTGTTGGTTCAATGAAGGTTCTGCCTACATAGTGATTTCTTATTAATCCTAATTCAAATCTTTTTTTGGTATATTGACTAAAACCAAGCGCAGCCGGCACTCCTGAGTCTGGTACAGGGACCACAAAATCAGCTTCTAAATCTGTTTCTTTTGCAAGTTCTTCTCCCATTTTTTTTCTGTATTCGTAAGCGCATTCCCCATTAAGTAAACTGTCTGGCCTAGCAAAATAAATGTATTCAAATGCGCAAGGCCTAGCTTTCATTAATGGAAAAGGTTTAATGCTATTTAATTCGCCATTTTCAATAACTATGATTTCACCATTTTCAACTTCTCTCACAAACTTAGCACCTATAATATCTAAGGCACAAGTTTCAGAAGCAAAAATATAAGATTTACCTAATTTACCTAAAACTAACGGCCTGATACCAAAAGGATCTCTTAATCCAATCATTTTTTTATTTGTGATCATAACCAAAGCATAACCGCCTTGTATTTGAAAAAGAGTATCAATAATTTTATCAATCATTTTTGCTCTTTGCGATTTTGCAATTAATTGAACTATTATCTCCGTATCGCTAGTCGTTCTAAAAATTGCTCCATCTTTAACGAGAGCATCTCTTAGTTCTAGGGCATTTGTTAAATTTCCATTGTGCGCCAAACTTATACCTCCACCGTAAAGATCAGCAAAAAAAGGCTGAATATTTCTAAGAGAAACTTCACCAGTTGTTGAATATCTATTATGTCCTACAGCTGATTTACCTGGGAGTTTTTTTATAACTTCTGGATTAGTAAAATGATCTCCAATTAGGCCTTGTCTCTTTTCTGAATGAAAATTTTTACCATCGAAGGAGACAATTCCGCAACCTTCTTGACCTCTATGTTGTAGAGCATGCAAACCAAGAGCAACTAAAGAAGAAGCCTCTTCACACTCAGAGACACCGAAAACTCCACATTCTTCTCTAGGTTTATCTAATCTAAATTTTTTCAATTTTTTCTTTTGCATCAATTATGTCTTTAAAATTTGGGAATTCTTCAATAAGTAAATCACTTCCTTTTTTAACAATATTAAAAGAAAAAGTGCTTTCCGTAGATATATTCCATTTTTCATATGAATAAAACCAATTTAAAATAGAAAAAAAACAAACAGCAACTACATATCCTTGAAACAAACCAAAAAGTATTCCGAAAGACTTATCCACCGATCCAAAACCAGTCCACTTTACAGCGGTGCCAATTGATTTACTCAAAACAATGCAGATAAATAACGAAACAATAAAAACAAGAACACTTATACCAACACTATTTATAAAATCTGATTCAATATAATTACTTACCCAAGGTTGTAATTGAGGTACGAGTATAATTGTGGCTATTATAGAAATTATCCATTTGAGAGCAGATAAGAAACTTAAGGAAAACCCTTGAGAGAAGCACTTTATTGTATTGAATAAAATAATTATTACAAAAACTATATCAAATAAAAAAACATCATTTTTTAAAAATTCTATAAAATTATTCATTACCAAAAGGTTTTAAAACTAGTATGAGTTTAGGCAAAAGAGTTAATACAGATATTAAAGCAAGTAACATCGCAACACCCGTTAATACTCCAAAATATATTGTTGGGATAAAGTTAGATAAAAATAAAATAGAAAAACCAAAAATTATTGTGACAGTGGTGTTAAGTATAGAAATACCAATAGTATTATGACATTTGCTAACTGTATCGTTATAATTTTTTATTTTTTCAAATTCTTCTTTGAACCGGTAGATATAATGAATGCTATTATCAACGGCTATACCAATAGTAATTGACGCAATCGTAATAGTCATCATATCTAATGGAATTCCAAAAAGACCAATAATTCCTAAAATAAAAAAAGCAGCTATAAAATTTGGAACAACTCCAATTAAAGATAAAGTCAAATTTCTAAAAAGAACTAAAAACATTAATAAAATCCCTATCATTGTCACACCTAAGGATAAAATTTGAGATTTAAAAAGACTTTGTAGCAAGTTATTAAATAAAATTAATACACCGGAAAGTTTATATTCTTCTTCATCCAAGCCAACTTTTGTTTTTAATTCAGAATTAATTTTTTTAATTAATTCATTTCTTCTTAAATCTTCTAAAGAGTCTTTTATTCTTACACTAATTCTTGCTTCATTGTCTTTTATAGAAATATAGGGAGATATTATTTCTTTTTTAATCTCTTCAGGAAATTTACTGTAAAGTATACCAGTTTCTAAAGTCTCTAATTTATTACCAATTAAATCCTCCGCAACTCTAATAATACTTCCAAATGAAATAACCTTACCTATTTCCGGAAGAGAGTCTAAATAATCATGAACTTTCAAAATTTTATCAATTTTATCTCTTGTAAACCAATATTTATATGTTTCATCTTTATCTTTAGTATCTTTATCCCACTCAGAAAATTCATCATCTTTTTCTTTCTTTTCTTCTTTTACTGGAAATTTTAAAATAATATCAAGTGGAGTGGTACCCCCCAACTGATCATCAATTTTTTTCATTCCTTTATAAATTTCAGTTTTTTTATCAAAATAATTAATAAAACTATTTTCTACTTCCAACTTGAATATTCCTATGATGCTTAAAAAAATAATTATTAAAGTCGTACCAAATATTAAAGAAGTATTTCCTTTTGAAAAATTACTTAGTGCGCTAGTAATTTTAGATTTTTCTTCATGCTGATCAATTGAATCTTCAGAATTACTAAACTCATTAAGTAGAGCAGGAATTAGCGTAAGTGTAATTATAGTTGAAATAGTAAGACCCAAGGTCATCATCCAACCAAAATCAATAATTGGTTTAATTCCACTAAATATTAATGATAAAAAAGCGCATATTGTAGTTAAGACAGTATAAAGAATTGGCATAAACATTTTACTACTCGCTTCATAAACAGCATCTCTAATATCTATGCCTTCAAACTCTTTTTTTATTTGCAAAAACCTGACTGTGATATGAATATTCATCGCCATATTGAGAATTAGCATAATTGCAATAAAGTTTGAGGAGATAACGGTAACTTTCCATCCTAATAAACCCACCATACCTATCATGGCTCCAACAGAAAACGCACAACCAAGTAAAGGAATTACTACCCATTTAATTTTTTTAAAAATTAGCCATAAGGTAATTACGATAAATATGAAAACCCCAATACCAAAAACCACAATGTCATTTTGAACAAATGACATCATATCGTCGGTGATCATGGGTAAACCACCTAAAAAAACCTCAGCATTTACATTATATTTTTTTATAACTTCTCTAATTTCATTTATATTTTGATGGTTTTTTTGATTATAAATATTTTTATAAGAATCATATTCACTATTAAAAATAGCTCGCTCTTTTTTTTGAGATTTATCTAAATTGCCTTCTAAATCTAGATTAAAAAAGTTATTTTTAATTTTAATAAATTCGTTTAATTTTTTATCTTGTTTGAGATAAACAACTATTCCCGAAGTCTTGCCATCAGCACTAATAACGTAGTCTTTATAAATAGGACTATTAATTATTTCATTAAATCCTCTTTTTTTATCTATTTCAGGATAGGATAAAGTTTTGTAGTTTTTTAACCTTTCCATCAAAGGTGCATTGCTATTTTTTAAAAGCGGAACATCAATTATAGTTATGACACTATCTACCCATTCTAATTTTTCTATTTTTGATTTAAAAAATTGAAGATTAATTATTGTCTCTTCGTCTATAAAACTTGCTATCGGTGTATATGTTAAGACTAAATAGTCCTTTGATCCGTATCTTTCGTTAACTTCTCTTAAATATTTTAAGTCTTTATCGCTCTCAAGAAGCAAAGAGTCCGAGGATGCATCTAATTTAAAATCTTTAGAAAAATAGAGAAAATACGCAAGTACTAAGCAAATGATGGTAATAGAAATTTTTGCATAATCAGTAATTATTGCTTTATAAACTTTTCCAAACATAGATAAACTTAGATATATCTAAAATTTTAGATAACTAAAGAATTAATTTTTATTTAAATCTTTGAATTTTGTAAACATTCCCTCAAACTCCACAAAAACCGTACCCGTAGATCCGTGTCTATGTTTACCAATGATAAGACTTGCTAGACCGTGAATATCGCTCATTTTGGATTGCCATTCGGCGTGCTCAATAGAACCTTGTTTTGGTTCTTTTTTTTCTAAATAATATTGTTCTCTATAAACGAATATTACAACATCCGCATCCTGTTCAATTGATCCAGATTCCCTAAGGTCTGATAATTGAGGAATCTTATCATCTCTCTGTTCTACCGCTCTTGATAATTGTGACAGGGCTACTACAGGGATATTTAATTCTTTAGCAAGTGCTTTTAGTCCCTGAGTTATTTCTGAAATTTCTTGAACTCTACCATCCATTCTATTTGTGTTCGTTCTCATTAACTGAATATAATCAACAACAATTAATTTTAATCCAAATAATCTTTTAATTCGTCTTGCTCTATTACTTAAAGTTGAAATAGCTATAGCAGGCGTTTCGTCAATATATAATGGTAAGTCATAAATATTTCTCGATGTTTCAATGTATCGATTTAAAGTTTCTTCAGTCGCTTTACCTCTTCTAATTTCACTTGCTGAAATTCTTGCTTGTTCAGACAAAATTCGAGTTGATAACTGTTCTGATGACATCTCTAAAGAAAAAAAGGCAACAGAACCTTTTTCATTATTTTCCTGCATATTTTTTGCTGCATAATATGCAATATTAGTTGCAAGAGAAGTTTTACCCATAGAAGGCCTTCCAGCTATAATTATTAGATCAGATTTATGTAAACCTCCTAGTTTGTCATCTAAATCTGTTAATCCAGTTGGAACGCCGACAATACCTTGCTCACTTTTCATAGCCAAGGTAGCCATTTCGATAGTTTGATCTAATGCTTGATTAAATTTTAAAAAAGTTTGTGAAAAATTTCCTCTTTCAGCTAAATCAAATAAGGACTTTTCAGCATTCTCAATTATATTTTCACCAGTCTTTTCGCTTTTATCATCTTTAGCCTGATCATAAATTCCATCAGAAATAAATATTAATTCTCTTTTAACATACATTTCATGAATAATTTTTGCATAATCGATTGCTTGTTTTATGGAAGAAGAAAATCTAGTTAATTTTACCAAATAATCAACTCCTCCAACCTCACTTAAACCTGAGTCATTTTCAAAATAGTTCTTCAAGGTAATAGGGTTTGCTATCATCCCTTTGGTATTTAAGTTTTCTATAACCTCATAAATTTTTCTATGAATAGGATCAAAAAATTTACCAGCATTTACAATGTTTGATATCTCATCAATAATATCGTTATTAACTAAAATGGATCCAATAATCGACTGTTCAGCTTCTATGTTTGAGGGCAATTTTACCTCTTCTGTTGAGGTAAGTGTTAATTTTGTTTTTTCCATTAATTGAATAATAATAGATGAATAATTAATAGAAAATTAAAAGTTACACACTTTTTTTTCTACCTGTGGAAAAATAGGATTTAAATTGAGTCTATTTTATCAATACTTAAGTTAACATTCACTGAAACTTCAGCATGAAGATTTATATTTATTTTGTATTTACCAATTTGTGTAATTTCTTGTCTTAAGTCAATTTGAGAAGGACTAATTTCAATATCTAAAATTGTTTTAAATGCACTAGAAACTTCCTTAGGTTTTATTGAACCGTAAAGTTCTCCATTCTCTTTAGATTCCTTATTAAATTTTAAAGTTTTATTTGAAATTTTTGCTGCAATTAATTCGAATTGATTCTTAGCTTCTTCATTTTTTTTATTTAATTCAACTTTTTTTTTATTTACATATTCAACATTTTCTTTACTTGCTCTTAAAGCCTTGCCTTGTCTTAATAAATAATTTCTGGCAAAACCATTTTTTACTTCGACTTGGTCTCCAATTTTTCCAAGTTTCATAATGTTTTCTAAAAGTATAACTTGCATAATTAAATTAATCCTAAAATTTTAGCTTTTTTAATTTCACTTGTTAATTTTCTTTGTTTATTTTGAGAAACAGATGTAATTCTTGAAGGCATAATTTTATCAGTATCAGATACGTATCTTTTTAACAATTTTACATTTTTATAGTCTATAACCGGAGCATCTTTTATTGATAGAGGACATTTTTTTGAAAATCTATAATCAGATTTTTGAAACAAGCTAAGCTTGTTTAAAGGATTTTGAGGTTTTTTATTAAATTTATTATTTTTTCTTTTCATTATTTTATTTTAAAATATTCTGTCTCGGTATCTAGTTTTTTATATTTAACTGTCAAATGTCTAAGCAGAGAATTATCAAAAATACTATTTTTTCTTATTTCCTCTAAGGTCTTATTTTCAGCTTCAAATTTATAATGAATATAAAATCCTTTATTATAAGATTTAATTTTTTTAGCAAAATTAAGTAAGCCCCAATTTTCTACTTTTATAACCTTACCTTCTGTTTTATTAATAATATCTTTATATTTCTTTTCTAAATTTTCTAATTCAGAAGTCGATAGATCCTGTTTCGCTATTAATGTATGCTCGTAAAAATTCATTGTTCGATCATTAATTGTTTATTTATTAAAAGAACGGTTTTATACTATTATAAATTCGTCAATTCAATACTAATAATGTTATAAAAAAACATTAATACAAATGAAAGCTATATTATTTCCAGGCCAAGGTTCGCAAGTAGTCGGCATGGGATCAGAGTTTTATAATAACTTTTCTTATGTTAAAAAACTATTTGCACAAGCTGATGAAATTTTAGGTTTTAAAATTTCAAAAATAATATTAGATGGACCAGAAAGTGAACTTCAACGCACGCAAAATACTCAACCAGCAATTTTGCTTGTAAGTTACTCAATTTTTAACATTTTAAAAAGTGAATTTAATTTTAATTTAGATAAAGTAAAATATTTTGCCGGTCATTCTCTTGGAGAATATAGTGCATTTCTATGTGCTAATTCTTTAAGTTTTCATGACTCCTTGCAATTGCTTTTTGAAAGAGGAAAATCTATGCAAGATGCTGTTCCTCTAGGAAAAGGTGGCATGTTAGCTGTACTAGGATCCGAGATTGAAGAAATTAATAATTATATACTTCAAATAAAATTAAAAGGAGTTTGTGAAGTTGCTAACGATAACGCACAAGGCCAAATTATAGTAAGCGGTAACATCGAACTTATTGAAGAATTAAAAAATATTTTAAAAGAAAATAAAAAAAAATATATTCCTTTAGCAGTTAGTGCACCTTTCCATTGCTCTTTAATGAATCCTGCTGCAATTAAAATGGAAGAAAAAATTAATAATGTAAACTTTAAAAAGCCCGATTTTGAAATAGTTTTAAATGTGACTGCATCACCGGTAAATGAACCGCATGATATTAAAAAAATTTTAATAAAACAAATTTATTCAAAAGTTAGATGGAGAGAGAGTATTATTTTTATGAAAGAAAATGAAATAAATAATTTTATAGAAATAGGACCTGGCAAAGTTTTAACTGGTTTAGTTAAAAGAATAATACCTAATAGTAACACCTTTAGTATTAACTCAATAGATGATATTAAAAATCTTATAAATGAATCTTAAAGATAAAAAAGTTATTATCACTGGCGCGACCGGAGGTATCGGCCACAGTATAGTAAAAAAATTTTACGAACTTGGCTCAGTTATTTTAGCCACAGGAACAAATGAAAATAAACTCAATGAATTACAAAAAAACTTTAAACATATCAAGATAAAATCATTCAAACTAGACCAGCATTTAGAGATAGAAAAATTTATAGACTCCTGTAATTTAGAACTAGGAGGAATTGATGTTTTAATAAATAATGCCGGTATAACTCTAGATAATCTTTCTATAAGATTAACAGATGAAAATTGGAAAAAAGTTATTGATATTAATTTAACATCAACCTTTTTGATGTGCAAATACGCTATAAAAAAAATGTTAAAAAATAAAAAAGGAAAAATTATAAATATCACTTCTATAGTTGCTCATACTGGAAATTTAGGACAGGCTAATTATGCCGCTTCAAAAGCAGGTATTATTGGTTTTTCAAAAAGTTTAGCACTTGAGTACGCAAAAAAAAATATAAATGTTAACTGTATATCTCCAGGTTTTATCAAAACCGAAATGACAGAAAAAATTAATGATGAATTTAAAAAAATACTTATATCTAAAATACCCAGCGGTGATCTTGGAACAGCGGAAGACATAGCTAACTGTGCAGTTTTTCTTGGATCAGAGATGTCTAATTATATTACCGGAGAAACAATACATGTTAATGGAGGCATGTATATGGCTTGACAATTATCAATATTAATTTAATAACAAAATAAGTTATTAATCGAATAAAGGAATTTAAATGTCAGATGTAGGTGCGAAAGTAAAAAAAATAGTAGCAGATCACTTAGGCGTTGAAGAAAACAAAGTCACAAATGAAGCAAGCTTTATAGACGATTTAGGAGCAGACAGTTTAGACACTGTAGAATTAGTTATGGCATTCGAAGAAGAATTTGGCTCAGAAATTTCCGACAGCGAAGCAGAAAAAATATTAACAGTCGGAGATGCTATTAAATTTATTGAAAGCAAAGCAGCAAATTAATTTATTCTAGGTTATAGTTGTTTTATGGACTCCAGAAATGGCAGCATAATGCTAATTTTATCCTCACCGTCTGGTTCTGGAAAAACAACATTAACCAAAAAAATTCAACAGAAATATCAAAATTTTAAAATATCTGTTTCGCACACCACCAGAAGACCAAGACCAAACGAGGTAGAAGGAGTTGATTATTTTTTTGTTAGCAAAGAAATATTTGAAAAAAAAATTTCTAATAATGAATTTTATGAATATGCAAAAATATTCGATAATTTTTACGGCACCAGCAGGGATTCAGTGAATTCACTATTAAAAAATAATAATAATATTTTATTTGATATAGATTGGCAGGGTACTTTGCAATTATCAAAATTTAAAGAATTAAGTTTAATTAAAATATTTTTATTGCCACCGGATAAAAAAGAATTAGAAAAAAGGTTAATATATAGAAATCAAGATAATATTGATATTATCTCTAAAAGACTAAAAGCTTACGATATCGATATTCACCATTGGTCAGACTATGATCATGTAATCATAAATGACAATCTAGATCATTGTTTTTCTCAAATAGAAAAGATTATTTTATCAGCAAAAAGTTAAATTAATTGATAAAAAATTAATTTAATTGAGTTTGATTTTCAAAATATTCTGTAATTTTATAATATTCTTCTTTAGTCAATTCGTTTGGTCTGAGTTTTAGGTTTATATTTATTTCTTTAGCAATGTTAAGTGGATTTTTAAACAAAATACTAAATGCTTTATTTATCATTTTTCTTTTTCTTGAAAAAAAAATATGAGAAACTTTTTCTAAATTTTCAATTTTTTTAATTTTAAAATTTTTATTTTTAATTGGCTCAAATACAAGAACAGTTGAATTAACTTTTGGTATCGGATAAAAGCTATTAGGCGATACATTGAAGTAATTTGTAATTTTTAACCTAGCACTTGCAACTATACCAAGTCTACCATAATCGGGAGTTTTATATTTAGCTAGTATTTTATCTGCCACCTCTTTTTGAAACATTAAAATTAACATTTTATATTTAGGCATCCATTTTTTGAATTTTATAAGTTTTAACAATATTTGAGAAGAAATATTGTAAGGTAAATTTCCTATTATAATAGAGTTTTTTTTTATATTTTTTTCTAAATCAAATTTAAGAACATCATCACTAAAAATTTTTATGTTATTATATTTTTTAAGTTCATTTATTAAATGATCTGATAATAATTGATCTTTTTCTATAAGAATTAAATTTTTTGGCTTTTCTTCTAAAATTTTTTTAGTTAAGTTTCCAGTTCCGGGACCAATCTCGACAATATTTTGATTATTTATATTAGTTAATTTTAGAATTTTATTTAAAATATTATTATCAATTAGAAAATTTTGTCCTAACGATTTTTTTGGTTTAATCATTAATTTTATTTAAAAAATTAATTGCATTAATTAGACTTTTAGGATCTGCTTTTTTTAATCCAATAATATCCCGCGCTGTTCCATGATCAGGAGACAGTCTATGATATTTTAAACCTAATGTTATATTTATTGCATCAAAACCATAAAGTGCTTTGAAGGGACCTAAAACTTGGTCATGGTACATTCCAACGATTACATCATAATAAATAATATTTTTTTTACTAAAAGCTGTGTCAGCTGGAAATGGTCCATTAATATTTATCTTTAATTTTTTCAATTTACTAATTGATGGTCTAATAATTTTATTTTCAATTGAATTTTTGTTGTTTTCGCTATTATGAGGGTTTAAACCAAGGATAGCTATTTTTGGATATTTTTTAAATATTCTATAGTAAAATTTATTTAGAGTAATAATTTTTGTTTTAATTAAATTAAAATTAATTTTAGAATTTACATGTTTAATTTCAATATGTGTAGTTAAAGGAACAACTGATAATTTTTTATTAAAAATTAACATTACCTCCTTGTTTTTAGATTTATTTTTTTTTGAAAGATATTCTGTTACACCAAAGTATCTATTTCTAATTTTAAAATTTTTTTTATCGATCGGAGCATTTATAAAACCTTTAATTTTATTATTTATAGCTAGATTATGTGCTGTATTTAAAGATTCAAATATATAAGCTTTAGTTTGTTGTAAATTTACATTAAATATTGAATTAAATTTTAGCGGAATATCAAGAATGACAAGTTTTTTTTCTTTTTTAAAATGCTCGATTTTATTTATTTTGATTATTGGAATTTTAAAACGTAATTTTAAAATTTGTTTTTTAAAAATAGAGTAATTTCCGATAATAAAAATATTTTTAAACTTATTTTTTTTCCAAGCTTTAGCAATAATTTCTGAATTAATACTATTTGGTTCACCCGCAACTATCGCAATTAAATTATTCATTGAACATTATTTGAATAGTATTTTCAATATTTGAGAAGTGAGATCTCGAAAATAAGTTCAATTTTTCCTCTTTTTTTTGATTTAAAATATTTTCATTAAATTTTTTTAATTCTTCTTCGCTTTTATTTTCTTTGATTTTTTTAATTTCATTTTCAACTTCTATAATATTAATATTTAATTGATTTCGATAAATTTCATAAATTAGCGTATTCCACAAAAGCTCTATTTTATGATTTTCTAAAAAAGTGTCATAGTTGATATTTTTTTGTTCGAAGAAATTTTTTAATTCATTAGAGGGTAGGTTCAATGATTTTGATACAAATTCAATATATTTTTGTAGATCATTCTTATCGTATTCTTTAATATTGAATTTATCTATTTCTCCTTTTTTAATTAATTTATTTATTAATTTTTTTACAGAAGCATTTTTAATTTTGTCTATATTTTGTTGTGATATTTCTTCTTTATTTAAGATTAAATTTGTCATTATTTCATTTTCTATATCAATAGAAGTGATGATGCCCCCTCCAACTTTAACTATAATATTATTAATAATTTTTGCCTGTAAATTTAAAAAAATAAAATTATAAATTAGAATATAAAAGATATAAATTAAGAAATTATTTTTTTTCATTTAATTTTAGAGTTATTAATTTCTATAAGCTGGTGCGTTAATTTCTGCAAAAGGTATTATCGATATGGTGAACATTAAAGAATTATTTGCCTTAAGATCTCTGTCAGTATAAAATTCTCTTCGATAGGTTATTGCTGCTTTTAGACAATCGTTAAAATAACTATAATTTAAATTATAAAAATCAGACGAATTTGTTAAAAGATTTCTTTTAAAGTTAAAATCTAACCCCGAAGAATCATTTATCTTAAATTCGACCCCTGATTGAATATATTCTTTTTTACCTATATGATTTTTTTCTTCTAAAAAACCCAAATTAAATTTTGCTTTTTCAAAAGCAAATTCTGCATTCAACTCATTATAATTTAAAGTTTTATATCCCTGATCTAAAGCAAAATTGTAATTCAAACTTATATTGTTGTTAATATTATATTTACTTTCGCCAACAATATCAGAGAAATGTTGATCTAACGATGTACTTGCGGGTATATCCATGTTTTCTTTCGCATTTATAACCTGCCCAATTGATAATGATAATTGTTCTTCACCTATTATATTTGTTTCATCTAATTTATTTTTTTTATATTCAAAACCTATAGAAGCACTTAATCCTTTTTCTAATACATCTATTTTTTCAACTTTATTTAAATTAAATAAATTTCCATAGTTCAGTTTTCCCCCATCAACATTTCTCATTTGTCCTGGTGCATATCTTAAAAGAAATTTTGGCGATAATGTTTCAAATGTTTTATTTAGAGAATTTTCATTATATAAGGGAAATTCAGAAAAATATCCAATAGCAGGGTGAATTTCAAAATTATCTTTATTATTTTTGTGTTCTTTTGTGTTTTGAGATTTGTAATTGACATTTTTAACAACTCCTTCAAAATAGTTTTTAATTCCGAATGAATTTAACCATGTATTTGATTTCCAATTAAAATTATTAACTAAAAAATCAGTTTGTTTATCGGTTTCATAATTTCTTAAATGAATGTTAGAACCAAGATTTAAGAGACCATATTTTTCATTAGTCAAAAGGTTCTTTTCTAAATTTAAAGGCAATAAATATTCATAACGTTTATTTCCAAGTTTATTTGTATCTTCATAAAAACTAGGATTTGCAGCAAAATAAAAATCTTTATTTTGATAAAAATAATCTATTTTATTTTCAAGTACAGACTTATTTGCATTTGCCAAAGAACTTTTAAAATCAAAGATTTTGAAATAAGTGTCATTAGAAACTTTTTCAGTTTTTATTTCAAAACTGCTTTTTTTTTCTTCTTCGTTTATAAGATTCAAATTAAAATTAGTGAAAAAATGCCCAATATTACCGCCAGATTTTTTTTTTTTATAACCTTCACCAAAACCTGCATCAGCAATAAAAAAAGAATTTGAAAAATCTTGTCGATATTCACCTAAAAATAAAGGATTTTCATTAAAATAGAGTTTTGGTGTTAAAGTAAAATCTTTATCTCCTGCAATATTAAAAAAATAAGGGACAGCAAATCCAGAGCCTAAATTAGTGCTATTTGATAATAATGGTGCTAGAAATCCACTTGCTCTTTTAACTGTAGGATCGGGATGTGAAAATTTTGGAGAAAAAAAAATTGGAAAATCATAAATTTTTAAAATTACATTGTCGTAATAAATTGTTTTTTTTGCTAAATCGTGCTTAATTTTTTTTGATTGCAATGTCCAAGGACAAGTTTCATTTTCCTTATTTTGGCAATAAGTAAATATTCCTTTTTCAAAAACGCTTGTATTTTTTGAAAAAAAAAAGGTATTAGCAAAAAATCTTGGATCATTTAAAGGATTTGGGGAAATTTCAGGTTGATTTAAAAAAGCTTTAATATCAGATCCTACAATTTTTTTTTCTTTTTCATCAATATAAATTTCAGACAAATTATATTCATTGTTATTCATATCCTTTATTTTAATATTTCCTTTTGAAAAAAAAATATTATTCAAAATTGAATAATTAAACATTTCAACTATAATATTGTTGCCTTCTTTGTCTATAATATTGGCTTTATTACTTGAGAAAATTATTTTTTTTTTATTATCTAATATTATATTAGTGCCTATAATTTCGTAATCGGCAGAAGTTATAATTTTTGTATCACCTTTTGTTTCTAGTATTTCTTCAATTTTATTGTATTTTACGTACTCAGAAAAAAGTTTGTTACCTTTGTTATCTACCGAATTTACAGCACCTTCAAAAACAATAATTTTATCTACATCATTATATTTTACCTCGGAAGAATTAATTTCTAGCTCTTGCGCATTTAGACTCGAAAGTATAATTAAAAAAAATAAATTTAAAAATATTAAAAGGTTATTTTTCATTAATTTGAATAATACCTATTGAACAAAATAAACTGATTATTATTATTGGCATCCAAATCGATAAAGTTAAATTAATTTTTTCAGTTTGTCCCAGGGCAATAGAAAGATCTTTTAAATAATATATAACAACACATATTAATATAGAACTAAGTAAATAATAAAAATTTTGTTTATTCTTTAAAGAATCAATCGAAAATATTCCTGCTAAAACTACCATTAAAAATAGAAATATGGGTAAAGAGGTAAATTTGTTTAATTTTTCATTTAATATTTTATTTGAATATCCTCCTTTATTTAAATCTTGATAATTTGTAATCAATCGTAAAAAAGGTATCGTATTTAAGTTTTTATAAAGAGAATTAATTTTCTCTGATGTATTCTCGCTTATCAATTCATAGTTTTCGTAAAAAATAGTAGAATTTTCTAAATTATTATGGATGTAATTTTTTTTCAATTGCCATGGATTATTAGTTATTAATGCAGTTTCAGACTCAATTCTTTTTAATAATGAACCACTGCTGTCAAATATATATATTGAAATATTTTCTAAAGTATTTTCATTTAAACTTTTAGCATTTATAATTTTATATCCAACGCTATCAGTTTCTTTTATCCATACACCATTTTTATTTATTGAAATTAAGTGATCAACATCTTTTGAGTAGCGAGCTTTTTCAATTTCGTACTGTTTAATAAGTCTAGCGGTAATTGGATTTATAGCAAATAATACAAACAAACCTAATAATAATGAAAAAAAAGATAAAATTAAAATTATTTTTAAATTTGAGTACCCAAATACTTTTATCATAACTAATTCTTTCGAAAACCTTAAATGTAAGAAATAAAATACAGATGATAAGAAAATTATAAAAGGCAGCAAATCTAATATTAAAGATGGGACATACAACAAAGCTAAAGTTAGTGGAAACAAAAAAGATAAACTTGAATTTTTTAAAAAATTTATTTCTTCAAATAAGTTTAAAATAATTCCTAAAGTAAAAAAGATTAAAGTAGTATTTAAAATAATTTTAATAAATTTTATAATTAAATATTTATTAATGATACTATTCATTTTATTAGTGTGCTGTTGATTATTTTTTTTGTTAGGTAGAAATAAAATAAAATAGATAAGACAATAGGTAAAGCAAAATAAAAAATATTAAAAGAGATTGAACTCGAATATCTTAAAATAATTTCAGAGAAAACTAAAATTGAAAAAGAAAAAAAGAAATTTATATACTTATTAAAAATAAAATATTTTTTTTCTATTTTATTAATTATTAAAAATAAAGCTATAATTGTAATTAATGGAATGTACAAGGGGGATCCGAATCTTCTGGAAAGCATTTTGTTAATTTCAATATTGTATCTATCATTTGAAAAACAATTAATTAAATTTAAATTCTTATTTTGATTAAAAGCACATTCAAGCAAAGATAGAGTAGAAGTTTCT
Source organism: Pelagilacustribacter hypolimneticus (SeqCode) (assembly GCA_965235125.1). GTDB lineage: Bacteria > Pseudomonadota > Alphaproteobacteria > Pelagibacterales > Pelagibacteraceae > Pelagilacustribacter > Pelagilacustribacter hypolimneticus. The sequence continues at coordinate 20,931 of CBDDXH010000001.1, read as the reverse complement.
TGAATTTTTGCTTGTTTAATTGTTCTTGTAGAAAGGTTGTTTAAAGCAAGTTCTGTTTTTTGAAAAAAAATATTTTTATATTGGTTTTTTTCATTTAAAGTTTGTAATTGTCCATCAAATAGAATTAATTTATTTTTATCAATAAAACCTTTTTTAGCAAGAATTGTTAGATTTTTTTTTTCTTCAAATTGATCTGATTCAGTATTGATATTTATATTATCACCGACATCTTTTATAAAAACATTCAATAACTCATTATTTGAATTTTTTTTATTTATGAAAAAAGTTATTTCTTCAAAAGAAGCATTAAAATCATTTGATCTTAGAACTGTGTTGACTGATATTTGATTATCATCACCAATTAGAAACCTTGATTTATTTAGTAAATAAGGGTTAATAAATATAGATAAAATTAGTTGTAATGAAGTTATTAATAAACCCGTTAATATAAAAATATTTATAATTTTATTTATAGAGAGTCCCGAAACCCACAATATAAGAAACTCTTTTTGTCTTTCAAATTTAATAATGGAAATAATTAAAGACAGAAGAAATGACAAAGGTATAAACCGAGATAGAACTGCAGTGATATTTAATAAAGTGTATTTAAAGTAAATAACTGATCCATATCCATCAACAACAACTAGATCCAAAAAATTAATAGCTTTTATAACCCAGGCTATTGCAGAAAAAGTTAATAAAATAGTTATAAAATTTTTAAAAATTTCATTAAAAAAATAATTATAAATTTTGTTTTTAAACATTTAAATTTCATGTATATCTAAATCAACTTATAAGAGAACTCAATATGATTTGACCTATAATGATTAATTATTCAACTAAATTTGATACTAAAGCAAATAATATGGCATTTTTTTTATCTGAAAAAATGGTTTTTAAAAACAACTTAAAATTTAAACCATTAGATAATGCAAAAATACTTTCTTTCTTAAAAAAAAATAAAGATTTCAATGAAAAAAAAATATTATCCTTCGATCTTTCCGAAAATCAAAAATGTTTTTTTATCATTGTGAAAGAAAAAATACATTTACACGAAATAAATAGTTTAGGTGCTAATTTTAAAACAATTATAAATACAGACAAAAATATTAAGAAAGTTAATATTTTTCCCAAACTAAATTTTAAAATACAAAATATTTCTGATGAGAATTTTATTCACGAATTTATTTTTGGCTTTGAGCTAAAGAGTTATAGTTTTGAAAAATACATTTCTAAAAAGAAAAGTAATTTTCAATCATTAGAACTAACTATCCCAAATTTAAATAGCTTTAAAATGAACTATAATTATTTTTCAGCTATTAAAGAAGGTATTTTTTTAGCTCGTGATTTAGTTTCCGAACCACCAAATGTTTTGAATCCAAAAAGATACACTGAAGAAATAAAAAAACTTTCTAAACTTGGATTAAAAGTCGAAATTCTAAATGAAGCCAAACTAAAAAAATTAGGCATGAATGCTCTATTAGGTGTTGGCCAAGGAAGTCAAAATGAATCTTTTTTAGTTGTAATAAAATGGATAGGTGCCAAAAATAATTTTGGTAAGCCTCTAGCATTTGTTGGTAAAGGAGTTTGTTTTGACACTGGTGGTATTTCATTAAAACCAGCAAAATTCATGGAAGAAATGAAATACGACATGGGCGGTTCCGCTGTAGTAGTCGGATTAATGAAAAGTCTTGCTTTAAGAAAAGCTAAAGTAAATGCGGTTGGTGTTGTTGGTTTGGTAGAAAATATGCCAGATGGAAATGCTCAAAGACCAGGTGACATTGTTAAATCATATTCAGGAAAAACAATAGAGGTTTTAAACACCGATGCAGAAGGAAGATTAGTTTTAGCTGACGCTCTAACTTACACTGAGGAAAGATTCAAACCAAAATTTATAATCGATTTAGCTACATTAACTGGTGCAATTATAGTTTCACTTGGAGAAGAATATGCTGGATTATTTTCAAACAACGATGAACTTTCTGAGGAACTTCATAAAATTGGAAATGAGATAAATGAGAAAGTTTGGAGACTTCCTTTACATGAAAACTATAATAAACTCATGAATTCTTCATATGCGGATGTACAAAACATTAATTATGCAGGCGGAGCTGGTTCGATTACAGCAGCTGAATTTTTACAAAGATTTATCTTAAAAAATACACCTTGGGTACACCTTGACATTGCGGGTATGGCATTTTCTAAAAAAGCAGCTAGTTTAAATAGCGGTGGAGCTACCGGATATGGAGTGAGGCTTTTGAGTGATTTAATTAAGAAAAATTATGAAAAAAAATAATGGAAAAGACGCTATCGATTATAAAACCAGACGCAGTAGAAAGAAATTTAATAGAAGTTATTAAAAATATTTTTGTCAATAATAATTTAAAAATTATAAATAGCAAAAAAATACACCTATCAAAAGAAGAAGCTGCTGAATTCTATAAAGTTCACCAAGCAAGATCTTTTTATGAAGATTTATGTGCTTACCTTTCATCAGGACCAATATTTGTTATGGTTCTCGAAGGCAAAGATGCTGTTGCATTAAATAGGAAACTTATGGGTTCAACAAATCCGAATGATGCGGAAACTGGAACTATTAGAAAACTTTACGGAATTTCAATAGATAAAAATTCTGTGCACGGATCAGATTCTCTCGAAAATGCAAAACAAGAAATTAATTTTTTTTTTAAATATTAATTTGATCTAAAAATATTAATAATTGACTCAGAGTAAGCTCTATATTCTTTTGACTGAACTTTAGCTTTTAAAGTTTCTTCATTATCACTAGATTCTATATTAACTTTTTTTTTTAGAATTACTTTACCTGAATCTAATTTACTATTTACAAAATGAACAGTACAGCCAGTTAATTTTTCCTTATCTTTCAGAGCTCTTTTAAAAGTATTTAACCCTTTATATTTTGGCAAGAGAGAAGGATGGATATTTATTATTTTTTTATTAAATCTACTGATAAAATCTTTACCTAGAATTTTCATATATCCTGCCAAACAAATTATATAAATATTTCTTTTTTTTAGTTCATTTAAAAAAGATTCTAAATTTATTGTTTTATTTAAATCTAAAATATTGAAAGGAATTTTGTATAGTTTTGCTAATTTTATGCCTTTAGATTTATTTGTATTACTAATAATATAATTAATACTTATTGGAAAATTATATTCTCTGGAGCTTTTTATTAAGGCTTTTAGATTAGTCCCTGATCCAGAAATAAAAACACAAGCTTTTTTTTTTACCATTTAATCTTATTATAAATATTTACTTTATTTTTACTCTTTGAGATAAAACCAATTTGATATGGCTTATAATCTCTAGAAAAATATTTTTTTATTTTGTGTATATTTATTTTTTTTGTAATTAAACAAAATCCAACACCGCAGTTAAAAGTTTTAAGCATTTCACGATCACTGATATTATTTGATTTTATCCATTTAAAAATACTTTGAGTTTTAATTTTTTCCAGATCTAGATTTAGCGATAAATGCTCAGGCACCGATCTAGTTAAATTACCAACCAGTCCACCACCCGTAATATGAGCTGCGCTGTGAAGTAAATTATTTTTAGTTAAATTTAATATTTCTTTTACATAAATTTTAGTAGGAATTAGGAGATCTTTTTTTAATTTTTCAGAGATTTTTTTATTTTTTATAATTGCTCTTATTAAAGAATATCCATTAGAGTGGACCCCACTTGCCGGTACGGCTAGCACCACATCTCCATTTTTAACATTTTTTTTATGAAGCAGTTTTTTTTTAGAAACAATTCCAACAGAAAATCCTGCTAAATCAAATTTATCATTATCATAAATACCAGGCATTTCTGCAGTCTCTCCTCCAACAAGACTACAATCAGAAATATAACATCCTTTTATAATACCATTAAGAATTTGCTTTAATTTATTAAATTTTATTTTTCCTATAGCAATGTAATCTAGAAAAAATAATGGTTTAGCTCCTTGAACAATTAGGTCGTTAACGCACATAGCAACTAAATCTATTCCTATCGTGTCAAATTTTTTAAATTGGTTAGCTAAATCTATTTTAGTACCTACGCCATCAGTACTTGAGACGATTAAGGGATCTTTTATTTTTATTTTACTAATATCAAAAGTTGAACCAAACGCACCAATATTATCTTTATTTAAGTATTTACTCTTTTTTTGAACTTTTTTTTTTGTAATCTTTGCAATATGCTCTACAAAGCGATCGGCCAAATTAATATTAACACCACTTTTTTTATATGTATTTTTTTTTGCCATGAATAAAATGATAATAAGTTGAAATGAATAAATTTTTTTTTATAGTTTGTATAATAGTCTTTCTCTCTAAAACTCAAACAGTTTTATCAAATAATTTTATTTATGATGTGAATAATATTGAGGTAAGTGGTAAAATTAATAATGATTTAGATAAAAAAAAATTAATTCAATTAGCATTTAAGACGGCATTTATATCTTTTGCTGATAAAACACTACTTAAGGAAGATGCCGAAAATTTATATAAAACTAAAATTAATATTATCGAAGATCTAATATTTGCATATCAAATTATTAAAAATGAAAAAAATGAAAAAAAAGAAAATACTTTAACTATAAATATTAAGTTTGATCCAAAAAAAATAAATAATTTTCTTGCTATAAATGGAGTTTCTTATTCAGACGTTTCAAGTATTTCGCTAACCTTGTTTCCGGTATTTATTAAAGATAAAAATATTTTTATGTTTTCAGAAAATTTTTTTTATAATAATTGGCTCAAAAATGAAAATAAAGAAATTACAAATAATAAAAATATACTGATTAATTATAATTTAGCTTTAGAAAATATCGAAGATCTTCAATATATCGCCTTGAATAAAGAAAATTTAGAGTTAATCGATATAAAAAAATTAACATCACTAAGTGACATTAAGAACAACGCTTTTTTAGTCTTTTATTTCACCGAAAATGATTTTAGAGCATATCTGAAGACCTCAATTGCAGGAAAAGAAATAGATAAAAATTTTAATTTAAAGAAATATTCTTCAAATGAAATTAAAACTTATGAACAAGCAATTATAACTGCAAAAGAAGAAATAAATCAAATTTGGAAATATCAAAACTTAATTGATGTTAGTACACCTTCTTTTTTAGATTTATCTTTAGATATAAAAAAAGCAAACGATTATTTAAAGCTTCGTGATATTTTGAATTTGATAGATTTAGTTGAAGATTATTCTGTATTAGAAATGACAAATGAAAATACAAAAGTAAGATTAAAATACAATGGAAAAATAAACAAACTAAAAGATAAACTTTTAGAAAATAAAATTAATATTAAAATTGAAGATAACATTTGGATAGCAACCATTAATTAAATGAGCCAGTTAATTTTTAAGTTTCCGTTTATAACAAATTATTTTGAAGAAGATTTCTATGTCTCTGAGAGTAATTTTGAAGCATACAAACTCTTAGAAAGCTGGCCCCAATGGTCTAGTAAATTTATAAATATTTTTGGACCTTCTGGTTGTGGAAAAACTCACTTAGCTAATATTTTTAATAAAAAAATTAATTCTTTTTATATCAAAGCAATGGATATAAAAGAGAATAGTCTTTTAGATATAAAAGTTAAGGAGTGTTTAATTATAGATAATTATAAAGATAATATAGATGAAAATTTGTTTTATTCAGTTTTAAATCAGTCACAATTATCCAATCAGTATATTGTTATTAACTCTCTAGAGCCGATTCAATCTCATAACGTGAAATTAAATGATCTAAAGTCACGGTTTACCAGCTTTGTGAATATCAGAATTGATTTACCATCAGATGAGTTGATAAAGGTTATTATAGGTAAAATCTTTTCTGATAAGCAAGTTAAAATAGAAAGTAAACTACTTGAATATATTATAAAAAATATCGATCGATCTTATGAAGCTATATTTGATTTAATTGATAGATTAGACGACTTTTCTTTATCTACTGGAAGATCTATAAATATTAATCTAATAAAAAAAGCATTAAATAAATGAATAAATACAGATCTCATAATTGTTCAGAGTTAAACGAAAGTGACTCTGATAAAAAAGTATATTTATCTGGATGGCTTCATAGAAAAAGAGATCATGGTAATTTACTTTTTATAGACTTACGAGATCATTTTGGTGTCACTCAATGTGTAATTGAAAATAAAAATAAATATTTTAAAATTTTAGAAAGCCTTAGATCAGAGTCTGTAATAAAAGTTTATGGAAAAGTTAAAAAAAGAGAATCAGGAACAGAAAATAAAGATTTAAAAACAGGGAAAATTGAAATTCATATTGACGATATTGAAATTTTATCGGAAGCAAAAGATCTGCCGATGCCTGTTTTTGGTGAGCAAGAATATCCAGAAGACATTAGATTAAAATATAGATTTTTAGACCTTAGAAGAAATCAAATGCATAAAAACATTGTTTTAAGGTCAAATGTAATCTCATTTATAAGAAGTGAAATGTCAAAACTTGGTTTTTTAGAATTTCAAACCCCAATTTTAACATCTTCGAGCCCAGAGGGAGCTAGAGACTTTTTAGTTCCAAGCAGATTAAATCCTGGAAAATTTTATGCACTTCCTCAAGCGCCACAACAGTTTAAACAATTAATTATGGTTTCAGGATTTGATAAATATTTTCAAATTGCCCCATGTTTTAGAGACGAAGATGCTCGAGCTGATCGTAGCCCGGGTGAATTTTATCAATTAGATATAGAGATGTCTTTTGTTGAACAAGAAGATGTATTTGAAGTTGTAGAAAAATTAATGATCAATTTATTTAAAAATTTTTCTACAAAAGAATTAATGTATAAAAAATTTCCAAGAATCTCTTACGAGGAGGCAATGCTTAAGTACGGATCTGATAAACCGGATCTAAGAAACCCTTTATTAATTCACGATTTAACAAATATTTTTACCAGAGATGATGTAACTTTTGATATTTTTAAAAAATTAGTAATGTCTGGTTCAAAAGTTAGATGCATTGTTACCAAAAATACAAAAGACAAACCAAGAAGTTTTTTTGACAATATTGATAAATGGGCCAAAGAACAGGGCGCATCAGGTCTTGCTTATTTCACTTTTGAAAAAGATAAAGAAATTTCATCAAAAGGCCCTATTGGAAAATTTTTTAAACATGAAGCTTTAAAAGAAATAATGAAAGTTACTTCTGCAGAAGTAGGGGATAGTATATTTTTTGCTTGTGGCAAAATAAATGATGTAGAAAAAATTATCTCTCAGGCAAGAGAAAAAATAGCTAAAGATTTAAATCTTATCGATGAAAATAAATTCGCATTTTGCTGGGTAGTTGATTACCCAATGTTCGAGTTAGATGAAGTAAGTAAAAAAATTCAATTTAGTCATAATCCTTTTTCTATGCCCCAGGGCGATATTCACAAAATAAATTTTGATAAACCTTTAGAAATTAAAGCCTACCAGTATGATATTGTCTGTAACGGCATTGAGCTATCATCAGGAGCTATTAGAAACCATATACCTGATTTGATGTATAAATTATTTGCAATTGCAGGTTATAATAAAAAACAAGTAGATGAAAAATTTAGTGGAATGATTAATGCATTAAGTTATGGTGCGCCTCCACACGGCGGGATAGCTCCCGGTATTGATAGAATTATCATGTTGTTAGCAGGTGAAAAAAATATTAGAGAGGTTACTCTTTTTCCATTAAATCAAAATGCCCAGGATCTTTTAATGGGTGCACCTTCTGAAGTGGAAGAAAAACAATTAAAAGAATTAAATATTAAAGTAGATAAAAAGATTACTTCTTAGTTTTCAAATTAATTCTTATATCGCTTAGATCTATAAGTTTATCTTCATAATTACTTCGAACAAATCCTTTGGAAGTAATATTTTTTACTATTTTTAAAAATTTATCATCACTAGACTCATTGTTTAGTTCCTTAGTGCTTGCTATAGATGGAGTGTGTGCCATCTCTTCTCTTCCAAGGTAGGATATAGCGAGTTCTCTAAACACATAATCTAAAATAGAAGTAGCACTTAATATTCTATCGTTTCCTTCTATTTTTCCAGATGGCTCAAATTTTGTATCTACAAAAGCATCAACAAATTCATCTAGAGGTACCCCGTATTGTAGTCCTATAGAAATGGCGATAGCAAAGTTATTCATTAATGCTTTGACTAACTCTCCTTCTTTATTTGTATCAATAAAGATTTCACCAATCTTACCATCGTCATATTCACCTGTATGAAGATAAATTTTCTGTTGACCAATTGAAGCTTTTTGAATGTAGCCTTTTCTTCGATCAGGCATTCTAAATCTTGAACTTATTTGGCTTTTAACTTTTAAACTTTCTTCTTTAATTGCAGATGTGTGGGCAAAATTCTTTTGAAGAACCTCTTTTCCAACTATCTGGTCTATGCCAGCAAAATCTTCATTTTTTTTATTAACTGGTTTAGACTTGTCTCCAATTTTCTTTGTTTTTCTATTATTAAGTCTTACATCAATAACTTCAACCTCACCATCATTTCGACTGTCAATTTTAGATAATTCAACTTCATTTAGTTCATCAAGTGTATGAACTGTTTTAAACGTACAAGTATAATAAGTCTCAACTATAAATTTTTTCATTTAAATATTTTAGGAATCAACAATTGAAGATATATAACAAATATAGTAAGTGTCTAGGGCTTAATATACACTCTTAAAGTGTGTGGATGTTATTATAATGAACCTAAAACAAATTTTTACCTGGTGGCACAAACAAACCTTAGGAACGTTTTTAAAAACATTATTTTTCGGAAAATTTGTTGGAGCAGACTCTTATGGAAACAAATATTATAAGAGTAAAAATGATCAAAGATGGGTTGTTTATAAAGACAATATTGAAGCATCAAAAATAACATCTGAATGGTTTCTTTGGATTCATCATACAATTAATGAAACACCTAATAACAAAAAAAAAAAATATCTATGGCAGAAAGAACATTTAGAAAATCAAACAGGCACACTAAACGCTTACAAACCAAATCAGATTTCAAAATTAAATAACTCAAAAAAAAAATATGAAACTTGGAAAAATTAGTTTACTTTTTATTTTATTTTTAATTAATTTAATCACTTTTTCTTACGCCGAAGAAAAAATAAGTACTGTCCCTTTAGTAAATCTTGAAGATTTAGAAGCTAGTTTTGATAAAGAAGATGCTGAAGAACAAAAAATTTTAAATAAGGAAACTTTAATACTAAAAGAAAAAAAAATTAAAGAATCAGAAAATAAATCAACTAGAGTTAATATAGTCGCTTTAGATAAAATAACTGCTAAAACTTCTAATATTAATTTATTTTTGGGTGAAACAAAAAAATTTGGTTTACTCGAGATAAAAGCCTTAAAATGTGGAAATATTGAGTCTCAATCAGAGCAGGGTCAGGCAGCATATATTCAAGTTAAAGATCTCACAGATAATTTAAGTAATAAAGTTTTCGTATTTAATGGTTGGACCTTTTCTACAAGCACTACTTTAAATCCACTAGATCATCCAGTCTATGATTTATGGCTTGTTAATTGTGAAAATGTTTAAATAATTTTTTCATTTGCTAGCCAATTGGTATCAAAATTAGAACTAATAAATTTTTCGTGAGAAATAAGTTTTTTGTGAAATGGTACAGTTGTTTCAATTCCTTCTAAGACAAATTCATTTAAAGATCTTTGCATCCTTTGAATAGCTTCTGTTCTATTTCTGCCATGACAGATAAGCTTAGCAATTAGGCTATCGTAATAAGGAGTTATTTTACAACCTTGAAATATAGCTCCATCAACTCTTGTTCTAAACCCCCCGGGCTGATGACAAACTGAAATAATACCTGGGCTTGGTTCAAAGTCCTTAAATGGGTTTTCAGCATTTATTCTGCACTCAATTGCATGTCCTTTTGGAGCAATATCGCTTTGTTCTAGCGCCGTATTACCAGTATAGGCTATCCATATTTGCTCTTTAACTATATCTATTCCTGTTACTACCTCAGTAACCGGATGTTCGACTTGAATTCTTGTATTCATTTCTAAAAAATAAAATTTTCCATCTTCGTAAATATATTCGATAGTTCCAGAACCTTCATATCCAAGTTTTTCAACCATATTGACCGTACTTTTCAGTAATTCATTTCTTGATTCTACGCTTAGTACGGGGCTAGGGGTTTCTTCAATTAGTTTTTGATGCCTTCTTTGAACAGTACAATCTCTTTCATGTAAATGAACAGTTCTATTTTTTCCTGCTAGAATTTGTACTTCGATGTGTCGCGGATGTTTAAAATATTTTTCAATATACAGTTCATCGTTTCCAAAATATTTTTTAGCTTCTAATTTTGCTGTTAAAAATAGATTTTCTAATTCTGACTCTTTTTCAACAATCTTCATACCTTTTCCACCACCTCCTCCAGCAGCTTTAATTAAGATGGGGTATCCAATTCTAAAGCAAATTTTCTTTGCTTCTTCAACAGATTTAACTCCACCTTCAGATCCTTCAATAACTGAAAGTCCATATTGTTTTGCAATCTTTTTAGCTTCTATTTTATCTCCCATTTTTCTAATTAATTCTGCACTTGGACCTATAAATTTTATTCCATGATTATTTGTTATTTCTGCAAATTTTGCATTTTCCGATAAAAAACCATAACCTGGATGAATAGCTTCTGCCCCAGTAAGATCTGCAGCAGAAATTATTGCAGCAATATTTAAATAACTATTTGAAGGTTGGTGGGAACCAATACAAACACTTTCATCAGCCATTCTTACATGCATAGAATCAGCGTCAACATCAGAATGAACTGCAACAGTTGAAATACCCCATTCTTTGCAAGCCCTAATCACCCTAACAGCAATCTCTCCTCTGTTAGCAATTAAAACTTTTTTAAACATTAAATTATTTTAAAAGAATTAAGGTTTGTCCAAATTCAACAGGCTGACCATCTTTTACTAATATTTTTTTTACTTCTCCGTCTCTTGTAGTGGGGATATGATTCATTGTTTTCATAGCTTCAACGATCATTATTGTTTGTCCTTTTTTGATTTTTTCTCCAACTTTAACAAAATGATTTGCACCTGGTTCGGGTGCCAAATAAGCTGTGCCAATAATTGGAGACTTTATTCTAATTCCTTCTTCTTCCTCATTTAAGACAGCTTTGTTGTTAGAAATCAAATTTTCAGATAATTTACCTATACCAGCTGCTTTGAATGCTTTGGAAACCTTTATTTTCGTATCGCCATTTTGATATTCAAGCTCAGTTAATTTGAATTCGTCTAAATTATCTACAAGCTCTTTAATTAACTTTTTGTCTATCTTCATTTTTTATAATTTCTTTAATTCCTTCTAATGCTAAAATATAGCCTTTTACTCCAAAACCACAAATAATACTTCTTGCCGTCTTACTTATTAAAGATTTATGTCTGAATTTTTCCCTATTGTATATATTTGTAATGTGTAATTCTACTATAGGCATTGTTAGAATCATAAGAGCATCTCTAATTGCTACTGATGTATGGGTATATCCAGCAGCATTAATTATTAAACCATGAAATTTTTTTCTAGAATTTTGAATAAAATCTATAATTTTACCTTCAATATTCGATTGTTTGAAAGTTACTTGAATATCTTTTTTTTTTGCAAAATTTTTACAATCTTTTTCAATTTTTTTTAACGTTACAGCCCCGTATTTGTTTATCTCTCTTTCGCCTAAAAGATTAAGGTTCGGACCATTAATTATAATAATTTTGTACTTCATTTTTTGAAAAGTAGATATATTAGATATCTTAATTATGGTTAAAATACAATTAAATGGACGTAATTTAAAATTAAGTAATAAATACTCTATAGCCATATTATTAAAAAAATATAAAATCGAAAGTAAAAAAGTTGCAGTTGAATTAAACGGTAAGATAATTAATCGAAATAAATATAAATTAATTTATATAAAAAATAAGGACAAAATTGAAATAGTGCATTTTATTGGCGGTGGGTAATCCTTATGAAGAAAGATATTTTTAAAATAGATAATCAAATTCTAAAATCTAGATTAATTGTAGGTACTGGCAAATATAAAAATTTTAAAGAAACAGCTGAAGCGGTTAAAGCATCTGGAGCTAACATGGTTACTGTAGCTATTAGACGATTAAATATTTTAGATAAAAAAAAACCTATATTAACCGATTATTTAAACCCAAAACTAATAAAATATCTTCCTAATACTGCAGGCTGCTTTAACGCAGATGAATCTCTGAGAACATTAAGATTGGCTCGAGAGATAGGTGGATGGAAAATGGTCAAATTAGAGGTCATTGGAGATAAAAAAACTTTATATCCTGATATGATAGAAACATTAAAAGCAACTAAAGTATTAGTTCAAGAAGGATTTAAAGTTTTAGTTTATTGTTCAGACGATCCATTATTGGCCAAAGAGCTGGAGTATCTAGGTGCATCCGCTGTAATGCCATTAGCCTCTCCAATAGGTTCAGGCCAAGGAATACAAAATAAAATTAATTTATCTATTATAATTAAAAACGCTAAGGTACCAATTATAGTTGATGCTGGCATTGGCACAGCTTCTGATGCAACTATTGCGATGGAATTAGGATGTGATGGAGTTTTAGTTAATAGTGCAATTGCTAAAGCAAAAAATCCTCTTTTAATGGCACAATCTTTCAAAAACGCAGTAATCTCTGGCCGTCAATCTTTTATCGCTGTCAGAATGCAAAAATCATTTTATGCAGATGCCAGCAGTCCATCTAAAGGTTTAATCTAGGAAGGTTTTTTTCTTCTCACCCACAGTGTTCTAGGAGATTTTTTTTTCTCTTTTTTTTCATTATTTTTTTTTTTCACCAAAACAGATTTTTTATTATTTTCATCTTTTGTTAAATTTTTTACCTCATTTGTTTTTTCTTCAGTTAACTTCTCAAATCCTTCAATTTTATTTATATTTTCAATTTTATTAATTAATTTTTTATTTTTATCGAATAAATTGAGACTATACTCGGGGATAATAAGTTGAGGATCTGCCATAAAATTGATTTTTATTTTGAATTTACTTTCAAAATAATTAATTTCCTTATTTAAAATTTTATTTATATAAATCTTAACTTTTTCAGGAACATGAACGTCTATACTCTTTACTTTATCTGTAAATGATAGCATTTCTGATTTTTTTATTATTTTTAAAGCAAAAGATTCCAAAGATAAATTTGTTTCCCATTTAACTGAACTTTCTCTAAGTCTTTGTCTGGTCATTTCCAACAATCCAAAAGCACTAATCTTACCAACTTGGATTCTTGCTCTATCGTTCCTAACAGCTTCTCTTATTTTTTTTTCTACTAATCTTTTGTTAAAGAAATTCATCATATCGATAAAATCTATGACAATTAAACCAGACAAATCTCTAATTTTAATTTGTTTTGCTATTTCTTCTGCAGCTTCTAAATTAGTATTCAAAGCAGTTTTTTCAATATTAGAGGCTTTAATTGATTGTCCAGAATTAATATCTATAGCAACTAAAGCCTCAGTCGGGTTAATTACTAAATAACCGCCAGATTTTAATTTAACTACTGGATCAAAAATATTATTAAGTTCTTTTTCAATTCCAGCCTCATGAAATAATGGAATTTTACTTTTATGTTTTTTTAAAAATTTCGCACTTTTTGGCATTAATTCTTTAATAAATGATTTAGTTTTTTGATAGCAGTCATTACCATCTACATAAATATTTAATGTATCGTTATCATATATATCTCTTAGAGCTCTTTTTATAATATCTCCTTCTTCATAAATTAATGATGGCGCATTAGAGTCCAAAGTTTTACTTTGGATTTGATCCCATGTTTTTAAAGTATTTTGGAAATCTTTTTCAATTTCATTCTTAGTTTTATTAGCTCCTGCAGTTCTAACAATAACCCCCATACTTTTAGGTATCTCAATTTCATTTAGAATATTTCTTATTTTTGTTCTATCAGCAGAATTAAAAATTTTTCTGGATATACCGCCACCTTTGGCTGTGTTAGGCATTAAGACCATATATTTTCCGGCTAAAGATATAAAAGTAGTTAACGCAGAACCTTTATTTCCTCTTTCCTCTTTAATTACTTGAATTAAAATTACTTGACCTGGCTTTATAACTTCCTGAATTCTATATCTTTTAACACCATATGAATTTTTTAATTTTTCTCTTACATTATTTTTTTTCTCTATTTCAGCTGGAGCATCATCTTCATTTTTATAAATTATTGACTCAGAGTTTTCCTCTTTGACAATTGCAGGATTTTTTTCACTATTTTCTAAATCCTTATTATTTCCATTTACTGATTCATCATCTGTGTTAATTCCATTATTTAAATCATTTAAGTTTTCATTTTTTAAATCTTCCCTTATTTTTTCTTCTACTTCTTGAAGTCTTTCCTTATCCTCAGTTGGAATTTGATAATAATCTGACTGAATGTCATTAAATGCAAGAAATCCATGTTTAACTCTACCGAAATTAATGAAAGCCGCCTGCAAGGAGGGCTCAACTCTACTTACAGTACCTAAATAAATATTGCTTTTGAAATTTAGTTTATTTTTGTTTTCGTACTCGTATGCTTCAATTCCATTTTCTGATCTGAGAACAATTCTAGTTTCTTCTGGATGCGAGGCATCGATATATAAATTTTTTTCCATTTCGAATGAATTCCTTTAATGATTAAATTTAAAAATTTTTGTTTAAGATTTTCCATGATGATCTTATATAAAACTTTTTGAGTTTATTCATCAACAATAGAAGTCTAAAAATGCGCCTTAAGATAGCCAAAATTTAAGCTTTATCTGATAAGAATCATGTTTAGTCATTTTAACATCTTTGTAAAATCGGCAATTATTTCTTTTTTATTTATATTATTTATATTTTTTTCTGGTTTTTTGTATTTATCTTCAGGATTACCTGATTATAAAAAATTAGAAACTTATGAACCGCCAGTTTCAAGCAGAGTATATGCAAATAACGGAGATTTGATCGCAGAATACGCTGTCGAAAAAAGACTTTTTATTCCTTATGATTCAATACCTAAACTCATAATAAACGCCTTCATTTCAGCTGAAGATAAAAATTTTTTTGATCATTCCGGCATAGACCCACAAGGTATCTTAAGAGCAGTAATTAATAATTTTAAGAATATTGTTAATGATAAAAGATTACAAGGCGCATCAACTATAACACAACAAGTTTCAAAAAACTTCTTATTGACGAATGAGGTTTCTTTAAAAAGAAAAATCAAAGAAGCTATTTTAGCTTTTAGAATAGAAAAAGCATATACCAAAGAAAAAATTTTAGAGCTTTACTTAAATCAGATTTATCTAGGCAGCGGCACTTACGGAGTGGCCGCGGCAAGCCTAGAATATTTCGACAAATCTGTTAAAGAACTTAATTATTCAGAGGCAGCATTATTAGCTGCTCTACCAAAAGCACCAAATAAGTACAATCCATTTAAATCTTATGAAGAAGCAAAATTAAGAAGAAACTTAGTATTACAAAATTTAAATGAAAATAATTTTATTAGTAATAGTGAATTAGAAAAATATAAGTTAGAAGAAATTAATTTAAAAAAAAGAAAAATAGAACTTCTCGAAGAAGCTAATTATTACACTGAGGAAATTAGAAAAACAATTAAAGATAAGTATGGATTTGATAAACTTTACGCTGAAGGATTATCTATTAAATCTGCCCTAGATGTTAATTATCAGCTTTATGCATTGAGCGCTTTGCGTTCAGGAATAGAGGCCTATGACAGAAGACATGGATGGAGAGGTCCAATTTTAAATACAAAAACTAAAAATAATTGGCAGGAAATTTTAAATGAAAAAAAATTAGACTCTAGTTTAAATTGGAGTTTAGCTGAAATTATAAACGTTAAAGATTCAGAAATAGTTTTTAAAATTTTAAATAAAGAAGAGCAAGGAACCATTGCAATTAATAATTTGAAATGGGCGATTAGAAAAACTATTTACGATTCATTTAAAATAAATGACGTAATCTATATAAATAAAGATACAAATCAAAAGTGGGAGCTAAAACAATATCCAAATGTTAATGGTGCTATTGTAGTTATAGATCCATTTAATGGAAAAATTAAAGCTTTAGCTGGTGGATTTAGTTTTAACTCAAGTGAATTTAATAGAGCAACACAAGCTAAAAGGCAGCCAGGTTCTGCTTTCAAGCCTTTTGTCTATGCCGCAGCATTAGAGAATAATTTTTTGCCAAATTCTATAATACTTGATGCTCCTTTTACGGCCGAACAAGGTGTTGGTTTAAAAAATTGGAAACCAGAAAATTATGGTAAAGAATTTTATGGCCCATCTACTTTAAGAAAAGGTATAGAATATTCTAGAAATTTAATGACAGTGAGAATAGCTCAAGATTTAGGATTAAAAAAAATATTAGATTTATCTAATGAATTAGATATTTATAATGAAATTCCAGAACTATTATCAGTATCATTAGGTTCAGCTGAGACAACTTTGCTCCAAATTACAAATGCTTACACTATATTTGTTAATGGTGGAAAAAAAACTAATCCTATTTTTATTGAAAGAATTCAAGATAGAAGAGGTAAAACTATTTATAATTCCGATAAAAGAGAATGTGTCGGATGTGACAAATTTTCAGAAACAGAAAACTTAACTCCATACTTAAAAGATAACTACAAACAGGTTATAAGCAAAGAAACTTCCTACCAAATTTTATCAATGCTAGAAGGAGCCGTTCAAAGGGGAACAGGTAAAAATCTTAAGGATTTAAATGTACCTCTTGCTGGAAAGACAGGAACAACTAATGATAATTATGATGCTTGGTTTATAGGGGCAACATCAAAACTAATAGTTGGAGTCTATATTGGGTTTGACGATCCAAAAACACTAGGTAAGAATGAAACTGGAGCTGTAGCAGCATTACCAATATTTAAAAATTTTGTTAGGCAAGCTTTATACAAGGATGAATTTAAGCCATTTTCTGTTCCAGAAGAAATATTTTTTGCAGCAATTGATTATAACACTGGAAAAAAAGAAAATTTTAGCAACGCGGAAGCAATTGTCGAAGCGTTTAAATCAAAGGATGTTGACAGAATGCGAAATAATAATTTAGATAAAAAATTAAATTATGATAGTTTGATTAAATTTAGACAGTTTTATTAATGGAATTTATAGAGACACAAATAGACTTAGCCGAAAAAGCATTGATTAATATTAGGGGGTATCTTTGAAACCAATAATATTAAATCAAAATTAGATGATTTAAATTCTATAATTGCAAAAGAAGATTTTTGGAAAGATAATAATAAAGTAAAAAAAACAGTTAAAGAAAAAAAACATTTTGAAACTATTTTCGATTTGTTTAATAATTCTAAAAAAGATCTTCAAAACCTTAGAGATATTTATAACTTAGCAAAAGAGGAATCTGATGAAGCAACAATCTCTGATTGTTTAAATAAGATTAAAGAAATAGAAAAAAAAATAAAAAAAACTGAGATTAGCTGTTTTTTATCAGGAGAAAATGACTATCTAGATATATATTTAGAAATTCATGCTGGTGCTGGGGGAACCGAAAGTCAAGATTGGGCTGAAATGTTGAGGAAAATGTATTTAAAATGGTTCGATAAAAAATCATTTACATCTGAAATTATTAGCGAACATAAAGGCGAAGAAGCTGGAATTAAGTCTTCAACCATAAAAGTAAGTGGAGAATATCTTTATGGACTAATGAAAAATGAGTCAGGCGTGCATAGATTGGTAAGAATATCTCCTTTTGATAGCGGTTCAAGAAGACATACTAGCTTTGCTAGTGTTTGGGTTTATCCTTCAATAGATGATGCAATTGATATTAAAATTGATGAAAAAGATTTAAGAATTGACACTTATAGATCAAGTGGGGCCGGAGGTCAGCACGTTAACGTTACAGATAGTGCGGTTAGAATTACTCATTTACCAACCAAGATTGTTGTTCAGTGTCAGAATCAAAGATCACAACATAAAAATAAAGAAACATGTTATAAAATGTTGAAAGCAAGATTATATGAACATGAATTACAAAAAAGAGAAGAGCAAGAACAAAAAAACGTAAGTGCAAAAACAGATATTGGCTGGGGACATCAGATACGTTCTTATGTTTTACAACCCTATCAACTTGTAAAAGATTTAAGATCTAAAGTTGAAAGTACAGACCCAGAAGATATTTTAAACGGTAACCTAGATCAGTTTATCGAAGGACATTTTTTTAAATCATAATGAAAAAAATAATTTTTAGATCTTTTTTAATCATAATAGCATTAGCTATTGGTTCTATTTTTTATCTTTCTGTATTTGGAATTAAAACATCTAAATTTAATAGCATAATTATCAGTGAAATTAAAAAAAAAGAACCTAATATTGAGCTTTCATTAGATGAAATAAAAATTAAATTTGATATTAAAAAATTTCAGGTTTATCTCTCAACAGTAGAGCCAAAAATTATTTATCAGAATATTAAAATACCAATTAAAGAAATAAATCTTTACACTAAAATAATATCAGTTTTAAAATCAAAAAATGAAATAAACAGAGCTATTTTTTCTTTTGAAAATTTTAACATTACTGATATTCAAAAAATAGCCATTAGGATCAAACCTTCCAATTTTAAAAATTATTTACTCAATAATTTAAATAATGGAGAGATTGAAAAAATTTTCATTGATATAAAGTTAGGAGAAAATTTAAAAATTGAAGATTATAAAATAAATGGCTCAGTAAAAAAAATTAATGTTAAAGTTTTAAATGATTTATTAATTCAAGACGTAAGTCTTAATTTCATAACTGATAAAAACCTAACGTTAATAAACTCTCTAAATGCAAAATATGAAGGTATTTCAGTATCTAATGGTTCTATAAGTTTAAAGCGAGACAAACAAATAGATATTGAAGGAAAATTCGACTCCCAACTCAAAGCAAAAGAAGGTGAAATAAAGAAATTATTTACTAATTTAAATTTAAATTTTTTAGAAAAAAATCAGTTGAGTATACAAGGATCTTTATTACATGATTTTACACTAAAAATTGATGAAAATTTTAAATTAATTGATTACGATTATAAATCAAGCGGAAATATTTCAGAAGCTCAACTAGATTTGAAAGAAAATTTTAAAAGTAACTTTTTAGAAAATCAGATTAAAAAAATTTCAGCATCTAATATAAATTTATCAATAACTTTAAATTCAAAAAATACGAATCTTTTAAAGTTTGATGGTTTCTATAATCTAGGAGGAATAGAAAATAAAAAATTTAAAATTTCCCATGATTTAAATAATAAAAATCCTACTTATGTTATTGATCTTGACTTAGTTGACAATATTTTTTTAGAATTTTTAAATTATAAAAGCAATTATAAAAATAACAGCAATATTAAAAGTGAAATAAATTACAAAAATAATAATCTTACATTCAATTATATAAAATTTACTGAAGATAAAAATTTAATTTCTATAAATGATCTAAAATTAAACAGCAAAAATGAAATAGCATCAATTTTAGATCTTGAGGTTCTTACTTTTAATAACAATGAAGAAAATAACAATTTTAAAATTTCTTTTAAAGAAAAAATCTATATTATTGGAAATAAATTTGATGCTACTTATTTGCTCAAGCAGATTTCAAGCGATAGTAAAGCCAATCCTATAAAAAATTTTACTAAAGATGTTGAAATAAAAATTAATACTTTAAATACTAAATCGCAAGTGCCATTAAAAAATTTTAATTTAATAGGTAAAATCATCAATGGTAAATTTGAAAAATTCTCTGCGAAAGGCGAATTTTCAAAAACTGAATTTATTGATATTTCGTTGAAGAAGAATGAAAATAATAAAAAAATCTTAGAAATCTATTCTGATCTTCCGCAGGTTTTGTTATCAGACTATAAATTTTTTGAGGGTCTTAAAGGGGGTAAATTACTCTATAAAATGTCATTTGATGACAAGGTCTCTGTATCAAAAATGACAATAGAAAACTTTAAAGTTATTAAAGCACCTGCTTTAGCAAAACTATTAACTTTAGCAGATCTTGGAGGAGTTTCAGATTTATTATCTGGCGAAGGAATGAGCTTTGATATTTTAGAAATCAATATGAAAAGCGAAAACAATGTGACTAACGTTGAAGAAATCCTAGCATTAGGTCCAAGTATTTCCGTTCTAATGGACGGATACATTGAAAGCAAAAGTGGATTAATAAGTTTTAGTGGAACTTTAGTACCTGCAAAAACATTAAATAATTTAATTTCAAAAATTCCAGTTATTGGCAACATTCTAATCGGAGATAAAATCGGAGAAGGTATATTTGGAGTGAGTTTTAAAATGAAAGGCTTGCCAGGTAAAATTGAAACTACTGTTAATCCAATAAAAACTTTAACACCTCGATTTATTACTAGAGCTTTAGAAAAAAAGAAGAAAGATAATAAAAATAATTAGTTAAGTTGAATTTTATAGTGTTTTTTCTTACCGTAAGAAACTTTAATATAATCTTTATTTAACTCATTCATGCTAATAATTTTCTTTTCATCAGTGACTAATTTATCATTAATTTTAATACCTCTTTCGTTAATTGCACGTCTAATTTCACTTTTTGAATTTAAAATTTTAATGTCATTAATAAAATCAATTATATTTATTCCATTTTTTAAAAGAGAATCTTTTATAAAAATAACAGGCAGATTTTGACCAACACCACTTCCGGCAAAAGTTTCTTTTCCAGTCATTTCAGATTCTTTAGATTTTTTTTCTCCATGCAAAATTTTTGTAGCCTCATTAGCTAATAAAATTTTTAGCTTATTAATATTTTTTTCATCATTAATTAGTTTTTCTAATTCAATCTCATCTATTTCTGTAAAATATTTTAAAAATTTTTT